>JBEKWP010000099.1:0-14332 GCA_049512915.1 Candidatus Sulfotelmatobacter sp.
CGTTTACCGGCGCCGTCAGCCAGAAGATCGGGCGCCTGGAACTCGCAGACAAAGGCACTCTTTTCCTGGACGAGATCGGCGAAATCCCTCTGGAGTTGCAGCCCAAGCTGCTCCGCGTGTTGCAGGACCATGAATTCGAACGGCTGGGTGGGACGCGGACCATCAAAGTAGATCTGCGCCTGATCGCGGCTACCAATCGCGAGCTGGCCCGGAGCGTGGCCGAGAAGGAGTTTCGCAGCGACCTGTTCTACCGCTTGAATGTATTTCCGATTCGACTGCCGGCGCTACGGGAACGGCGCGAGGACATCCCATTGCTGGTGCGGTACTTCGTCCAGAAATTTGCCCGCGGCATGGAGCGCGGCATTGAGACCGTTCCCAGCGAGACCATGAACACGCTCGTCAACTGGCATTGGCCGGGCAACGTAAGAGAGCTGGAAAACTTTATTGAGCGATCGGTCATTCTCACCGAGGGAACTGCCTTGCGCGCGCCCCTGGCTGATCTTCAGGCGGAATCACCCAGCTCCGGCGCCGCCGAGCATTCGCTTGAGGGAGCAGAACGCGAGCATATCATTCGCGTGCTGCGGGAGACTCGCGGAATGATCTCGGGTCCGACGGGAGCGGCCCGTCGGCTGGGCCTGAAGCGCACCACGCTGCAGTCGAAAATGCAGCGGCTGGGAATTACGCGCCGGGACTATGCCGGCCGGGAAACCGACTAGCGCGGTAGGAGCGTTCCTGTTTCAGCTTCACTCTTTTCAGGTTCACCCTATTTCAGCTTAACGAAGAGCAGAACAAAGATCGCCCACACGCCAACCGTGAGGGGAAACTGCACCAGGGCGGCATCGCGCATTCCACCTCCCCTGGGTAGAGCATACGTAAGCGCCATCATTGCCAGAGCGGTGAGCACGCCTAGAACCAGTTTGCTTCTCCCGGTCATGAAAGTTTGCCCTCACTTTCCCCGTTGCTCGGACGTATTGTTCTCGCAGGCGGGGAGTATATCTCGCAAAGACAACCTGAACAAGTAGCTGCCTCTGGCTGGCGGTGAGGCTGCCGGAAACTTCGAGACTGCCATCAAAATGGGAGAGGCTTCAGTGCCGATTCATGCTCGGGTTGCCGAATGGTCGGCACCTCGCTGGTTGTAAGGCTGCAGGATGAGCTTTCCTTTCAGAGAGTTAGAGCGCTTTTGGGATTGGGCCATTCTGGAACTTCGATTGCACCAGCGTTCCGTGATCGGGAAGTAAGTCGAGCAGGTTTCCCCAAAACGCGGACGGACGAGTCGCCCTCACCCTGGCACAACGTCGGCCGCATCCGGATCAGGAGTGAACCGTGTTAGTGGCTAGGAATTATCAGCCGAGCAATCTGGTTCGATTACTGCCGGAGCCTGTCAGGAACTCCGCTCTGGCGGAAGATATATCGAGAAGTGAAGCGTGGCGGGCGAGGTCGCTCGGCCGCGAAGAAGCGTGGGCAGAGGGGCATGAGTTCGGGGCAGGATCTCGCCCGGACCCGTGGCACGATACAGTTCTCAGCCACAACGACCCAGAGGCGGTTGATCCTCTGTACTTGTTTGCCTGCCAACTGGAGTGGGAGCGAGGTGCCGCCCCCAGTGCTGCTTGGGAAGTGATTTCCGCTGCGCGCAGCCCGCACGCCGATACCCGGGCCCATGCCCGCTCTTTACTCGAGCGTTCGCAGCAGGCGAGGCCGCAATATCCAGAGGATGTCCCCGAGGAGCAGGGACACCGGCGAAGTTCGGAGGCAGGCATGAGAACTCCCTACGGTCTCGAGATCATCGAGAGCTGCATGGGTTGCAAGGTGAGCCGGGCGGGCTTTTTCTGCCGCTTTTCACCGTCGGCGCTGCGATCAATGGATGAAGACAGCCACCATAGTGTTATGCCGGCGGAAGTGCTTCTTTTTGTGGAGGGGCAGACGCCGCGGGGCGTGTTTATTCTTTGCTCCGGCAAGGTGAAGCTCTCCACCACATCGAAGGAAGGCAAGGTACTTATCCTGAAGCAAGCGGAAGCCGGTGAAGTGCTGGGATTGAGCGCCGCCATTTCCGGGACGAATTACCAAATGACCGCGGAAACCGCGTCTCCCTGCCAGTTGAATTTCATTGGCCGCCAGGACTTGATGAACCTGCTGCAGAATGAGAGTGAAGTGGGCGTGCACTCCGCCCTGTGGCTGAGCCATGAGTTCCAGGGTGCATATCGGGACATCCACGATCTTGTGCTGGCCCGTTCTTCGTCGGGAAAACTGGCGAGGCTTTTGTTGTCGTGTGCTCCCACAGGAATTCAGAGCTCGGCAGAATTGCATCTGCGTTCCGTCATGACTCACGAAGAGATGGCACAACGCATCGGCTCCTCGCGGGAAACCGTTACGCGGCTGTTGAGCGATTTGAAGAAAAAAAGGCTGATCCGCCTGGAAGGCGCGACCCTGGTAATTCGCGACCGAACCGGGCTGGAAGCTTTGGCAGTTTAACCTTCCCCCACCCGGGAGGGCGGCTCTGAAACCTGGGGTCGCCCTCCGTTGTTTCGCTGCACGGTCATCGATCCCCATCCGAGCGGGGTGAGTTGGTTTGTATTCCGGCAGGCTGATTAACGATCTGATGGCAACGGTCGAAAGCGCGGAACAGGCCGCGGCCGCCAGTCTCGCTGAACAGAATAACGGTGTGCAGGCCGGCGGAGGAGCGGGGAATTCAGAGCCCGAAAAGTTCGCGCAGCCGCTTGGTTTGCGCCCGGCTGACTGGAATCTCGCTTTGCTTCTTATCATCCATGCGCAACTGGTAAGAACTCTTAAACCAGGGAACGACTTCGCGAATACGGTTGATGTTCACCAGGTAGGAACGATGCGCGCGCCAGAATAGGCCGGGATCCAGGCTGCCCAGTAGTTCTTCCAGGGTGCGGCAGTTCGAGTGCCCCTCCATGCCCATGGGGCCGGCGGTGACGACGGTGATCACTCCGTCTTCAATGGAGGCATAGCAGATCTCCTTCTGATCCACCAGAAACATTCGTCCCACCGCCTTGAGCAGGATTTTCGAGGTTTGAGCTTTGGGCGCCTGCAACATCCGGACCAAGGCGTCGATTTTTTCGGCCGGCAAGCCTTCGGCTCCCTGCTGGGCGCGGGCTCTCTGCACCGATTGTGCAACCCGCTTCTTATCGAAGGGCTTGAGCAGATAATCCACCGCATTGACCTCGAACGCTTTGACCGCATACTGGTCGAAAGCCGTGGCGAAGACGATCTTGGGCAGCGGGATTTTGCGGTCGAGAAGTTTCTTGATGACGCCGAAGCCGTCGAGCCCAGGCATCTGCACGTCGAGAAAGACGAGATCAGGGCTGTGTTCTTTGATGAGGCTGATGGCCTCGAGACCATTTTTCCCCTGCGCTACGACGTTGACGTCGCCGGCGCTTTTGAGCAGGTAGGCGAGTTCATCGCGGGCAAGTTGCTCATCGTCCACGATTACCGCGGAAAGGGGCATTCCGTCACCAAGGCGTCAGAGGTCTGCTCTGAGTATAGTGGCGGCGTTTCGGCAGCGTCAACGCAGGCGGTCGCGAACTTCAATGCGGCTGCTGCATCATGCCGCCCATATCCATCTTGACGAAGCCGGCGGGAATCTCAAACAGACTCGCCGGTTGCGCACCCTCTTGAATGTTGCGCAATTCCCCGCTGTTCGACTTGCCCTCCCACTTCACCGGGAACCGCAGTTTGGGGTCGAGCCAGAAATGGCCGACATCGCCGCTTGCGTTGGTGGTCTCGTATTTCACCGTGCTGCGGCCGTTGACGGTTTCACCGCCGATTTTGTGGCAAGTGCTGCTCTGGTGCCCCATTTTTTGCCAATCGCCGCAGGCATTCTCGACGTCGCCCGTCTGGAAGAACGCGGCGGCAAATCCCATACGCTGGGTTTGCGCCTGCATTGGCATCTCCATATACATATGTTGCTGGGCCATCAGGATGTCCCCGGTTTGGGTGGCGTAATTGATGATCACCGCTCCGCCATGGGCGCCGGCAGTTTGCGACTCAATGCGCATTTTGTCCTTGGCAAAATAGATCCTGGCCTGAGTGGGCGTGCCCGTTTTCTCCAAGTCAACGATATCCGCGGAGAATTCCGCTTGTGCCGCTACGAAGCTGGTTGCCAGCATGAGAGCGCAGAAACACGAAACACGGGTGATCAATCGAAGCATGGAAGTCTCCTTGATTTCGCGTCCGGCGGGCCGTCGCTTGTTGCCGACCTCGGCGCAAGAACGGAGGAAGAATAGCAGAAGTATCGGAATGCGGACACCGGCACGGTCCGGCCTCCATCGCCAGTCAATGCCCGTTTTGTCCTTGAGGCTTGGCCAAATCCCGCGCGATCCATTTCGATAAGAAGGTGCTCTCGCGGTCCTTGAAGCCAAGCTTGCGATACACCTGCAGCGCCGCCGCATTCTGCCGGACGACTTCCAGATGAAGCGCCCTGACGTTCAGCGACCGGGCAGCATCTTCCACGAAGGCCATGGTCCTGCGTCCCCAACCGTGCCCGCGATATTCCGGCAGCAGGTAGAACTCGTCGACAAACGCGTCGCGGCCCAACCATTCCAGGCTGTAGCTAAAGCAGATTACAACGTAGCCTATGGGCGCTTCACCATTGAGAATGAGCCACACGCGCCCGAGATTGTCGTTGCGCAGCAGGGTGGCCAGGGCCACGCTGGCTTTCTGCTCGTCGAAGCCGTGTCCATCGAAAGCGTAGTACGCTTTCATGAACTTCAGGAGCGCAGCGGTATCAGATTCCGCCGCCAGGCGAAATGACGGCTCGGCCGTCACACCATATTCTCCAGCGCCAACGCCATGCCGAGTCCGCCGCTGACGCAGAGCGTGGCCACGCCGCGCCTGGTGTTCCGCTTCAGCATCTCGTGCAGCAGCGTAACGGTAATGCGGGTGCCGGTGCAGCCGATGGGATGCCCCAGGGCGATTGCACCGCCGTTTACGTTGAGCCGGTCGCGATTGAAATTCAATTCGCGGTCGCAGGCAAGCACCTGCGCAGCAAAGGCTTCGTTCATCTCGATCAAGCCGAATTCGTGCAGCCTTAGGTTATGCTTTTCTTCCAGTTTGTGCAGCGCCGGGACGGGTCCAATCCCCATCGTTCGTGGATCGACTCCAGCCGAGGTTACGGCCGAGATTCGCGCTAGCGGCTTCAGGTTGTTTGTCTTTACGAAATGCTCGCTCGCCACAATCACCGCGGCAGCGCCGTCGGTGATTCCCGAAGAATTGCCCGCGGTGACCGTTCCAGTTTTTGAAAACACCGGAGCCAGCTTGCCGAGCTTTTCCATGCTTGCATCCGGGAAGGGATGTTCGTCGCGGCCGAATGTAGTTGCGCCTTTTTTGCCTTCGATGGTCACGGGGACAAGTTCGGTGTCGAACCGTCCGGCGGCAATCGCCCGCGCGGCGCGGCTTTGCGACATCAGGGAATACTCATCCTGCTCCTCGCGAGAAATCTTGTAATGCTCGGCTAGCACCTCGGCAGTCTCGCCCATCACCATTTTCGCCATGGGACAAAAGAACCCGTCGCGATACATCCCGTCGACCAGTTCCTGATTGCCCAGACGGTATCCCCAGCGCGCTTCGAGATAGTAAGGAACGCGCGACATGGATTCCGCGCCGCCTGCGAGAATGCAGCTTGCATCTCCGAGCAGAATCGACTGATAAGCCAGCGCGATCGACTTCATCCCCGAAGCGCAGGCTTTGTTCACCGTAAACGCCGGCACTTCCTGGGGCACGCCGCTGCGAATGGAAATCTGCCGCGCCACGTTCGGCCCGCCGCCCGCCTGCCGTGCGCTGCCGAAAATGGTCTCTTCCACTTGCTCTGGCCGGATGCCGGCGCGCTCGATCGCTGCCTTGGCGGCCACCACGCCCATGTCAGCCGCGGTCAACGAAGCCAGCGATCCGCCAAACTTCCCAATCGGCGTGCGCACCGCGGAGAGGATGTAGACTGCCCGCAAAATGTCGCCTCCAAAACATTTGAGTCTAGCAGGGCGGGGAAAGATGCGGAGTGGCGGAGGGGAGGAATCTAGCGTTCGTTCATCTCGTCGCGGGTGTAAGGCCCGGGTGACTTTACGTGCTTCAATTTGCACATGAGCGCGGAGGTCGTAGGACCTTTATCGTTCTCACGCTGCAACCGCAAACGCTCCTCAGTCGAGGGTTTAGGCCCGGTTCGCAACAACCCCATCGTTTTCTTCCTGCGCATGGGACGATTCTATAGAAGACAGGATCTTATGCTCGCGCACGGCTTAGCTGGGCCTGTTGCGGGAATGCCAGATCGGGAATCTGTCGTGTTTGTAACAACTGGCCTTGCGCACACCGCACGCCGCTCATTACGGTGGCTTCAGGGCCCGTGGTGTAATTGGCAGCACATTAACCCGTCATGTTACAAGGTGCGGGTTCGAATCCCGCCGGGTCCACCGCTTTCCCTGGTTCTGGTAGGGAGAGTGGTGAGGAGGTTCAGGACGGGGGACCTCCCCACGTAATCTTGACTTCGGTCCTCCGGTTTCCGATAATCAACTTGTAACTTGACGGGTTAACGCCCCGGGCTGAATCTGGCCCGGGGTTTTGTTTTGTACCTGGAAGAGCAAAATCGGCGTGGCAGTGCCACGGCGATACGGAGTTTATTCAGTTGAAGGTAGTCAGGCCGAATCCGAATAACAAGGACCTGGGCGCGATCCTCGACGGCCGGATGAGGAAGGTCGGGCCAGAGAAGATTCAAAAGCCGAAGACGCAGATGAACGCAAATCTTCGCGAAATGGCCCGCTCGTCCTTTGGGTATGGGGGATGGGACGCTAAGTACTGGTTTATCGGGCCTGAACAAGGAATCGGCGCCGAAGATCTTTTGACCCGCGTGAGGGCGTGGACCGAGCTGGGCGGGCGCGACTTGAATGACTGTCGGGAGTTTCACTGCCGAATTAATGAGACTAGATGGCACTGCAAGAAGCCGAAAGTAGATCTGCAATCCACGTGGCGGCGATTGATGCTCCTAATGATGGCCTTCTTGGGGAGGCCAGTGGACAGGGAAAGCCTGCGCAACTATCAACGTGATCAGTGGGGGCGCTCGGGCGGAGAAACTTGTGTGATCGAACTTTCCGGGCTTGCTGCCCCAAATCTGGAAGAAGCAGAAGACACGAGCCTCTTCCTTCAAACACGAATCGAAGTCATCCGTGGAAAGATAGCCGATCACAAGCCCAGACTCGTGATCATGTACGGAGACATGCAGCGCGATTCTTGGGAGGCGATCGTGTCCCCGCTGTGCTTCAGGGACGACAAGGTTTTAGTCAGTGGCTCTACGATTTTCGCCCACACTCCTCATCCGAACAAGCGAGGGCTGCTCGACTCATATTGGACCGACTTGGGTCGGCGACTTCGCGGATTGTAGGCGGGGTGCGGTCCTCAGAACTCACGCCCCGTCCCGGTAGTGTCCTAATTGTGCGTAGCTCAGGATGTTTAGGCTACCCTTGCCATTCCCCCTAACCTCCGGCATAATAAGTGTTTGTCGTTACCTCGCCGGACGCTTCCGGAACAAGGATATACATCTGTGTTGATGATTCGACTGTCGCGCATGGGTGCGCGCAAGCAACCGCATTACCGCATTGTGGTCATTGAGAAGGAGCGCGCGCGCAACGGCCGGCCGGTGGAAGTTGTCGGGACCTACAACCCTCGAACCAACCCCGCCAGCGTGGAGTTCAAGCGCGAGCGCGTGGACTATTGGGTGTCGAAGGGCGCGCAAATGTCAGAGCGTGTGGGCAAGCTTTACTCCAAGCCTCCGGCCGCTCCAGCAGTCCCCGCAGCATAAGCGAATACCATGACTGAACCCACCGGAGATGTGCGCTCTCTCATCGAGCAGATTGCGAAGTGGATCGTCGACGCTCCCGATCAGGTCTTTGTCGATCATCTCGATGACGACGTGATCGAACTGGAAGTCGCCGAAGGTGACGTGGGCAAAGTCATCGGCCGGCAAGGGCGCAACGTTCGAGCCTTGCGCACTCTTCTGAGCGCCGCTGGCGTGCGCGCGCGCAAGCGATACACTCTGGAAGTCATTGACTAGAGTTGCTCGACGAGTGTTTTGAAAGGGCACGTCTTCGGTCGTGCCGCTACCGGGCAATCAGAGCGCGGGCTTCAGCCCCTAAAGAACCAGGGCAGGGAACCGGACCATTCGCGATCCTGAAACAAGTGGTGAGTTCATTACGCTGGCCCGCGTGGTGAAAACGCAGGGCCGCCGCGGCGAAGTCGCGGCCGAGATTCTCAGTGATGTGCCTGATCGATTCGCCGGAGGCATGAAGTTGCTGGCGCTGCCGAGGGGTTTGAACGCAGACCGGCGCGAACTGGAAGTGGAAGACCTTTGGCCGCACAAAGGGCTGCTGGTGCTGAAGTTCGCCGGCGTGGATTCGATTTCCGAAGCAGAAGCGCTGACCGGAAGCGAATTGCAGGTGCCGCGCAGCCAGCGTTCGGAACTGCAAGCGGGCTGGAATTACGTCAGCGACCTGGTGGGTTCCGCCCTGCTTGACCAGGGACGCGAGATCGGGCGCGTTGAAGATGTTCAGTTTGGTGCGGGCGAAGCGCCGTTGTTGATCGTTCGCGACGCTGCCGGACGGCTGGTAGAAATCCCGTTCGCTGAGGCGTATCTCGACCGAGTAGATGTGGAGCGGAAACAGGTGCTCATGAAATTGCCCGAAGGCCTGCTGGAGGTGAACGCTCCGCTCACACCGGAAGAGAAACGGGAGCAGGCGCAGCCTGAGAGAAAGAAAAAGCATTGACAGAAGGAGACCCAGAGCCCAGATTTTCTGAGAACTGAGAACTGAGAACTGAGAACTGAGAACTGAGAACTGGGTTGCGGGTTCTGCGATGAAGGCCGACATTGTTACCATCTTTCCGGACTTCTTTCGCGGGCCGTTGGAATACGGCATCACGCGCCGGGCTCAGGAAATGGGGCTAGCGGAGATTAGGGTGCACGATCTGCGGGAGTTTACCCGCGATCGGCACCGCACCGTAGACGACCGGCCCTTCGGCGGTGGCGAAGGCATGGTGCTGAAGCCGGAACCCCTGTTTGAGTGTTTGGAGTCGATGGGCGTTGCGCCGCGCGAAGAGCGAATCGCCGGACGGGTGAAGCAGTCGGTAGTTTTGCTCTCCGCGCAAGGCCAGCGGTTTTCGCAGAAAGTCGCAGCGGAGTTGGCGCTGCTCGACCGCATCGTTTTAGTCTGCGGGCGATACGAAGGTGTGGACGAGCGAGTTGCTGACTTTCTTGCCGATCGGGAGCTTTCTATCGGCGATTATGTTCTAAGTGGCGGAGAAATCGGCGCTGCTGTTATTGTGGAAGCGGTGATGCGTTTGCTTCCCGGAGCAGTGGGAAACGAAGCGTCGACGCAGCAAGAATCGTTTACCATCGACGCAAAGGTAAGAAGTTCGATCGGTGCGGATTCGACTTGCGGGTCGAATGGATTGCTGGATTATCCGCACTACACAAGGCCTGCGGAGTTTCGCGGCATTGCGGTGCCCGAAGCGTTGATGTCCGGTAATCACGAAGAGATTCGCAAGTGGCGTCGTCAACGGGCGCTGGAAAAGACGTTCCGTAACCGTCCTGACTTGCTGGAAGACGCGTTGTTGAGCGAGGAAGACAAGAAGTTTCTTACCGGGATCAAGAGAGAAGAGATAAAAAAACATCTCGGTTGAGTTTCAAGATTTCAGAATTCAGAAGGACTAAAACATTATGTCGAACTTAATCATCGAAAAATTGCTGGCAAAGACCCAACGCACCGACATTCCTGCGTTTCACGCGGGCGATACCGTCCGCGTTCACGTGAAGATCAAAGAAGGCGACAAGGAACGATTGCAGGCCTTTGAAGGCGTGGTGATCAAGCGCGACAACGGGCCGCAGGCCAGCTTCACGGTGCGCAAGATCAGCTTCGGCCAGGGCGTGGAACGCATTTTCCCGGTTCACTCCAAAGTGATCGACAAGGTCGATCTGCTGCGCTCGTCCAAAGTACGCCGCGCCAAGCTGTATTATCTGCGTGGCCTCAAGGGCAAAGCGGCGCGGCTGCGCGATGTCGAAAGGCCGAGCTAACGCTGGTTCTCGGATCGAGGTTCTCGGATCGCCTCTGATCTCCCTGCTTTTCCCGCTTGCAGGAATGGGCGTCGCCAAGTGAAGATGGTGGGGCGAGCTTCATTTCGCGTCCCAATTTCATTCCAATGTCGAGCCCCGCGAAGGCTTCCCTCGAGTTCACGCTTTCTCCTTCGGCAGCCAAGCTGCGCCTGCTGAAAAAGCTGCGCTGCACGCTGCGTTATGAAAAAAAAGCGTGGGAGTCTGGCGCTGCGATGGTGGCCGGGGTGGACGAGGTAGGTCGCGGGTCGTTGTTCGGGCCTGTCGTCGCTGCGGCGGTGATTCTTGAACGCAGCTACCGCATTCGCGGTTTGCGCGATTCTAAGCTGCTGTTGCCGGAGCGCCGCGAACAACTCGCGCCGCGCATTCGTGAACATGCCATCGCATGGTCGGTTGCGGCGGTGGATGCGGCACGCATCGACCAGATCAACATCTACCAGGCATCGCGCGTCGCTATGCGCGAGGCGGTCATGCGCCTTCAGCCTGCCGCCGACCATCTTCTGGTCGATGCGGTTTGCCTGGATTGTTCGCTTCCGCAAAAAGCCATCATTCATGGTGATGCGCTTTCCGCTTCGATCGCGGCGGCTTCGATTCTCGCCAAGGTGGAGCGGGACCGCATGATGTGCGAGTGGGATGCGGTCTTCCCCGAGTACGGCCTGGCTTCGCATAAGGGCTATAGCACGCCGCAGCATCTCGCGGCGTTGGAGAAATATGGTCCCACGCCGCTGCACCGGCAGTCGTTCGCCCCGGTTTGGAGCAGTCCAGTGGAGCAAGTCATCTTCGAGTTCGACTGACACATTCGACTGACATCTTCAACCGACGCGAGGGCCGCTCAAGGCTCTGGCCGACACTTTCGCTTGACTCCTATCTCCTCTCGAGTATGCTTGCCGTCATGAATTCGACACTCAAGGCGGTCCTCTGGGCGGTTCTCTGGTTCGTTCTGGGTCACCTCAGTTGTGCGCTCATGCACCACATACATCACGCGGCGAGATAGCGATGAGGGGACAGCGGCTTCGCGCTCTTGAAATCCGGGCTGTGGATTTCTGCCGCTTAATAAATCTGCTCGCGCTCGCAAACGCGGCGGTGTCGGCGACTGCGATTTGCGTCTGGCTCGGTACCCCCCTCCCCCCTGGGGTCTAGTGGAATCATCGGATTAGCAGGAAAATCCCGGCAAAATCCGGACAGCAAAAGACTTAGAGGTCAAAATCTAGACAACAAAGGGTTTAGGGCCGATGTTGTGGTGGCTGGCTAGACTGCCTCCGCCTTGACGATGATGGACTGATTTTCAGTTGGAGACAAGGTCAGATGTCACAACGGGGCTGTGGATTTCTTCGAGGAACTCAGAGTTCCTGTCCCCTTGCAATTTGACCCGGCAGAAGGAAAGTCTTGGGGAGCTTGCCTTCTCCGCCAAGCTTGAACGAGCCGAAGTCCCTCTACCACGGTCCCTCGGGCACATTCGGTTTGAGGTTGATCCAAACTCGCAACTGGTTAAGGTCCGCGACGCTGATGTTGCGGTCGCGCATGCGCTCGACCAGATGGTCACGAATGGCGGCGGGAAGCCGGGACCAGGTTTCGATCTGGGGCATTGTTCATCGAGGTATCACTTGCCAAAGACGAAACGGCCCAGTTCGTTGCCCAGCTGCTTAACCTGCTCCGGATCGCTGGCCGCGCGGAAGCGCTCGGCGAGCTGAAAGAACCTTTTCTCTTTTTGCTGGGCGACCTCAATACCTTGCTCGATGAGTTCTACGAGAACGCGGTTGTCGCTGAGAGCGCGTCGCTTAGCGATGGCCTCGACTTTCTTAGCAATTCTCGGCGGCAGGGTTATGCTTCGGCGAACTTGTCTTGCGCGAACTCGTTTTGTTTCGGCCATCGTGGCACCAGTATACACCACTTTGGTGCATATTGGGTTCGGGGCTTGCTGCTGTGGCCAGACCCCTGGAAAAGAAGATTCCTTGCTCACTCTCGCCGGCTTGACCGGCTCCGAGTAGCTCGGAATGACAGCGGTCGAAAATAAGGGGAGCTTTATCGCAGCGCTGAAGCGCTGCGCCACCCAAAATCGTCTGTCGAGAACTTACTTTCCCGCTTCGGTGGTCCCGGCGCTCAGGGCGGAGTTGAGTTCGTTAAGGAGGTTGGTGTTATTGACTAACGCTTGCCGCAGAATCTCGGCTTGCTGTCTGGCGGTCGGCCAATCCTGTTTCTCGACTGCTTCGGTTAGTCCCGGCAACTCCAGGTGGGCGTAGGTGAAGCGCGCGCCGTAAAGAATGTGTTTGAACCACGGCCTGCCGGGGATGCCGTCGGGATTGAGCCAGTTGCGTTCGACCTGCATGGTGCCGTGGTTGATGGTTGCGGCTAGTTTGGGGTCGATTGCGCCCGAGGCCAGCGCGCGGTTTGCAGATTCATCGAGTCGCTTGCCTGCAGCTTCGAAGTTGTCGATGGCGGTGAGGATGGGGGTCAGGTCCAAGTTGGATTCTTGGTTGTCGCGAGCATTTTCATCTCGAGGTTCTTCGTGGAGAATCATCGAGGCGGGGCTAAGCATGCCCCAGGGGCTAAAGCCCAAGTCCTTAGAGGGCTTTGAAGGCACGGCTGAAGCCGTGCCCTTCCCGATCCTTTCCGTGGTGAGGTTTTTGTTCTTCGCGAGTTCGTTGACGAACTGGCGGATGTTTACGGCGTAGCTGGCGAAATCGAAGGGGAGCAGGTCGGCGTTGGCCAGGCGCAACGCGAGTACGCCCCACAACTGCGACATCAGAGTGTGATACCGGTAGCCGGGATCGCCGAAGTGGTTCATCCAGAAAAAGTCGTCGTAGGCGGAATGGTAGACGCCGTACGGTCCATCGAACTGCAGGCCGAGGACCGGCATCCCTACAAAGTTGAGGAAGACGGTGTGATCGGAGCCGCTGCCGATGCGAGTGTCGGCGAGATTTGAATCGGTGACGGTGAGATCGGTGGCTGCTTCGGATTGTTTTGCTTCGCGGCGCTCACGCGCGGTTGATTCCTTCCATGCCTCATACAAACTCTTGCCCGACGGATCCTTGAGGGTGCGGGTGGTCTCGACCAGCATGGGCGCGAGCGACGCTACGGCTTGTCCGTGAAAGCTTGGGCCGGACGTGGCTTCGTCGACGTTGATGTAGGCGACTGCTTTCTTGCGCAGCTCATCGGCGAACTGCTCTCCCCACTCGGTGGAGCCAGTGAGGCCGACCTCTTCTCCATCCCAACTGCAGAAGACGAGAGTGCGGCGCGGACGGGTTCCAGTTTTTGCCAGCTTTCCCAGGGAGCGGGTCAGCTCCATCATCGATGCGGTGCCACTGCTGGGGTCGACGCCGCCGAAGACCCAGGCATCGCGGTGATTGCCGAGCACGATCCATTCATCGGGCAATTGCGCGCCGCGAATGCGGCCCTCGACCACGTAATAGGTTTGCGTGGAGTTGTCCATCTCGATCTTTACGTGGACGTGCACGCGATTACCACCGAGGTGATACTTGATCGGCAATCCGCCCTGCCAGTCGTCTGGCGCAACGGGGCCGTCCATCTGGGCTAGCAGCGGTTTGGCGTCGTGCCAGGAAAGCGGCAGCGCCATGATCTTCGGGATCGATACGGCTTGCTCGACCGGAATTCGTTTGGCGCCGGGGACCGAGGCCCATCCAGGAGTGAGCGGATCGCCGGGCACCATGAAATCGTAAGTGATGGCGCCGCGCTGGATGTGATACTCCGGGCCCCACGGGCCCTTGGGGACGACCTGGCCTTTCTTGTACCCGTCTTCCGCGGGATCGCTGTAGATGAGAATGGCGGCCGCGCCTTCGCGCTCGGCGGTGAGCGCTTTGAATCCGCGATAGCTGTAGGGATTTGAGTACCGGACCAGAACGACTTTGCCTTTGACGTCGATGCCTTGCTTGCGGAGGAGTTCGTAGTCTTCGGGATTGCCGCTGTGAGCGTAGACGAGCGGGGCCGTCACTTCGCCGGAGGCCGACATGCCGCTCCATGCCGAACTTATGCTTTTGTTCTTCATGTCGGGGTCGCCGGGGACGGGCAGTTCGCGAAGGCCGGCGCGATAATGAACCGGTGCAACCATTTCCAGGAAGGTGCTCTTTGGATTGCTGCCGTAGACGTCGTAGCGGCGGATGATGACGTCTTCCAGGCCTTCGTTGCGCCATTCGTCGGCGATGTAGCGAGCCAGTTCGTTGTTGCGAGCGGATCCGGCGACGTGCGGTTCGGCGGTGAAGATGTGATGCTGGT
>JBEKWP010000100.1:0-14194 GCA_049512915.1 Candidatus Sulfotelmatobacter sp.
ACCACCTGGGAATCCGTCAAAGTGAAATTGATGTAATTGCGGCCGTTGATGGGCAGGTTGTCGATGCGACGCTGCCCGATCGTATCCGTGGTCGAGGTGCGCGAGGTTTCCACCAAATCGGCCTGAGAGCTGACCTCGACAACCTCGCGTCCGGAAGCAAGCGCCAACGCAACCGGAAGATCGACCAGTCCGCCCACCGTGATGATCACATCCTTGGCTTCGGCCTTGCCAAAGCCCGGCGCTGCCACAGTAACGGTGTAACTTCCCGGCGGCAGGAGGCGGGCACTGTAGCCGCCCTGGCCGTCGCTGGTGGCAGTGCGTTCCACGCCTCTGGCAACGTCGGCTACACTCACTGTTGCGTTGACCACGACATTGGCCGCGGGGTCCTTCACGGTTACGTGCAGGTCACCGGTGGCAACGCCGCCCTGGCCGATGGCGATGGAGGAAAGCAACAGGATGAGCAGTGAGACGGAGAAGGTCTTCAGGGGGCGGATCTTTGTTCTGTTGATCTTTGTTCTGTTGATCTTTGTTCTGTTGATCATGGTTCCGTTAATCATGGTCCTACTGCTCACGGTTCTGCGGATCATAGAGTCTCCATTGACTCCGCCTACTCGAAAGAGGCGGAAAAAACTCCAACGGCGGTTGAGCGGAACACGCACGAAACACAAACAAGGGTCTGCAGGATGGCACGTCCCCGCTGGTTTTTACACCAGAAAGGGCGACGAAAACAAGGAAGGAATGAGCGGGGTGGTGCGCTAGTAAACCGGCTGGTCACGGCAGGCACGACGATGTCGGGGGCCAAAGTAGCGGGGTGCGCCGCGGCGTTTCAGATCGGCGTCAGATGCAAAATCCGTGTCGCACTTAAAGCAGTACGGAGAGACGAACCGGTACAGCAGGATTCTGAAGTCTGCCCAACAGCATGGCTGCGCCGCTCAGCTGTTCGTAACCGTCGACCAGTCGCACGGTCGCGAACTTGGAATTGGGCCAGGCCAATGCCAGATAAATCCGCAGCAGCGCCACCGTGCTGTTGCGACGAAGCAGCAGTGCATCATTCACCACGCGTTGCGCCGCTGCGGCAACGCGAGGATCGCCGTTGGCGACGGCGACCTGGCCGACGCGCACCAGCACGGCAGCATTTTCCGCCACGACATGGACGTATGCCGCCATGGCGTATAAGCGCTCGCGACGGACGATGCGGAACTGCGCCCGCGGCAAGCGGCGTCGCAGGTAGTCGTCCTCGGCAGGGTTGATCAGATTGCGGAAAGCTTCTAGGTCGACAGGGTGAATCGTCGCGGCCAGGTCGGCGCTTCCCCCGGCCTGCAGGCTCCGGGCTATGGCGAAGCGCAAGATTATGCCCAAGGCAACCGCAGCGGCGATGACGAGAATGATGGCCAGAGTCATTTGTGTAGCAGGCGCTCCAGTTCCTGGTTCCAAATCTCGAGGTCATGCGCGGGTGGCGGAGGATCCTCGGGCCCCGAAATATTCTTCTCGGGGACAAGAAGGTAATAAAACCAAATCAGCACGGAAACGTGATAGGCGGCCATGTTCAGAAAGTCGAGAAAAATGCGATATTGCGCAGGAAATTTCCCGTTTGCCATCAGTGCCCATGTTGCAAGATGCACGGAGGCCGAAACGCCCAGCCCCAGCGTGATGCCAAAGGCTGAACGGCTCCAACCGAGCTTAAAGTAAGCCGCAAAGACAAAGAGGAACAAGATCAGCCCGCATTCGATCAGGTAGATCGTTTGCTCGAGAATGTGGGCGCCGGAGACGATCAAATTGATGTTGTCCTTCGGCGTATCAGCAGCAGCCAGCGTGGCCAGGACTACGAGGACCACGCCGACCCCAGTGATGAGTGATTTGCCCAGCTTAGCGAGGGAAGGGTAAAGCCCAAACACACTGCCGAATATCTCGCCGATCAAGGCGAACGTGACGAGAGCCTCAACCAGCAGATTGATCCAAGCAACGTACCAGAAGGTGGTGCCGCTCACCGAGGGAATCTCATCGGCAGCGTAAACCGCTAGTGACCCAGTCGCAGTCGCGACCGCGAAAATCAGGAAGACGGGGTAGTGCCTGTGAAACTTACGCCGCCAAAGCAGGAGGGCGAGGAGCAGCAGGAGAAGATGGGGCGCGACCCAGAGATAGTGCCAAAGCAATGAGTGCGCCTGCAGCATGGCCGTAGCAAAGGACTATACCGCGACCTGCTGCAGGCGACAAGAGAGTCGCTAATCGTGTCCGGTTTTCGTAACGCTATTCAAAAATTACGGCTTGCACACGCTTGTTCCGCCACAATTGGTACCAATGGGGGTCCCGTCCGCATGAGCGACAGTTGGGATTACCAAAGTATTGAGGAACATCACGGCTGCTGCAACGACAAGTAGGATACGTTTCACGGTTGTTTTCTCCTTGTTTTGGAAAATCGAACCGTGATACTTTCATGGCCCTAGCCCGGCTGGATAGATGACTTTGGGTGTTGGACTGTTCGGAATTCGTAACAGAATTCGTAACCAGATGACACTGAAATCCGCCTTGCAGGATCTTCGGGAAACCACGCTGGCCGCCGTTTCCGGGTTGCTGGCGAAGTTAGCCTATCTGGGGTCTCTGCGCCGTCGCGAGGGTGGGTACCTGCACTGGGGCATGTCGCTGGTGCATGGGGAGGAGTCGTCGGAGCGCGCGCTGAAGGCGGCTCACACCGAGGTATTGTCTACCGTCCTGCGCACCCCGATAGCCGACCTGGTGGAAGACTTGCGCGAATCAAGCCAGGATAATCAGCAAACCGCAGAAGCCTACGTCAATGGCATGCGCGAACAATTGAGCACACTGCTTCCCTCACCGCAAGATGCGCCCGCCGCCCGTCACCTTAATTCAGTACTGATTGCGCTTTCGAGCCTGGAGAGGAACCGAAAGGTTGCCACTCCGTCAACTTCATAGCGATCCCCACAACCTGGCCGATGATCTCGGCTTCCTGAGGATGACGCAGAACACGGACGGGAACCGGTGACAAGGGATGGGGCTGCAGGATGATGTCATCGCGACGCATGCTGCACCAACAACAAGTGTGCCCATCGCGGGTTTCCACAAAGTAGATGGGACGTTCATACTCGGAGCGCCATGCACCTTCCACCACCTTATTCCTCGTCTCATCGACCTGAATGAAGCTGCCGGGCGTGAGGATCGGGTACATGGTGAAATCCTGGTGGCCGATGTATCCGTAGGTAAAATCGCTGTGGGCGAATTGCGCCAGATAGGCTAAAGGCACGAGACCCCACTGCTCCACCATGCGGCCCAGGTTGGAGGTGCGTTGCTGATCAAAGGCAGGATCCATGCGGACGGGCATTTGAACTGAGGCTAATCCGGAGAGCGCTTCGGAGACGTGCGAACGTGGCGGGGCGATCATGCCGAGATCACTTGCCATATTATTCATGTCAACCCCGTACCAGGACAGCAGTTCCCGCAGGTCGCGCCGGTAGATCACCGCCAAGGTATAAAGGCGGAAGATGCTGGGCAAAACGTTCTTTGTTTCAATATCGGACAAACGGCTCGGAGGAATGGAGAATTCCTCGTTACGATACTTTTCCGCCATACGGGCGCTGGAAGTCTCGACGTCGCGCATGGTCAACCCGAGTTTCTCTCGCAGAGTGCGAAGGCTCTTACCGGCAGGGAGCATGACGCGCCTCCAAGTGCCCGACATCATAGCAGGACGTGCAGTTCTGTGTCATGAATAGTGCAAGAATTTTGACCGGCCGTCGCTTGTTACGATTTCAGAACAGCCTGAATCCGCTTCCAGTCAAGGGAAGTGCTGCTATGGTGATCGGAAGCTCGCGCAACGTCAGCCCGTCTCGTCGGCGTGGAATTCGCCTTGTTTGTTCGGCTTTCGTAACAAGGCGAAGACAAAACTGCCAAAACCTGTGACGGGGCCAACTTGGGCTCGAGGATATTTCCGCAGGATCGGCGGAGGGATCTCTTACTCTGGAGCTAGTTCGCGCGCTCGATGCCAGCTTCTTCTTTCTTAACCGACTTAAAGGCCCAAGCCATGCGTGGCGTATTGTGCGCGATTCCAACCTGTCCTTGAGCGTTCAGCACGATGATGCCACCATGGCCATTCAATCGCTGCTTCAGGTAATTCATGGCTTCCTGCGCAGCCCACTCCGGCAAATTCCCCGCTGCCACGCGATCGGCCGTCCACTTCGCCAGCACCAACTTCATAATCGGCTCGCCCCAGCCGGTAGTGGAAACCGCTGCGCTCAAATTATCCGCATAACAGCCGCATCCGATCAGCGACGAATCCCCCAGCCGTCCCGGAGCCTTGTTCAACGTCCCACCGGTCGAAGTAGCCGCCGCAATGTTGCCCGCGCGGTCGAGCGCCACCGCCCCCACGGTATCGTGCGAAATCTCCGGTGCGAACAAGTCGTTCCCGTCCTTCGCGGATGCATTCCCAATCTGTTTCGCCTGATATTCGCGCAGCCGCGCAACCTCACGCGGAATCAGCAAGTCTTCATTCCGGCACAACTCAACGCCATGCTCGGCGGCGAACCGCTCCGCTCCTTCGCCCACAAAATACACATGCGGACTCTCACTCAAAATCTTCCGCGCCGCCCGCACCGGATTCCGCACCCGCTCCACGCACCCTACACCGCCGGCCCGCAACGTCGCGCCGTCCATGATCAGCGCGTCAAGCTGCACCTTGCCGTCGCGATTCAGAAAACTCCCACGCCCGGCGTCGAAGGTCTCGTCATCTTCCATGACGATGACGGCTGCCTCGACGGCATCGAGCGCCGCTCCCCCGCGCTCAAGCACTCGCCAGCCGGACGCCAACGCGTTGCGCACGCCACGCAGGTGCGCCTCCACCATGTCATCAGGCATGGCCCAGGCGCCGCCGTGAACTACGAGTACAGGGTCAGTTGGCAAGAATCTTTCTCAGAAGGAAGTGAAATGACCGAATAGTCTAGCATCGCGAAGAGGTCATGAAGCAGGACGGACGGGTTACGCTGCTTGCCCTGCCTTGGCCGGAACGAGCGGATCCTGGGTCCTGGTCCAGGTGTAGCGCATGCGGTGAATCACGGTGAGGGTCGACAGCACCGCGATTACCCACAGCACTGGCGCCATGCGGTTAAAGAGGGCGCCGATGATCACCAGCACCAGCCGCTCCGGGCGTTCCATAAATCCCACGCGGCAGGATCCGATCAGCGATTCGGCGCGGGCGCGCGTGTAGCTCACCATGATGGCGCTGACCATGACGAAGGCGGTGAGCACCACATAGAAGAAGCGGTCGCCGCGCGCGTAGAAGATCAGCAGGCCAAGGAACTGCGAGGCGTCACTGTAGCGGTCGACGACCGAGTCGAAAAACGCTCCGAAGCGCGTGACCCGGTTGTTGGCGCGCGCCACCGCGCCATCCACCAGATCGAAAAATCCTGAGCCGATGATGACCAGGCCCGCGTAGAAGAACAAGCGGCGCTGGGTCAGGGCTGTGGCCGAGCCGAAAAGAATCGCAGCCCAGGTATTCACTACGAGCCCCATGAAGGTGAGGACATTGGGGTTGATGCGCGACAGCGCGAGCCAGCGGACGATGGTATCGAGCAGCACGCCGCAGGCTCGTCCGAAGGCGCTCGTCCAGCTCATATTGGGGGCAGAGGCAGACATCAGTCGCCCGCCTTTTCGGACTCGGCCTCGTCGTGAATCGTGGTCAGGCTCAGGATCTCCAGTTCGCGCTTGCCATTGGGGGTAATGACAGTGGCCTCGTCGCCCACTTTCTTATTGAGCAGCGCGCGTCCGATGGGCGATGTCGTCGAAATTTTTCCTGCGCCTACGTCCGACTCTTCGCTGGTCACCAGCTTGTATTCGATCTCTTCATTCTTCGAGCTGTCGAAGACCTTGACGGTGGAACCCAGCCCCACTTTGTCCTTGGGGATGTTGTTCATGTTGGTCAGCGAAAGATCGGCGAGGCGTTTGCCGAGCTGGCGGAAGCGCGCTTTGACGAACTCCTGGCGCTGCTTGGCCATGTGGTACTCGGCGTTCTCGCTGAGGTCGCCGAGAGCCGCGGCCCGCTTGATCTCTTTGGGCAGCTCGTGGACCAGTTCGTGCTCGAGCGCGTCGACTTCTTCCTGCAGTTTCTTTCGGAGCTGATCAGTCATTTCTAATTCTAATCGGGCCTGTGTGAGATGAACCCCTTGAAATTATAAACCTGTTGCAGGGCTGAGGAGTGAATCAGGCTTCGAATTCGGAGGCTTCCGGGAAGCGCAGTTTGCACTTGGCCAGAGCCAGGGCGAGGAGTTCCTCGATCTTGTTTTCTTCGCAGTTGCGGGACATGGCCAGTTCGCTTACGAGGAGATAACGGGCTCGTTCCAGCATCTTCTTTTCGCGGAAGGATAGAGGCTTGGATTGGTGGAGGGCGATCAGGCTCTTCAGGACTCCGGCGACCTCGAAGAGCGAACCGGTGCGCATGCGGTCGGAATTTTCCTTGAAGCGATCTTTCCAATCGGCGGTGCCGAGGTCGTCGGAGATAGCGAGAAAGTCGAGGATTTTCTGCACCTCGCCGTTGCGGACGACACGCCGAATGCCCACGCTCCCCACATTGTTGCAGGGCACCATAACCTTGAGGCTGCTGGCTTTAATGTTGAGAAGATAGAACTTTTCCACCGTGGCGCCGATGGCGCGGCTGCTGATCTGTTCGATGACACCCACCCCGTGGTTGGGGTAGACGACCTTGTCGCCGATGTGAAAATTCAGGTCCGCACCGCTCATAAAAAGGCACCCGGGAAGGAGTTAGGGTCTAGTGGGGAGAAGCGTTGTCACTACGGTAAACAGAGTACGCTGAAATCCGGTGAAAGGCAAGATTGGTGCGGGGTTGGAGGCGTTTGGTGCCCGGGAAATGGCCTTTTGTGACAGCCGTGAGAGCGTAAGTTGCTGTGGCGGGATGAGTTACAGGTTGAGGGTTCGGGGCAGGACTGTGTTGTCTGGAGTGGTGCGAGAGGGGTGATCGGCAACGTGCGCTTATAATCCGGGCGTGAGTCCCGAAATGGGAAAATCCGATGAGTTGGTGGGGCGAATCTTGGGGCTGGACGTGGGGTCCAGGCGGATTGGCATCGCGGTGTCGGATCCGCTGGGGATTACAGCGCAAGGCTTGGAGACCCTGCAGCGCCGGAACAAGCGGCATGATCTGGCAGCGCTGGAGAAGGTGATTCGGGAGTACGCCGTGCGGGAAATCGTGGTCGGCCTGCCCCTCCGAATGAGTGGCGCGGAAGGTACGCAATCAGAAAAGATGCAGGTGTTTGCGGAAGAGCTGCGCAAGCGATTCCGGTTGCCGGTCCACTTGTGGGACGAACGGTTGACCTCGGCGGAAGCCAACCGTCTGCTGCGGGAGACGGATCTGTCGATCGAAAAGCGCGCCAAGGCGGTCGACCGGATGGCAGCGGTTTTGATCCTGCAAGGGTGGATGCAGAGTCGGAGCACGCGCTAGCTCCGGGGCAGTTCAGATTTTCAGGAATATCTTCTTGCGATCCAAAAGCCAGATGGCAAACAGGCATAACAAGACAAAGGCCAGGGAAAATAGAAGCGAGCTGAAGCTCGGGCTTCCCAGCGGCGCAAAGAAGCGCTGGAAGATAAACTGCTGTGCGCTCATCATCTGGCCGTTTACCCGGGTGTTGAAAGCGTAGAGCAGCACCGCGAACAGGTCAGCGATTACATAGGCTGTGATCGCGTTTCTTCCGAAGATAAGGAAAGGCCTGGTCCAGGCTCCTCGCCAGCGTTTGATATCCGTAGCCCAATAACAGACAGCCAGGCAGACCAGGGCGAACCCGGCGGTGAACAGCACGTAGGAACTCGTCCAGAGTTTCTTGTTGATGGGGAACCATATGCCCCAGGTCTTGCCAAGAATCAGGCCAATCACGCCGAACACCAACATGCCGAGCGCCTTCTTTTGCGGGCTGCGTTTCGATCGCAGCCATTCGCCGGTAAAGACCCCCAGCAGCGCGGTCGCGATCGCCGGCAGCGTGCTCAACAGTCCCTCAGGATCGCGGGTGATTTCATAGAGACGGGAACTGCTACCCCAGAGATGAATCAAGAACCTGCGATCGAGGTACGCCCCCAGATTCGCGTCAGGGTGAAGGAACGGTATGTCTCGACCGGGAACTCCGATGCCGGGCACCGGGACGAAGCGCATCAGGATCCAGTAACCGATCAGCAAGGCCGCCACGATCAATGCCCGGGTTCGCGGCCGCACGTAAAGGTAAAGGATAGACGCGGCAAAATAGCAGATGCCGATACGCTGCAGGACTCCCGGAATACGAACCCCTCTCGACAAGAGCGAATCTACAAGCCAGTTCAGAGCCAGCCCGATGGCAAAGATAATGACGGCCCGGCGGAAGGTGTGGAGCACGAGCGTAGTTCTCGAATCACCCTTGCTGAGTCGGGATTCCGAGGAGAACACCAGCGAGACTCCCACGATGAACAGAAAGAAAGGAAAGATGAGATCGGTGGGAGTCCAGCCGTTCCACTCGGCATGTTCCAGGGGCCAATAGGCGTGGTCGTTTCCGGGATTGTTGACCAGGATCATGGCGGCAATCGTGGCTCCACGGAAGAGATCGAGAGAAGTGAGGCGAGTTGACACGCCGCCGGAGGAATCGGTCACTGGAGCCGACGGCTTCTGGGTCGAGGTAAGAGTCGGCGGGGCTGCCATATGGCCTCCAGTACAGGATCGCGGGGGTAAGGCGGTTTGAGGTGTGAATTGTACTACGGTGCTTGTATGGGAGCATCACAGGAATGTGCAACAGATTCTCGACCGCGCGTTTGCGCGGCGCAGGTTACTTCCCGCGCATAGCGCGGCGGTAGGTGTCAACGTTCTGGTTGTGCTCTTCTATAGTGCGGGCGAAGCGGTGGTGGCCCTGCGCGTCGGCGACGAAATAGTAGTAGTCGCTCTGGGCCGGATGCATGGCCGCTTCGAGAGCGCTTTTACCGGGATTGCCGATGGGGCCGGGCGGGAGTCCTGTGTGCCTGTAAGTGTTATAGGGCGAGTCGAAGCGCATGTCGTCGTGATGGAGGGCTCCTGCGTAGGTTCCGGCCAAGAGTTCGGCATAAATGATGCTGGGATCGGCATCGAGCGCAATCTTCTGGGTGAGACGGTTGTAGTAAACACTGGCAACCAGCGGACGTTCGTCGGCGACGGCCGTTTCTTTTTCCACGATGGATGCCATGATCACGGTACGCTCGATCTCGGTTGGGGCGGCACTTGGATCGCGGATGCCGGCCTGAACCTCGATATGAGCCGAGTTTGCCGACGAGACGGCGACGGCTTCCGGCGCCTCAATCAATCCAATCTGGCGTGCGACCTGGCGGAACTGCCTGACCATGGCGGCCGCCATCTCGTGCATGGTTTGCATGCGGCTGAACTCGTAGGTGTCAGGAAAGAGGTAGCCCTCGAGCGAAGGTGCATTGGGAGCGAGGTCGGCGATGAGCGCGGTATCGGATTGCGCCACTTTCAGGAAGTCCTCTGCGGGACCGAGTCCGGCGGCTTCGATGGCGCGAGCGATGTCGAACATGGTGAAGCCTTCGGGAACGACCACGGTATGGAAATAAACGTCACCGCGCCGGAGACGCTTCTGGAGGTCGATGACGTTCGCCGGATTCTCGAAGAGATATTCCCCGGCCTTGAGCGAACGGCGGCGGTGGAAGTCGTGCCAGAGGACAAATGCTTCCTCGCTGCGAATGACCCCGGCGGCCTTGAGTTCGGACGCGATGCGGCGCGTGGAATAGCCAGGCCGCAGCATCACGAAGGTTTTCCCAGGAGGTTCAACCGGAGTCAGCAGAGCCCAGGAGAACCAGCCGGCAAAGGCGAGCAGCGCGACGAAGATGAGCCCCAGAAACTTACGCACGATGGCCACAGTTTAGATGATGGGAAGGGCCTGCGCAGCTGACTTTAGTAAGATGTTGATCTCAGGCTATGCTGGCGGAGTTCCGCGGCCCACTATTGGCGATTTTGGGGTCTCCGCGATTTTGCACCCTTTCCGGCGGGGTATACTCAAATGTTCTGGGAGTCATCTGATCCTTCATGAGACGTGCTTCGCCCTTTTGGGCCTTGGTTTTGTTCCTTGTGGTGCTGCCCACGACGGGCTGTTTGTTTCGGACGCGACCTGTGGAGGAGACGTACTCCAAGGCGCCGCTCCAGGAAGCGGCGCAGTCAGGGCTGATTGATAGCATCCATCAGCAGGCGGAGAAGATCCAGTCGCTGAAGGCGACGGTGGATATAGATACGTCCGTCGGTGGCGCGAAGAAGGGCCACCAAACCGATTACAAAGAGATTCGCGGCTACGTGCTGGCGCGCAAGCCGGCGATGCTGCACATGATCGGATTGCTGCCGATCGTGCGCACGACTGCCTTCGACATGGTGAGCAACGGGCAAGAGTTCAAGCTGTGGATCCCGCCGAAAAACCGCTTTGTACTGGGGCGGAACGATGTGCAAACGCGTAACGCGGACCAGCCCATGGAAAGCATCCGGCCACAAGACATCTACGATGCGCTGCTGATCCGACCCGTCGATCCGGAACACGAGATCGCGGTGGTGGAGAATGGCGAGGAAATTCTGCATGACGCCAAGGGCCATCGCGTTCTGCAGTCAGACTACGAACTGGTGGTGGTTCGAAAAGACGACCAGGGGTGGAAACTGGCGCGCAAGATTGTCTTTAGCCGCACCGACCTCAAGCCGCATCGCCAGTACATTTACGATAAGCAGGGCAACCTGATAACCGATGCGCGCTACGCGGACTATAAAGACTACGATGGCGTCAGCTTTCCCTCACGCATCGAGATTTTCCGGCCTCAGGAGGAGTACGACATTACCCTCAATATGTTGAAGGTGGAAATGAACCAGCCGCTGCGGGATGATCAGTTCGCGCTGGAGCAGCCGCCGGGGGCGGAAGTCGTGCATCTGGATAAGCCGCAGCCGCAGTCGAGCGCCATGGCGCCGCCGGCAAACAGCAATTAGCAGTTGGTGATTAGCATTTAGCTGGGCGGCGCTTATTCTTGCCCGAGGCCAAGTTCCACAGGCCAATTGCTAACTGCCAGCCGCTGGTCTTTAAATTCATGATGAACAAAATGATTGTTGCCAACCTGGTGCATCGGCCGATCCGGTCGCTCATCAGTATCGTGGCCATCGCGCTCGAAGTGGCGCTGATCCTGCTGATCGCGGGCTTATGCTACGGCATCTTGAATGACTCGAAGAACCGGACCGCGGGCATTGGCGCGGACGTGATCGTGCAGCCGCCTGGGTCTTCTTTCCTGGCCGGGATCAGCGGGGCGCCTGTTCCCGTTAAGGTTGGCGACATCCTGCGCGGCATGCCTCATGTCAAGGTGGCGAGTCCGGTGATCTGGGCGCTCTCGACCGCGGGAGCGCTGGAAGTAATTGACGGGATCGATCTGCCGAGCTTTGAGGCTTTGGGCGGGCCGTTTCAATATGTGCAAGGGGGACCGTTTCGAGGTCCGAATGACATTCTGGTGGACGACTACATTGCGCGCCAGCGACACGTGAAGGTAGGCAGCATCATGGAGGTTCTCAACCATAACTTTCGCGTGGCTGGGATTGTCGAGAACGGGCGCGGTGCGCGCAAGTTCTTGCCGATCGCGGCCCTCCAGGATTTGATCGGCGCGAAGGATAAAGCCTCGGTGTTTTACTTGAAACTCGACGATCCGGCCAACGCCGATAAAGTAGTGGAAGCGGTGAAGAGCCAGCCCGGCATGGAGAAATACACCGTGCAGTCGACCGACGAGTACCTCAGCATGATGACGCCCAGCCATCTGCCGGGGTTCCGGCCATTCATTGGCGTGGTGATCGGAGTGAGCCTGATTATCGGTTTTCTGGTGATTTTCCAGTCGATGTATGCGGCCGTGATGGAGCGCACGCGCGAGATCGGGATACTGAAGGCCATGGGCGCATCAAAGGGTTACATTGTGAGCGCGATTCTGCGGGAAACCGGGCTCCTCGCGGTAGCCGGAATCGTGCTGGGCATCCTGTTCAGTCTGGCGGCGAGCTGGGCCATTCGGCATCGCTTTCCGTTGGTGCAGGTAGTAGTGAGCGTGGACTGGATTGGCTGGTCGATGCTGGTGGCTGTGCTGGGGGCGATTGCGGGGGCGCTTTATCCGGCGTTTAAGGCGGCGGGAAAAGATCCGATTGAGGCGTTGGCCTACGAATAGAGAAAGTTGGGAGTCAGCAAATGGCTCTTTACGGCTGTGGATGATTCCTCTGATTCCGGCTGGGACATCACTTTGTTAACTCTGCGTTGACAATTCCCCGTAGGCTCCGGTATCTTAAAGACTTTGGGAAGTCTCGCGGTTGCCCGCCTGATCGTCTGGCGTCCTCGCCGGGGAATCAACGAGCGGTCTTCTTTGTTATATTCAATCGCGTTTCGCAGCTTTTTTTTCATTCTGGGAGAGTTTCAATGTCTACCTATTTCCCGTCACCGGGGGAAATTGTGCGCAAGTGGTACGTCGTGGATGCGGATGGGCAGACGCTTGGGCGTCTGGCCTCGCAAGTGGCACGCATCCTCATGGGCAAGGAAAATCCGCAGTACACGCCTTTTCTGGATACTGGCGATCACGTGATTGTGGTCAATGCCGAGAAGATTCGAACCACCGGTATGAAGTCGGAGCAGAAGCAGTATCACCACTACACCGGCTATCCGGGTGGGCTGCGCACCGAAGATTACAGGAAGCGTTTGGCGCGCAAGCCAGAGAAGATTATTGAAGACGCGGTGCGGCGCATGTTGCCGAAGAACAAGCTGGCGGCGCACATGCTGTCAAAGCTGAACGTTTACAAGGGCGACAAGCATCCGCACGAGGCGCAGAAGCCGCAGGATTTGAAGTTGGAACTGCGGGCGTAGGCCGGGTTAGGGATAATTGGGGCCAGGTCCGAGAAGACTGAGATCCTTCGCTCCGCCTGAAAAGCGGCTGCGCTCAGGATGACACGTTGGTTTTGATTTCAAGAGATGAAAGGCTCGCTTCTGGGATTCAAGCTAGAAGCTAAGAGCTAGGAGCTAGAAGCTAGCATGGCAGAACTGGTGCAGTACTACGGAACGGGACGGCGGAAGCGGGCGATTGCGCGGGTGTATTTGCGTCCGGGCAGCGGCGACTTCAAAGTAAACGGCCGCGAGTTCGAAGAGTATTTCGTGACTCCGGCACAGCGTTCGGCCGCGAAGGCACCGCTCGCATCCACGGATACGGCGGTTTCGTTCAACGTTATCGCCAATGTGCTGGGCGGCGGGGTGCGTGGGCAGGCCGACGCAGTGAAGCTCGGCATTGCGCGCGCCTTGATGCAGTTCAACGCGGAACTGCGCGGCAAGCTGAAGTCCGAGGGCCTGGTGACTCGCGACTCGCGCGGCAAAGAGCGCAAGAAGTACGGTCAGAAGGGCGCTAGAAAGCGGTTCCAGTTCAGCAAGAGATAGTTGCGAGTACGGAGTACCTGGTACCTAGTTAAAACCGAGATTCCTCCGCCCCTGGTGTTCGCTCGGGGGCCGGAATGACAAAGGTTTGGTTTTGAGGTTCATTGGCCACCGACCACTGGCCACTGATCACTGTTTTTAGGTGTTCAATTCTTCCTGTGCCTCGCGGCGCGGGGACGGGAATGGCAATCGGAGAGCAGGACGCAGTTGCCAGTACCCAGAAGCCGGCAGATTCAGCTGGGCTGGGTACTCGGTACTGAGAACTAGCTTCCGATGCAGACTGAACAAGGAGGTTCATTGGCTACTATCACCATGAAGGAGTTGCTCGAAGCGGGTGTTCACTTCGGGCACCAGACGAAGCGCTGGAATCCCAAGATGAAGGAATACATCTTCGGAGAGCGCAACGGGATCTACATCATTGACCTGCAGAAGACGCTGAAGATGTTCAAGGAAGCGTCGAAATTCGTGCAGGAACTGGCGGCCGACGGCAAGATTGTGCTGTTCGTGGGCACCAAGCGCCAGGCTCAGGATGCGATTGCCGAAGAGGCTACGAAGTGCGGCGGCTTCTACATCAACCAGCGCTGGCTGGGCGGCCTGCTCACCAACTGGGTCACGGTGCAGAAGTCAGTCAAGCGGCTGAAGGAACTCGACGAGATGGCCACGGATGGCCGCTACGAGCTGCTGCCGAAAAAAGAAGTCATCAAGCTGGAGCGCGAGCGCAAGCACCTGCAGGCCAACCTGGCGGGCATCAAGAACATGAGCCGGTTGCCGGA
>JBEKWP010000101.1:0-13976 GCA_049512915.1 Candidatus Sulfotelmatobacter sp.
GCCATCTTTCCGCCAAAATACTTGGTGCGCGCCAGCATCAGCTTCTCGATGTCAACCCCGCTCAGCGGCTGCTGCCGCCCCAGCAGGTGCGTGACCAGTGCAATCTGCGCAAAGTGTTCCACGGTCTCCATCTTCATGTAGGCGTGTTCGATCGTATCCCCGTAGGTGACCACGCCGTGATTCGACATCAGAATCGCATCGTAATGCGGCACGTACGGCTCCAGCGTCTTCGCCAGCTCCGAAGTCCCCGGCGTACCATAACGCGCCAGCGGAATGCATCCCAATCCCATCACCACTTCACAAACCAGCGGTTCGGTCAGCGCCATGCCGGCAGCGGCAAACCCCGTCGCGGTCGGCGGATGCGCATGCACAATCGCCTGAATGTCAGGCCGCGTGCGGTAAATCAGCAAGTGCATCCCAATCTCGCTGGTCACATTCCGTCGTCCCGCCACCCGCCTGCCCTGCAGGTCCACAATTACCATGTCCCCGGCCCGCATCGCTCCCTTGCTCACGCAAGTGGGGGTCACCAGAATCCTTTTCGCATCCAGCCGGACCGACAGATTCCCGTCCATCGCCGCCACGAACCCGCGTTCGTGCAGCATCCGCCCGTAGCGGACAATTTCTTCCCTGTGTTTCCGTTCAGCGGACATGGAAATACACTCTCGGGGGAGCAACAAAAAAGCGGCTAAAGCTTCAGCCCCCGCATACTACCGCACTTGGCCCGAACAGACAAACAAATTTACGAAAACAGATAAACAAAATGCCAAGGAATAAACGATAAACCAGCGCTAGTTTGCGCACCAATCTCCGCCTGCATTCCCCCTTATAATCTGACACCGTGCAGGTCTCCGATTTCCACTTCCACCTTCCCGTCGAACTCATCGCCCAGCAACCCCTCGCCGCCCGCGACGGCTCCCGCATGCTGCGCCTGCAGCGAACCAGCGGCCGCTATTCTGACTCCCTGTTTCGTGAATTCCCCGACCTTCTGCAACCCGGCGATCTCGTCGTCTTCAACAATACCCGCGTGTTTCCAGCCCGGCTTTATGGCCGGCGCGAAGGCGCTCGCGGCCGCGTCGAAGTTCTTCTGACCCGCCAGCTCTCCACCGATCCCAACGATTGGGAGTGCCTGGTTCGCCCCGGCCGCAAAATTGGAGTCGGCGAACGCCTCTTCTTCGGCGATCAAGATGAACTGCAAGCCGAGGTCCTCGCGCGCGCTGAGTTCGGCGAACGCCACATCCGCTTTCAGCCCAGGAATAAAGATGATTTCTTCGCCGCGCTCGATCGCATCGGCCACGTCCCGCTCCCGCCCTACATCGCCCGCCCGGATTCTGCCCGCGATCGCGAGCGCTATCAAACCGTCTATGCCCAGCAGCGTGGATCAGTAGCCGCGCCCACGGCCGGTCTCCATTTCACCCCGGAGATTCTCGACCGAATCCATCAGCGCGGCATCGAGACTGCCCAGATCACGCTGCACGTCGGCCTGGGAACTTTCCAGCCGGTCCGCGTCGATCGCGTCGAGGATCATCAGCTCCACTCCGAACCGTATTCCATCTCCGCCAGCGCCGCTTCTGCCATCAATCTCGCACTCCGCAGCGGACGCCGAATAATCGCCGTCGGCACCACAACCGTTCGCACGCTCGAACACGCCATCCGAGCCGGCGCAGGAACAATCGTCGCGGGCCCGGCAGCGGCCGACCTTTTTATTTACCCAGATCCCGAAACAGGTTTCGAATTTAAAGTGGTCAAGGCGATGCTGACGAACTTCCACCTGCCGCAATCCACCTTGCTGATGCTGGTCAGCGCCTTCGGTGGACGCGAAAATGTCCTGGCGGCCTACGAACACGCAGTCGCCGAGCGTTACCGCTTCTACTCCTACGGAGACTGCATGTTCCTCGAATGATTTTGCCCTACCTTGTGTTCCCCTGTAGCCTCTGTGTTAAAGGTTTTTCTCACCGGTGGCCCAACCTCAGCTGCGTTATACTTTCCCGGGAGCAGCCCATGGCCACCGCAGTAAACCAAATCCCGATTCAAGATTTCGTAGCCCAACTCCGCAAGTTCCCAGAGGCCACGTTTGACGAAACCGAGCAGCTCCGCAAATTCCTGCAAGACAACCCGCTCAACCCCGACTCGCTGGCTCCCTATCTAACCTGGGATCGCCAGCACTACACCCGCAACCTGATCGACAAAACTCCGCTCTACGAACTGCTGGCCATTTGCTGGGAGGTCGGCCAGATCAGCTCCGTCCACAACCACCGCGACCAGAACTGCTGGATGGCCGTCCCCATCGGCCGCTTGCTGGTCGAGAATTTTCACGTCGTGCATCAAGATATCGCTCAGGGCAAATCCACCATTAAGCCCACCGAAACTGTCGAGATGAACGTGTCCCACCCCTGCGCCGTCGACCCGCTCGCGCCCGTGCATCGCGTCCTCAATCCTCCTGAATTCAATCAGCGCGCCGTCAGCCTCCACGTCTATTCCCGTCCTTTCGACACCTGCGTCGTCTACTCTGCCGAGCAGGGCACTTGCGGCGAAATCCGGCTTCACTACACCACCGAATACGGAAAACCAAGGTAACTTCCACGGCCAGGAAACACTTGGTCACAAAGCTCCCCCGGCGGTATCTATGGAGTGGGGCTCGGGGAGTATGCATAGGATGGTTTCATGGATGCTGGTGGGCGTCGCTTTGGTGGCGGCCTGCGTCTATTACCAGAACCACCCGCCCCAGCTCAAGGCGTGGACCGCCGAAAAATTGCAATCGTCGGAAGCCAAACCTGCGGCTCCAGATTCAAGCCCGATGCCTGCGATTGTGAGCCCGCTCGAGGTCTTGATGGGGAAGGTCGCCACGCCCCAGACCACAGAAACAGAAAATGCAGAAGCGCCGGCCCGGCCGTGGAAGCCGCATCCCAGCGATCACGTTGGTCCCTCGCCCGTAGGCACCAGCGCAGAAATCGTGCACCAGACCTTTGCAGTTACTTCCACTGCAAAATTTCCCTTCGAAGTTCCGCCTCACGCCGCCAGCCCCCAACTCCACGGAAGCTATCATTCCGTCGCGAAAAACTCCGGGGCGCAATCCGGCGATGAAAACGGAGACATCGACCTTCTTCTGATCAATGAGCAGCAGTACGCAGATTTTCTTAATGGCAATCCCGCCGACGTGATTTATTCAGTCGACTCGTCCCATGACCAGAATGTCAGCCTGGGACTTCCCGCCACTCTCGACCACCCGGTGCGCTACTACCTGGTCTTCCGCAACAGCTCCAGCCGGGCAGGAAAAAAAGTAGTACAAGCCGACTTCCACGTAGATTTCTAGCCCTAACCTCCAGCTCTACCGCAGATGTAGGGACGGGCGCCTCGTGAGCCCTGCCCTGAGCGAAGCCGAAGGGTCCTGCCGAGCGCAGCGAGAGCGTTGGCAGCGCCTCAGATGAGGTTCTTCGCGCCCACTCTGGCTGCTAAACTACTGCCTTGCCCTCGCGAACAAAATCCCCGCAACCGGACTCCACGCCAGCGCCCGCCGCCGAAACCCGCATCTTCCTCGTCGACACCATGTCGTTCATCTTCCGCGCCTACCACGCCATGGCGCGCCAGCGTTCCATGTCCACCAAGTCCGGACTTCCCACCGCCGCCGTCTACGTCTTCGTCAACATGCTCCGCAAACTGCGCGACGATTTCTCGCCCAACTATCTGGCCGCCGTCTTCGACGTGGCCGCCAAGACTCACCGCGCCACGCAGGCCGAAGCCATCACGACAATTCGCAAGTTCGACATCAAGACTCAAACCTTCACCGAGGTCGAATACAAAGGCTACAAAGCCAATCGCGCAGCCATGCCAGAAGACCTGGCCCAGCAGATCCCCTACATCCGCCGCGCCCTCGAAGCCTACCGCATCCCCATCCTCGAACTGGCCGGCTTCGAAGCCGACGACGTAATCGGCACCCTGGCCCGCAAAGCCGCCGCCGCAAAGCATCCTGTCTATGTAGTCTCCAGCGACAAAGACATGATGCAACTCGTCAACGATGACGTTCACATCCTCAATCCTCCCAAAGACAACCTGATCTGCGACGCCGCCAAGGTCGAAGAAATTCTAGGAGTCCCTCCCGAGCGCGTAATCGACATCATGGCCCTCCGCGGCGATGCCATCGACAACATTCCCGGAGCCCCCGGCATCGGCGACAAAGGCTCGGTAGAAATCATCAAGCGTTTCGGTAGTGTCGAGCAGGCGCTAGACCGCGCCAACGAAGTAGAAAAGAAAACCTACCGCGAATCCCTCCAGAACAATCGCGACACCATCCTCTTCAGCAAAAGCATGGCAACGATCGACACCAACGTCCCGGTCGAGTTGAATGTCGAAGCCATGCGCGCCGGCCAGCCCGATCTCGATCTCCTCCGCCAGCTCTTCACCGAACTGGAATTCACCTCACTATTGAAAGAGCTGTTGCCGAATGTTCAAGTCACCGAATCTCATTACAGCGAAGCCCAATCCATCGCAGATGTAGAGAGCGCCCTAAACTCCGTCGCGCCGGAAGGCGCGCTAGCCATCGCGGTAGAACAAGCAGAATCAGATCCCGAAAGTGAAGAAGAGGTAGTTGAAGAAGAACCGCAGTCCGGAATGCTTGCGCTCACGGACGATTCATCCTCGACCCCTGCTCCCCAACCGGCCGCGCGCCGCGTGGCAATCTCTGCAGCGGCAGGCTCGGCAGTAGTTGTGAAGCTGGACTCCACCAGCGCAGCAGCCAAGCTACGAACCATCCTGAGTGACACCACGCCCAAAGCCATCCACGATTACAAAGCCGCGATTCACGCGCTAGCGCACCTGGGCATCAGCCTGCAAAGCGTCGAGCACGATCCTATGCTCTACTCCTACCTGCTCGACCCCACCTATTCCTCGCATCGCCTCGCCGATGTGGCTCTCCGCCGTTTCAATCTCAAGCTAAGCCAGCTCGAAACCAATAACGGCCTGGCCGAAGCCGCAGACCTGACCGGGCGTCTGACGACGGCTCTGCGCGAAGACGTCAAGCAGGCAGGCCTCACAAAGCTCTACCAAGAAATTGATCTCCCGCTGGTCCCAGTCCTGGCCCGCATGGAGCAAGCCGGAGTAAAAATCGACACCGCCGCCCTAGCCAAAATGTCGACCGAACTTGAGCGCGAGAGCCGTGCCAAAGCGAAAGAAATCCACGACCTTGCCGGAACCGAATTCAATATCAGCTCCCCCAAGCAACTGGCAGACGTGCTCTTCAATCGCCTGAACCTCCCAAAGCCGGTGAAGTACGGCAGGGGAAAAGTTACATCGACCGCTGTCGATGTCCTCGAAGCCCTGGCAGAAGAGCATCCCATCGCCAGAAAGGTCCTCGACTACCGCCAGCTAACCAAGCTGAAGTCCACCTACGTCGACACTCTGCCAGCACTAATCAACCCCGACACCGGACGCCTGCACACGACCTTCTATCAAGCAGGCACGGCAACAGGCCGACTTTCCTCCGCCAATCCGAATCTGCAAAACATTCCCATCCGCACCGAACTAGGCCGCGGCATCCGCGCCGCCTTCATCGCCGAGCCCGGCCACGTCCTCCTGACCGCCGATTACTCGCAAATCGAACTCCGCCTGCTAGCCCACTTCTCCCACGATCCACTCCTGGTCGAAGCCTTCCGCCGCGGCGACGACATCCACACCTTGACCGCCTCGCAGGTCTTCGGACTCCCGCCCCTAATGGTCACGCCCGACCACCGCCGCCAGGCCAAGGTAGTAAATTTCGGCATAGTCTACGGTCTCTCCGCCTTCGGCCTCTCGCAAAATCTGGGCATCGAGCCCGCCGAAGCAAAACTGTTCATCGCCAACTATTTCGAAAAATACAAAGGGGTCCGCGCCTTCATCGACAAAACGTTAGAAGAAGCCCGCCGCGACCTGAAAGTAAAAACCCTCCACGGCCGCATCCGCCCCATCCCCGACATCAACAGCAAGAATTTCACCCAGCGCGGCTTCGCCGAACGCACCGCCGTAAACACCCCGCTGCAAGGCACGGCCGCTGACCTGATCAAAATAGCAATGATCAGAATCGACGCGGCTCTGCAAGAGCAGAAACTAAAATCAAGGATGACCCTGCAAGTCCACGACGAACTAGTCTTCGAAGTCCCCGAAAAAGAAGTAGAAACAATGCAGTCCCTAGTCCGCGAGCATATGGAAAAAGTCCACGCCCTGGCCGTCCCGCTGCTCGTAGAGATGGAAGTAGGCCCGAACTGGAGAGACCTCGATTAGCTGGACTCGCGCCCAGGCACTTCGGCCGCTTCCAAGTTCCTCTTGGTGCATCTTTACGTCAGCGAGCCGCAATCCAGCCCACAATGCCCGCACCCAAAATCAACCATGCGGAATTTATCCTGAAGCGGAATATTGCCAGGATGCTCACCGCCAGGATCGAAACGGTGAACCAACCGGTGATTGATGCTTTTCCCAGTTGCCAGGCGACAACGGCGATCAGCGCCAGCGAACCCACCACCACTCCATCCAACACCGCCCCTGCCGCCGGGGAGCGCCGGATCTTGGGAATCAGCGGCCCGCTTACGGCAACGAACACAAAGCCGGGCAGGAAAATCCCGAGCGTCGCCAAAAAGGCCCCCGGCAATCCGCCTACCAGATAGCCAATAAACGTCGCTGTAGCAAATACAGGTCCAGGTGTAAATTGGCCAACTGCTACCGAATCGATGAGCTGCTTTTCCGTCAGCCAATGCAGGTGATCGACAAACTCAGCTCGCAGAAATGCCAGCAGCACGTAGCCACTTCCGAAAACAACCGAGCCGATCTTCAGGAATGAAAGGAACAAACGCCCAAGCCTGACAGGCGCCGCAGCCACAACCGCGAGTGATATCAGTCCAGTCGGCGAGAACATCTTCGAGAAGCTGATCGCACAGAGCGCGGCCGCGCTGTGCCTGCTTTTCTGCAACCACCACACTGCGCCGGAACTGGCGCCGGCGAACGCCAGCACAAGCAGCGGGCTCACGCCCACACCATTCAGTACGGCAGATGCGATACCAATCAAAACCAGGGTCGGCGTCTTCGCAGCCTTTTTCCCTAGTTGCCACAGCGCTTGAATAATAATTGCCATCACTACGGGCTTGATCCCGCGCAATATTCCTTCCACCTGCGGCAGTGCGCCAAAACGCACGTACGCGGCGGCAATCAACGACACCAGGACCGCGGCGGGAATAATAAAACTAACGCCCGCGACAATCAGACCGGGCCATCCTCGTAGCGAACGGCCGATGAAGATACCTACTTCGGTTGAGCTTGGCCCGGGAATCAAGCTAGCCGCGGCCACCCGATCAAGAAAATCTTCCTCGGTAATCCACCTGCGTTTGCGGACAAACTCATCTTCCATCATCGCAATGTGTGCAGCCGGGCCGCCGAAAGCGATCGTTCCCAGCTTCAAGAAGATAAATCCGAGCTCGGAAAGCGAGACCCGATCTTTGCCCGTCGAGTCCGTCAACTGTTCAATCTCTTGGCGTGAATTGTGCATCTAGGGTAAGCAGACCTGCGCACGTTGCGAGGATGAACAGCGGGCCGAGCCACCCAACTCCGATGTCGGCCTGATCAAAACCGTCGCCTCACTTTCCTAAACCGAGGCCCAGCAGCAGCACTCCTGACACGAAGAGAACAAAAAACATCACCTGAAATCCGCGGGACCTCTTTAACCGCTGGCTGGCGGGAAGTACTTCCCGTTGCAATTCGCGAAATTTTTCCCAAGTTCCGAACCACCAGAACAGAGGCTCGAACCTCCTATCCGGCGGGAGGTTGGCGTTGACTTCGTGTTGCAACTCGAAGTGCTCGTTGAGGGCCTTGAAGAGGAAAACATAACCAATAACAATTAAAACGACTGCCGCGATGATTGCCCAGAGATGCATCGCCAGTTCCTCCTACACTCCCAGCGCCTTCTGTATCTCCCCCGCAATCCCCGCCGCAAGCGCGAGCATCCGTTCCTCCGACTCCGCCTCCACCATCACGCGGGCCAAAGCCTCAGTCCCCGAATACCGCACCACAACCCGCCCATTCCCATCCAACTCGCGCTCAGCCGCATCAATCGCCCGCTGCACCTCCGGTACCTGCGCAAACGGAATCTTCTCCCGCACCCGCACGTTCTGAATCTTCTGCGGAAACACTTTCAAATCCCCTACCAGCTCCGCCAGCGTCTTGCCAGATCGCACAATCACATCCATCACGCGCAAAGCAGTCAGCAAGCCATCTCCAGTAGTAGCATCGCCATCGCGAAAAATAATGTGGCCCGACTGCTCCCCGCCCAAAGTAGCCCCCGTCTTCAGCATCTCTTCAAGAACATATTTGTCGCCCACATTCGCCCGCAGCATGCGAATGCCATCCTTCTTCAACCCAATCTCCACTCCCATATTCGACATCGTCGTAGCCACCACAACCGACCCATTCAACTTTCCCCGCGCCTGCAAATCGCGCGCTGCCAGCAGCAGCACGCCGTCGCCATTCACCACGCGGCCCGCGTCATCGCAAAACAAAACCCGGTCAGCGTCGCCGTCAAACGTAACCCCCAGATCAAACTTGCCGCCAGAAGCGGCCACACTCTTACCCAAAGTCTCCGGATGCAGCGCCCCGCACCCCTGATTAATATTTCTCCCATCCGGCGTCACATGAATAAACGTAGCTTGGATCCCCAAGCCGCGAAACAATTCCGGAGCCTCCGCCGTAGCCGCCCCGTTCGCGCAATCCACCAGCACCCGCATCCGGCTCAAGTCCGATGAAACACTCCCTGCCAACGACTCGATGTAAGCCTTGCGCAGTACGGCCTCTCCCGGCAGAGACGGTCCGGCAACTTTCAGCGCCGTATCGTCCATCACCCCAGGCTTCGCCAGCAGCGCAAAGATTTCCTGTTCAATCGCCAGCTCCCGCGCGTCGCTCAGCTTGAATCCGTCCGCAGAAAAAACCTTAATCCCGTTATCCGTCCACGGATTATGCGAAGCCGAAATCACCACTCCCGCCGCAAACCCGCGCGACCGCGCCAGATACGCAATTCCAGGCGTCGTGATCACGCCCGCGCTGTGCACCTCCACGCCAACGGCAGCCAGTCCTCCGGCCACGCGGTCCGCGATCCACGCACTCGATTCCCGCGTATCCTGCCCCATCACCGCCCGCGCCCTGGGCGTCGCGCGAATCAGCTCATGTCCCAGCGCGCGCCCGATCAGATACGTGCTCTCCGCAGTCAGCGGAAATTCCCCGGCGACACCGCGTATCCCGTCGGTGCCAAATAATTGTCTGCCTTGATTACTCATAGACGATCGCTGATAGACGATTTTTCATAAGGATGCGGGGGTCCACAAAGCGCCGGATGTCGAATCTGAAACGCCCTGTAGTGGATGATAAATGAAGAACGACAAATAGGAACCACGAAGCGGGTGGAGCAGGCCTTCCAGGCCTGCCTTCAACAGCAACCATTTAATTTGGGCTTTAGCCTCTCAGGCCCGAGCTGTGACCGACCCGAGATGGCCAGAAACAACTCAATGCCGACTCGCCGCCTGCGTACTTTGTTCGATGATCAATGTCACTCGCACCGGCACCACCTGCACCACCGCCAAATCCCGCGGAAGGTGAATCTGTTGCGCCGTAAGATCAAACGTGTGCTGCCCCGGTTCCGCATCTTTCAGTTCCAGATCCGCGTGGATGTCCGTCGGCCGCAGCTCCCGGATCACTTGCTCCGGCCCGCGCACTCGAACCTGTGCCTCAGGGGCAGTGACCGAATCGATCTCCAGTTGCAGGGGAACGTGTCGAAACTCAATCGGAACGCGCAGTGTCACTTCCGCCGGTTCCTCATCCGGAGAAATCGCCAGCCACAATCCCGTCGCCATTACCAGCGACAAAACTTTCAGCCAGAAGTTATGCAGCACCCAGCGCCGCAAAAAGCTCATCATAACGGGCGCTCCGTTTCCGCATCAGCGTCCCCATCCGCGCCTATCTGCGCTCCCGCCCGCAACGTCGATCCTTCCGCCGCATCCGAATCATCGCTCTGCGGTCCCACCGTCGGCAACGCTACCGGAGACATATACCGCCGCAGCTCCATGCTCAACAACTCGCGCAGGTGTTCCACCGACAGGTCCCGCTCGATCTTTCCTCCCACGGCCATGCTGATCGCGCCCGTTTCTTCCGACACAATCACCGCAATCGCGTCCGTCTCCTCCGTGATTCCGATCCCCGCCCGGTGCCGCGTCCCCATCTGCGTCGAGAGCACCGGATTCATCGACAGCGGCAGAAAGCAAGCCGCCGCCGCCAGCCGGTCTTTCTGGATGATCACTGCCCCATCATGCAACGGGGCGCTCGGCCGGAAAATCGTTGCCAGCAGATCGTAGGAAAGCCGCGCGTCCATCGCCACGCCGCTCTCGACATAAGTCCGCAATCCAATCTCGCGCTCGATCACGATCAACGCGCCGGTCTGATGTTGCGAAAACAGATTCGCCGCCAGCACAATGTCGTCGTACGAATCCCCTTCCGCCGCCGAGCCGCGCAAAAAACTGACCCGCCGTCCCACATCCGACAACATGTGCCGGATCTCCGACTGAAACACCACAATCAAAGCGAACACCACATAAGGCAGCAAATGGCTCACCAGCCAGTTCAGCGTAACCAGTTCGCCAATGCGCGCCAGGTAAAACGCCACCGCCACTGCCGCCAGCCCCGCCAGCATCGGCGCCGCCCGCGTCCCCCGGATCATCACCAGCACTTCGTAAATGATCGCCGCCACCAGCAGAATGTCGAGCACCGTAAACGACACTCGCGACCATGGCGCCATCATGTGCATCGCCGGATCTTTCCGCCTGGAAAGTTCAAACGTCGGAACTCAACATTCTAATGCCAGCCGCCCAAGTAAATACGCTTGTCATCCTGAACAAGCGTTTTTTGCGCAGTGAAGGATCCGGGCGAGCCGCGCGACGCGTCGCGTTCTTTGCGACGCAATACTCGCGCGTTTGGCTCGCTTCCCTATGGTTTCTTGCGGTCGCCTGTGCCCGCTGCTGTCTTCTTCACCACTGCCGCAATCTCCCCCCGCGCCACCCGCGCCGTAATCTCATCCCCCATCTTCACCAGCCCAGCATCCTTCACCAACTGCCCCGCGCCATCAAACACCAAAGCATACCCCCGCTCCAGAATCGCCAATGGAGACAACGCTTCGAGCGCCCGCCCCATGCGTTCCAGGCGGACCTTATTCTGCAAAAGCTGATTCCGCATCGCAGCCGCCAAAGCCGCAGTCCCCGCCGCAAGTTCACCACGAATTCCCCCCAGCACTCGCCGCAAATCGTAATGCCGCACCGCCGCAGCCAGCGTTTCCCATCGACGCCGCATCAATTCCAGCGCCTGCCGCTCCCCGCGCTCCAGCCGGTAAGTCAGATCATCCAGCTTCTGCTGCCGCTGCCGGATCAAGTCCATCATGCGCGCAAACGCCCCGTCCTGCGCCCGCTCCATCAGCGCATGCCGCGCCTCCAGCAACCGCCGCTCCATCGCCCGCACCAGCCGCTCCGTAATCGACTGCGCCTGCGTCTCCACTTCCACCCGTGACCGGATCACCAACTCCGCCGCCGCCGAAGGCGTGGCCGCCCGCAGGTCCGCCACAAAATCCACAATCGTAAAATCCGTCTCGTGCCCCACCGCCGAAATCACCGGAATCCCCGAAGCCGCCACCGCCCGCGCCAGCCCTTCATCGTTGAACGCCGCCAAATCTTCCGCCGATCCTCCGCCGCGCCCCACGATAATCACTTCCACGCAGCGGCTCTCATCGCCGCGAACCTCATTGAAATACCGCACGCCAGCCGCGACTTCCGCCGCCGCCGCGTCACCCTGCACCTGCGCTGGATAAATCACCGCATTCGCCGAGTGATGCCGCCTCTGCAAAATATTCAGAATGTCGCGCAGCGCCGCCGCCTGTGGCGAAGTCACAATCCCAATCCGCCCCGGCAACGTAGGAATCGCCTTCTTCCGCTCCGCCGCAAACAATCCTTCCGCTTCCAGCTTCGCCTTCAGCTGCTCAAACGCAACCTGCAACCCTCCCGCGCCTTTCGGCTCGATATACTCCGCCGCAATCTGCAACTCGCCGCGATCTTCATAAATCGTCACCCGCCCCCGCACCACCACCTGCATCCCATCTGCCGGACGAAATCGCAGCAGCCGCGCCTTCGAACTGAACATCACCACCCGGATCTGCGCGTCTCCATCCTTCAGCGTGAAATAAAGGTGCCCAGAATCCGGCGCCCGAAAATTCGAAATCTCCCCCTCCACCCACGCATCGGAATACTCCCGCTCCACATGAGTCCGCACCGCCGCCACGAGAGCGCGCACACTCCAAACCCGCCGCTCCGGCGCCGCGAACCTGAACCCGAGTTGATCCGTCAGTGACATATACCGACTGCAGTGTAGCGCCCGCTGCGTCCCTTTCAAAACGAAAGACAACTCGGCAATCTCCCAATTCTGTCATCCTGAGCGAAGCGAAGGACCTCTGCAATTCGCTTGCGCAACCGGCCCGCAAGACATTTCCACCACTGCCCTTCTGTGAACGGATCTGTGGACTTTCTCAGCAACAGACGTGACTCCCTGACTTCCAGCATCAAGGAACCTAACGGCGCGGGCGGAGATTCTGGAGCGTATAGCCGCGAAGACGCAGAATCGATGCCTAGCCGCGTCGCCGACCTCAAACGGTGCGGGTCAAAAGTGGGAAGCGACTCGCTCTCACCGCCTCCACCGGCTCACCAGATACAACACAACCGAAAGCACCACACTCAACACCACCGAAGTAGCCAGCGGAAAATACACCGTAGTATTTTTCCCGCGATACAGAAAATCCCCCGGCAGCCGCCCCAAAGGCAAATTCGTCCGCCCCAGCAGCATCAGCAAAATCCCCGCCACCACGATCACCGCACCCAGCCCAACCAGCAGCTTGCCCAACTCAGTCATAAAAGTCTCAACTCACTTTGCCCGGTACACCGTCTTCCCCGCCACCATCGTCCACAAAACTTTCGTATCCCGCATCTCCTCCGGAGAAACCGTCAACACATCGCGATCCAGCAAAACCAGATCAGCCCGCTTCCCCGGACCAATCGTCCCAATCGAGTCCATATTCATAGCCCGCGCCGAATTCCGCGTGTAGGCATAGAACATCGCCTCGCGCGGCATATCCTGCGCCGGATCAAGCACTCCCTCCGATCCTCGCCGCGTCTCCGCCTGATAAATCGCCCGGAACACGTTCGCAGTCGAAACCGGCCAGTCGCTCGCCCCCGAAATAACCCCTCCACTATCCAAAATCGACCGCGCCGGATACTGCCACTCATAAATCCCAGGATCCAGATAAGGCTTCAGAATCTCAATCGTGTCCGGACTAGCCTCCGCCCAGAAAAGCTGCAGCGCGCTCACCACACCCAACTCCCGGAACCGCGGAAAATCCTCCGGCTGCACGAACTGTTCATGCGTGATCGTATGCGGCAATCCGGAATTCCCATTCGCCTTGCGCGCCGCCGCAATCCCATCCAGCGCCGCCGTCACCGCGCCGTCGCCAATCGCGTGCACGTGAATAATCAATCCCTGCCTGTCCGCCGCCACGCACAACTCTGCAAACTTCTTCGGCTCAAACAGCAGATCCCCATTGCGCCCCGTATTCCTGTACGGCTTGCTGAGATGCGCCGTCTGCGACGGATACTCCACCACGCCATCGGCAAAAATCTTGATCCCCGTCACGTGCAGATGAGGCACATTCTTGTAAGCCGCACGCGTCTTCTGCACTCCCTCTAACTCCCCCATCGGATCCTTTGCAAGCACCCGAGGAAACGCCACCACCTCCGAAGTCAGCTCACCCCGGTCCGCCAGCATTTTGTATGCCCGCAACACATAATCGCTGGCCAGCGGATCAAGCCACGCCGTGATACCCAGGCTGTAGTTATATTCAACCGCAGCCTGCCCCGCCGCCAGCAACTGACCGGCAGTGGGCTCAGGCA
>JBEKWP010000102.1:0-13778 GCA_049512915.1 Candidatus Sulfotelmatobacter sp.
ACCTCGCGTCCCACGGCCAGATTCAACTGCGCCGCGGCCGTCAGATACGAACCCACCAGGTTCACATAGTTCAACTGCACTGCGCGGTAATCGCTCTCCGCGTTGAGAAAATCCAGCAGCGCCACTCCGCCATGTTGATAAGAAAAGAAAATCGTGTCCCGCACCCGCACCGCTTGCGCCAGATACTTCTGCTTGTAGGGCCGCAGCAGAATCACGTTGCTGTTCAACGTGGCGTAAGCCGAATCCACGTCGCTGAACACCTGCGCCGTGGCCGCGTCGCGCAGCCGTTCATTGCGCGTGATGTCGAGCTTCGTGCGCAGCTTTTCTCCCTGGTTCCGGTCAAAAATCCGCAGCGGGATAGTCACGTCGACGCCAATGTAGGCGTCAATCGGAGGATTCCGCCCCACATCGAAGCTGAACGTCGGATCCGTCGACCCGTTCGCCTCTGCCAGCTTGTAACTCGCCTGCGCCATATCCACCGATTGCACCGCCGCCTTCAAATCCGGACGCGTATCCAGCGCCATCTGCCGGTAAGCATCGAGAGCCTCCATCTGATCGCTGAAATCGAACACGCCCTCCACATCAAACTGCTCGACCGGCGTGCGATCATTCAACAACGTCAGCAACTGGATTTTCGCCGTCCGCAAATTCACATCCGCCGTCTGCAGATCAGACTCGTACTGCACCCGTTGCAATTCCAGCCGGTCCAGATCGATCTGCGCAATATCTCCAGCCTCAAACCGGTCGCGGCTGATCTTCAATACGTGGTCGTAATATTCCAGATTGTCTTTCGCGAACTGCAGTACAGCCTTGGCCTGCAGCGTTCCCACAAACGCTCCCCGCAAATTGAACAGAAGATTTCTTTCCAGATCCTGCTGCTGCGACACCCCAATCGCCGTCGCGTCTTTCGCAGCCTCCGTCCGCAGTTCCCGCTTGTGCGCCCGCTCATGCAGATAACTCACCGTGGCCGAAGGCAGCCAGTAGGCAAACGGCCCGTGCGCCGGCCCTCCCGGAAACGGATCGATCTGATCCGCCAGCAACGTCAACTGCGGATTCGGCCGAAAATGCGCCGTGATCTCCTGCGCCTGCAACTCACTGATATTCAACTTCCCCGCCAGCAGCGTGGGATTATTCAACTCCAGCCGGTCCTTCACCTGCTCCCAGGTCCAGACGTGGGAAGTCCCTGCCTGAGGCGGAGGCGGCGCCGGCGGCGCAGTCTGCGCCGAAGCCAGAGCCGCACCCAGCACGATCAGCCCTCCGCAACCCCGCCAGAATGTTCTTCGCATCAGCAACTCCAATCCAAACCCTCCCCGAACCCCGCCTAGAGACGTAGCTTGCTACGTCTTGCCTCCACCATCCCTGCCGCAAATAAGCGTCCCTGAAAGTATCCGGCCTCCCTCGTAAGGATTCCCTAAAGACGAAGGACCAATCGCTGCGGATTTATTGCTGTAACCCATCAGCGATGCGCGAACCAGCGATGTGCGAACCAGGACCTGTCCAGAATGATTCAGCGAACTATCCAAGGAGGGAAAAAGGTGGCGCCCGGCTGCCATGAAAAACGCAAGCCCTCGCCAGCGGAGCCAAACGTCGAACCGAAACTTCAAGCCGCCCAACTTCCGGAGCCACCAGCTGCGCCGTACTCGCCGCCGCCGGAGGCCCTTGCAACCGGTGCACCCAGGCTGAAGTCCGGTCGTTTCCGGACTGCCGCACCGTGCGCTTGCTGATGGAGGAATCTTCCATCTCCGCCCGCATCGCGTGCAGATCGTCCGATGCCGAAATCACGGGAAACAGCAGAACCAGCACGCATCCCAGAGCCAGCACACACTGCAGTGAAGTCACCCAGCGCGCCGTCCGCGATCCCGCGTCCCGCCGCCACAGCCAGTAAGCCGGCAGCACCAGCAACAGCCACGCCAGATTGAGCAGCAGCTCCATAACTCACTTCGCAACTTCACGTCGCGGCAAAACCAGACGCGAAAAAGCGCCGGATGCCAACCCGCAAGTTATTTTTCCAGAAACCTCAAACCCAAGTCAACGTGACCACAGTACCGAGCCCGCATCCGCCGTCGAAAGCCAAACACTGACAACTGAGAACCGCTTCTTCTAAGGCCCCACTACCACCTGCAGCGGCCCCGGTGTCTGCATGCGTTGCCGGTAAATCGCATTCCGCTTCGCCACCTCGCCCACCACGTTGACGTAGATCACATACCCGCCATGCGGCAGGGTCTCGCCAAACGGTAGCGTCATCCCAACCGTTCCGCTCTTCAACGGAAAATGCTGATACCCGATCTCGGTTGCTCGCCCGTTCTCCGCCACCGCCTTCACATCGAACGTCAAATCCATATCCTCTCGTGTCGTGTTCGAAACCGCCACGCTGCCATCGATCCGGTTCGCAGTGACATGCGCCGGAACTTTCCAATCCACCTTGAGCGCCTCCACCACCTTGATCATCAATGCCTTCTGCACTGCCTGCTGGGGTTTGCCGCCATCCCGCACTGCCACCACAAACTCGAATTCGCCCGCCCGCTCTGCTGCTCCCCGCAGGTCTCCGTTTTCGTCCAGCTTGATCCCCGGCGGCAACGCGCCACTCTGCACCCGCCATCGCAGCACCGGCACGTAATCACCCTTGGCATAAAGCTTCACCGCGTAAGGTTCCTGCGGATACGTATCCGGCAACTTCTCCGGCTCGATCAACAGTCCATTGCCCGGGCTCGGGGAATTCTGGCTCGGGGAACCCTGGCTCGCAGAATCCTGGGTCGAAGAATCTGGGCTCGGCGCAGCCGCCTGCCCCAGAGCCGCCGCCCCCAGCGCCATCACCAGCGCCCACGCCAGCGCGCATTCTCTAAACCTCGCCATGGAATCCCCTGACAGCCTGCCATCGAACCATCTGTAATCCTGAGCGGACGTTGTGCTCCTCCAATCGCGGAGCGCAACTGCACTCGAAGCATCTCTATCATGCTACCGGAATTCCTCCCGGCACCCCGACAATTCCGCCGCACCACGGTCCCATCGTGCCTATTTTGGATGCCAGTAACCCAAGTCGCGGCAACCCAGTCCCGCAACCAGCAACCATCCAAAGGCTTGTAAAGACAGGAATGTAAAGATATGTAATATCTTGCACTTCCGCGGATTTTTTTCTCCCGCGCGCTACTTATTTTCGTGGTTCGGGTTTGATGCAACTGAATTCACCTGTGCTAACCTCAAACCACAAGGTGCCCAGCTCCACGATCGATTCGCTCCCAGGGAGGCAGTTTATGTCAGTCCGCAACGCTCTCGTCCTGTTCCTCGCGCTCTCCACAATGTCACTTCTGGTCGGCTGCGGCAGCAGTTCCAACTCCGCCACCCCGCCTCCAACCGGCGGCTTCAGCACCAGCAGCCTGAGCGGCACCTACGTCTTCTCGTTTTCCGGTATCGACTTCACTCCCGTTGGCGGCGCGCCGGCCCAGAGCAACTTCGCCGCCGCCGGTATCCTCGTTGCTAGCGGCGGCAACTTCTCCAGTGGCAGCCTCATCGACCTCAACGACCCGGCCCTGGCCGCGGCCGCAGGCGCAAATAGCAGCGTACAGCTGAGTCTGCCCGCCACCGGAAGTTACGTTGTCGGCGCGGACGGCAGAGGCAATGGCACCATCGATGTCACCATCAACAGCGTGAATGTGCAGCTCGGCATCGACTTCGTTCTCTCATCCACCTCGGGTGGCCTGATTACCCGCTTCGATGGCAACGGAACTGGCAGCGGCAGCATTAATCTGCAGACTGCCGGCGTTGGTCAGAGTTCACTCGCCGGCTCCTACTCCTTCGGATTGAATGGGGTAGATTCCGACTTCAACCCTCTGGGCGCCGTGGGCTCCTTCACTCTCGATCAAAACGGCAATGCCACCGGCACCGAGGATTTCAACGACAATGGCAACTCTGCCAACCTGACGGACGTTTCCTTGGTAAGTCCCAGCGCCGTTCTCGCCGGATCGCCCGGAACAGCCCAGCTCGACGGCGAGGCCGGCCTGCTCGGCGCACTGACCTTTGATGTCTGGATCGTTAATTCCAGCCAGCTGGTGCTGATTGAGACGGATTCGTCGGGAAACATCCTTGCCGGTAACGCCTTCGTCTCCACCGGGCAAACCGCCTTCCCCTCCGGCCAGGTCGTTTTCACCATGACCGGAGGCTCGCTCTCCGCCAGCTCCGCGACCCAATTGCCGCTCTACACTGGAGGTTTGTTTACTGCTGCGGGAGGCGTCGTCAGCAATGGCATTCAGGACGCCAACGTCGACGGCACGCTCGCAACCGCACCTAGCGTGGGCGGCGCTTACAGCTCTGTCGGCGCACGTACCTCGCTCACTCTAAGCGGAATTTACAACATAATAACCAGCGACCAGGAGCCCGTGACCGGCAGCTTTGGTTTTGCCGCATATCCCTTCAACGGCGGCGTCTTCCTTCTGGAAGCCGATAACCTCGGTGGAATCGAGGCAGGCGTTGCCTACCCGCAAACCTCCACTTCCCTTGCCGCATCGCAAGGCTATGCGCTGAACCTTTCGGGTGCCAACGGCGACGGCGAAGTCGACATGATCGCCGAGTTCGTCACCGACTCTAGCGGCGGCTTCTCCAGCGGCCTCTACGACGCGAATAACGCCGGCATTCTCGTCAGCAACGAGCAACTGAACGGCAGCAACTCAACCCCGCCAACCTACGTCAACAACTCCAATGGGCGGGGCACCATTTCGTTCCCGGCCCTGCAGCAGGTCAACAACAGCGTAGTCGACGAGATCTCTCTCATCTTCTACGCTGTGAACGACTCAACCCTTATCTTCATGGAGAACGATACGGACCAGGGCAGCGTCGGGACCCTCCAGTTGCAGAACGCTTCCGGGTCCTCGGGCGCGATCCGGCCAGCCTTCTCTATGGTTCGGCCAGCCGTCGCGGCGCACGGGGCTCTGCGCAAGAAGCAAAAATAGCTCGTCGGCCATCGCAGACAAAACACGGGCGCGGTTCTCAGCCGCGCCCGTTTTCTTGCACATCCTTTCCAGGCGTTGCCCGCAAGTTCCCCACCAGACCATCTCGTGACCTTAGTTACCTTTAACCATTGCCCATACTTCGCGCACAATCACCTCGACAGGTCTGTGTCTTTAGGAGACGAAGATTGATCTGGCAACGCGCTCTGCGTGGTTCCGTATTTGCATTTGTCCTCATCACCGCCTCACTGGCGTCGGCGCGGGACCTCGCCCTGGTGGCGAATAAAGCAAATGGCCAGCGAGACGTCACCCTCGCTGACCTGGTCAAGGTTTGCAAGGCGCAGACCACCCGCTGGCTCGACGGCAGATCCGTCACCTTCATCATGCGCGCGCCGTCCGCGCCCGAAATGAAGATTGTCCTCGAAAAGGTCTACGGCATGTCCGCCGGTGAGGTCGATGGCCTGATCGTCGCCTCCAATCAGGCGCACCCCAGCCATCCTCCTTTCGTGATCGTCACCTCCGATGAAGACCTAGTCAACAAAGTAGCGTCGATCCCGGGAGCCATTGGCTTCGTGGATGTGTATTCCATCAACAGCAGTGTCGCCGTCGTCAAGGTCGCAGGCAAACTCCCGCTGGAGCCCGGCTACCTGTTACACGGAAACTAAAAGGTGGCCAGTGGTTAGCGGTCAGTGGCCAGTTAAAGAATCTCGGTTTTACTGGCCACTGACCACTGGCCACTGACCACTGACTCTATGTCTGCTCCGGGCAAAAAACTCGAACCCAAGCCAGCCACGCCGGCCGGGGCGCACGCGCGCCGCTTCCCGCGCTTTGCCCTCGACGTCCGCATGCAGGTCCGCATGTTTCAGGATGCAGAATTCCGCTCCTGCTGGGGACGCTCCACCGAACTCGGTCAGGATGGCATTGGCGCCACCCTCACCGGCGAACTCGAAAGCGGCGAAATCGTTTCCCTCGAGATTCCTCTACCCCTCAGTCCCTATCCCTTGAAGGTCCGCGCCATCGTCCGTTACCGCCAGGGCCTGCGCTACGGTTTCGAATTCCTAACCCTCAACGACATCCAGCGCCAAATGATCCGCCGCGTCTGCGAAATGCTAGCCAGCAAGGCTTGAAGGGCAGGTTTCAAAGTTTCAAGGTTTCAAAGTCTCAAAGTTTCTGGGTTCTTGAAACCATGAAACTTTGAAACCTTGCAACCTGCCTCTCTCCAATTACCCCAGTAACTTTCCCGTAACTCTTCGGCGTTCTACCATGCCCATGGCTGGATTCAGAGGGGGATCTTCCAGATGGGTGATCGGGTCACCCGTGTGCCGCAGTCGCGGGAACTGGTGCGTGCCAAGCGTCTGCGTCAGGCGCTTGAGCGCGGAGCTCCGCCCGCGTTCGTTCCACCCGCCGTGCCCAACCCGGCCGCGCAGCCATCTTCTCTTTCCTGGAGTACAGCGGAAAACCCTTCCGCAGAAAAGATTCCTGCGGAAAATTCCAAAAAAACGAATTCCAAAGAAAAAGATTCGAAGAAAACCAGTTCCGAAGAAACTAATTCCCGCCGCCAGTACCTCGAGCAACTCTTTCAGAATTCGCCGGACCCGCTCGTCATCACCGACCGTTCCTTCCGGGCGCAGTGCGTCAATCAGGAATTTCAGCGCCTGTTCGGCTATTCCCCGGCGCAGATTCTGGGCAAATCCGTCAACCAGCTCATCTTCCCGCCTGATCGCGCCGCCGAAGCCGATTGGATCGCGCAATGCCTCGAGCGCGGCCAGTCCATCACTCTCGAAACCCAGCGCCTCGCGAAAGACGGCACCCTGCTCGACGTTTCCGTCTCCTGCGCTCCACTGGTCATTGACGGCCAGACCGTCGCCTTCTACGCCATCTATCGCGACATCTCTGAGCGCAAGCACGCCGAGGCTCTTAGCTCCGCCCTCTATCGCATCGCCGAAAAGTCCAGCGCTACCCAGGACCTCCAGCAGTTCTTCGCCGCCATCCACGGCATCGTCGACGAACTCATGTGCGCCCGCAACTTCTCCATCGCCATTCTCGATCCGGAATCGCAACTCCTCAGCTTTCCCTACTTCGTTGACGAGCAGGAGTCCGCTCCCGCTCCCGCAAAATTAGGCTCCGGCCTCGTCGAGTACGTGTTGCGCACCGGCGAGCCCCTGCTCTCCACTCCCCATCTCGCGCACCAGATGCAGCAGAGCGGCAAAATCAAACTCGACGCTCCGCCTCCGCTGCACTGGCTGGGCGTTCCGCTCAAAGTCAACCAACACATTCTTGGCGCAGTCGTACTCAAGAGCTATTCCAGGAACACTCATTTCCGCGAGCGCGATCAGGACGTGCTGGCCCTGATCTCGCAGCAATTGGCCGCCGCCATCGATCGCAAGCGCAACGAGCAGGCCCTGCGCCGCTCCGAAACCTGCTACCGCTCCCTGGTGCAAACCGCCGTCTACGGAATCTACCGCGCCAGCCTCGAAGGCCATTTTCTCGACGTCAACCCCGCTCTCATCGGAATGCTCGGCTACAACTCCGCTCTCGAAGTCCTCTCGCTCGATCCGCAAAAAGATGTCTTCGTCGACCCCGCCGAACATACCCGCCTGGTCGACGAATTCCGCCGCAGCGGACGCATGGACGGTTTTGAAGTCCGCTGGAAGCGCAAAGACGCGGCCATCATCACCGTCCGCATCAGCGGCCGTTCCGTCGCCGGCGATGAACCCACCGACGTTCTCGAAGGCATCGCCGAAGACATCACCGAGCGCCGCGTCCTTGAAGACCAATTCCGCCAGGCCCAGAAAATGGAAGCCGTCGGCCGCCTCGCCGGCGGCATCGCCCATGACTTCAACAATCTCCTCATGGTCATCAGCGGATACACCGAGGTCATGCTCGACCAGCTCACCCTCGGCCACCCTCTGTATGCCAAAGCCGAAGCCATTCAGCAGGCCTCCGACCGCGCCACCACTCTAACCCGCCAGCTCCTGGCCTTCAGCCGCAAACAGCTTCTCGAACTCAAAGTCATCGACGTCAACGCCATCGTCGCCGACATGGAGCGTCTCCTCCGCCCCCTCATCGGTGAAGATATCGAACTCTCCACCAGCCTCGCCCCCGCCGTCGGCTGCACCCGCGCCGATGCCGGCCAGCTCGAACAAGTCATCATGAATCTCGTCGTCAACGCCAAAGACGCCATGCCCAACGGCGGCAAGATTTCCATTCGCACCGCCAGCGTCACCCTCGACGATTCCTACCGTCCCGAAAACATCTTCATCAAGAACGGCCCCTACGTCATGATCTCCGTCAGCGACAACGGCGAAGGCATGGACCGCGAAACCCAGGCCCGCATCTTCGAACCTTTCTTCACCACCAAAGAAAAAGGCAAAGGCACCGGCCTCGGACTCTCCACCGTCTACGGCATCATCAAACAAAGCGGCGGCTACGTCTTCGTGCAGAGCGAACTCGGCCGCGGCACCGTCTTCACCATTTATTTCCCCCGCGTCGACGAACCTTCAGACGCCATCGGTGCCGCCCCCGTAGCTCTAGCCGCCGTCGGTGGAACTGAAACCGTCCTCTTAGTCGAAGATGAAGATTCCGTCCGCCAGCTCGTCCGCGAGACTCTTGAATCCCGCGGCTACCGCGTCCTCGAAGCCGCCAACGGCGCAGACGCGCTCACCCTCGCCGCCACCCACTCCGACCCCATCCACCTGGTCATCACCGACGTAGTCATGCCCGGCCTCAACGGCCACGAACTAGTCCAGCAACTCCAATCCGCCCGTCCCGGTCTCAAAGTCCTCTACCTCTCCGGCTACGCTCAGGACGCTTTCCCCTCGACCGCCGCCGCCGACAGCCAGAAAACTTTCCTGCAAAAACCCTTCACCCTGCAAAGCCTCTCCCGCAAAGTCCGCGAAATCCTAGGCCCACCCACCAACTAAACTCGCAGATCATCCCCAAGCCCGTGCCATCCTGAGCAACCTTGTCATCCTGAGCAACCTTGTCATCCTGAGCGGACTTGTCATCCTGAGCGAAGCGAAGGACCTATGCAATTGCCGCCAGCGCCGTACTCCCGGCCAGCGCCCCGCAGTAAAGAGTAAAATCTCTTCGCAACCACACCCCCGCCCCGATCATCAGTACAATAAGAACTTAGGAGGAAAAATCATGGCTTACGAACTACCGCCCCTGCCTTATGATTACGCAGCCCTCGAACCCGTCATCGACAAGCAAACGATGACCCTGCACCACGACATGCACCACGGCGCCTACGTAAAAAATCTCAACGCCGCCATCGAAAAGCATCCCGAACTAGCCAGCAAGTCAGCCGAAGATCTAATCCGCGACCTCAACGCCATCCCCGAAGACATTCGCGGCGCCGTCCGCAACAACGGCGGCGGCCACGTCAACCACTCCATGTTCTGGAAAATCATGAAGCCCAAAGGCGGAGGCGATCCCACCGGCCCCATCGCCCAGGCCATCACCAAAACCTTCGGCAGTTTCAAAGATTTCCAAACCAAATTTAACGACGCTGGCGTAAAGCAATTCGGCTCCGGATGGGTCTGGCTCGCCAGCAAAGGCGGCGACGATCTGCACATCATGTCCACGCCCAATCAGGACAGCCCCATCTCAGTAGGCCACTTCCCCGTCTTCGGCAACGACGTCTGGGAGCACGCCTACTACCTGAAATACAACAACCGCCGTCCCGAATACTTAGCCGCCTGGTGGAACGTAATCAACTGGGACGAAGTAAACGCCCGCTACGAAGCCTTCAAGAGCGGCAAAGCCGTCCGCGAACCAGCATTGGCGGGACGCTAAACCAATCTGTCATCCTGAGCGGAGTGGCCGCTTCGCAAAGCGAAGCGGCCACGCAGTCGAAGGATTCCTACCTCCGCCACGGGTCATGTGGAGACAGCCGCCTCGGCTGTCCCGCCAAGCGAAGCAAGGCGGAAGCCACCACTGACCCCGATCACCGACCCCGGCTTTCTGCATTTCCTGTGCAACCCCTGTGCACAATCACCTTCCCCGCTCGAAACAAATTTTTTTCCAACACCCTCCCCAAAACAGAACCCAAGCCCTCAGTGCGGCTTAGCACCACATCTTCGAGAAGGTTTTCCATCCCTGCCGATCCGCGAAAATCCGCAGCCAACATTTTCCTCAACTGCACCAAAAATACTGAATTGACCGCGCGCCCTTTCGCTCGTACATTCACTCTCGCCCTCTCAGCGAAAATGAATCGGAAATCGGTCGCAGACAAGAACCGGCTGATCATCAACCATCACATTCACAATCAGAAACTGAGAACCGAGAACCGAGAACTGAGAACCGGGAACTGAACTGAATGAAAGCATCGACCCCATGGATCACCTACCGCACCCGCTTTCTGGTCAAAGCCAAGCAACTCACCACCAGCCTCACCTTCGCCGACGCTCTCGGACGGCAACACTCCGGACGCAAAGGCGACTATTTAGTCGAATCCTCCGACGGCGTTCTCCGCATCGCGCCTCGCCAGATCTTCGAGGACATCTACGTACCCTTGCTGTCGGGGGAGATAATGGAGCAACCCGAAACTCCGGCGTCACCGTCGCTCCCTGCCCATCTGATACGCAAGTCTCCCCAACCCGACCGCGCCGGTCGCAGCCCCAGCCCCAACCTGCGCTCGCTGTAAGCAAACTTCCCAGCCGCCAGGGTCCGCAGGATTTTGCTGGCCACTGGCCACTGACCACCGGCCACTTTCTTTGTGAACGCAGCATGAATTCCACTTGTGGAAAACAAATCCCAAACAAATCCCTCACCCTGGTACCAAGCCCGTCATTGTTGAGGATACAACCTATGGTGTTTCTCTCTTGACAGGTACTATAAGCGGGAGTAACTTTGCATTCCCATAGCCCTTATGAAACCCGCCTCGCGGGAACGGGGCAGGCGCAAGACGAAGGGCGCTGTCAGGAAAGACTTGCAGGCAGGCGTCCGGCCAGAGGTGACCGGGCGCCACCTGTAAATGTAAGACAACAAAGAGGTCTCACCAGCTGGAAGCCGATGGCCGAAGGCCGGTTTTTGGGAAGTGCGGTGGCCGTTCCCCGATCCTCTCCCCGGGGGGCGACTAAATCAGTAAGCAACATTGCCGGAGCTCAGTTTCAGCCTTTTGGCCCGAGCCCAAAAGCCGAAGCCCGAAGCCGGTTTTAGGAGCCCTGGATGGAAGCCTTAACTCGACTCGTCGCCGATTCCCTGGCCCGGCACGGCTTCGACCGCCCCGTTGACCCACGCCGCCTGCAATGGTCGCGCTGGTTCCGTTGCGATTCCACCCATAGCCTCCTGGTAGTCCCCAGCAAACCCGGTATCTTCGCCCTGGCCGAAGAAATCATGGACTTGGGGCCAGGCAATACCTCGGGAGCCAGCAAAACCCATGTGGGGACAGCCGCCCCCGTCTGTCCAGCCGAGCAAAGCTCGGCAGCAGCGTCAACCGCCACAGCTCTTTACGGGGGCACAGATCGGGAAGGGCACGACTTCAGTCGTGCCGTTACCCCGGCAAAAAACTCGCCGGCTTCAGCCGCTGAGGGGATTTTGGGTGGCGCAGCGCTTCAGCGCTGCGATTCACCGCCGCAAATGAATGCGGCTTTAGCCGCTGAGGCAGCGCAACGCCGCATGCTCGCCGTCCTCCAGTTCTCCGAAGACGACGACATGGCCTTCACCCTCGACCGCATGTTCACCCGCATCAATCCCATGCGCGACCGGCTGGCTTCCGGACGCTGCTTCCTCCGCTTCGTAGTCATCGAAGACCAGGCCCAGCGCCGCAACATCTGCGCTGCCCTAAATCAGTGGATGCATTCCTCCGCCGAAAAGGCCTCAGGCATCGGCGTAGATTTCCAGTCATCGCTGGAACTGACAGACGTAGGCACGGCTCGTGTGGGTCGGACACTCCTGTCCGACTCTGCCGACAGCATTTCAAAAGCATCCCAGGGGATCCAGCCCGGCCGGGAATCCGATGTTGTAGGGCCGGCCCAGCATCTCGATTCCGGAGCCAATAAAAATCTTCACTGTCCTCACCCCCTCCCCTCCGGTTTCTGACTGGGAGGGACTTGGCAAGGGAGAGACAAGGCATGCTCGTTGCCGCCGAGAGATTCGTATCAGGGCACGGCTTCAGCCGTGCCGTTAGATTCGGCCTTGAAAGGGCGCGGCTTCAAGCCGCGCCGTAAGTCGTAAAGATCGGGAAGGCCACGGCTTCAGCCGTGCCGTTAGATTCGGCCTTGAAAGGGCGCGGCTTCAAGCCGCGCCGTAAGTCGTAAAGATCGGGAAGGGCACGGCTTCAGCCGTGCCGTTAGATGCCGCTATGAACGGGGCTTTAGCCCCTGAGGTCTAGAAATATCGAGCACTACCGGCACATGCAGCACCGTGGAAGAGCGGCGCTTAAGCGCCGCGTGAGAAGCAAAAACGATCCGGGGCTTTAGCCCCGAAAGCCCCAAAGAGGGCGTAAGAAAAGCTCTTTACAAGAACCGTAACACCCCGAACAAATTCCCGTTCGGGCACAACCCGATTCCCGCATCCACCCCCAGGGACGCCGAATCGGGCCAAGCTGAATAGAATCTAACTAATAATGGAGAGAGCAATGCCCGAGGTCAAAACCACTACCGTCAATCCCCCTGCGGCCGCCCCCGCAAACCCTGTCACCCCCGCTAACGCAAGCACAAAAAAGACCGCCCCCGGCCTGTCCTTCCGCCGCCTCTTCACCAAGCCCGGCGTCTCTCCTTACGACGAACTCGAATGGGATCTCCGTCTCGCCCAGATCACCGACGCCCAAGGCAACGTGATCTTTGAACAAAAAGACGTTGAAGTCCCCAAAGACTGGTCCATGACCGCCACCAACATCGTGGCCAGCAAATACTTGCACGGCAAGGTAGGCACGCCCGAGCGCGAAACCGGAGTCCGCCAGTTAGTCACTCGCGTAGCCGAAACCATCCGCAACTGGGGACTAGCCCAAGGCTACTTCAAAACGCCCGAAGACGGCGCCACTTTCCACGACGAACTCGTGCACATCCTCGTCCGCCAGTACGCCGCCTTCAACTCACCGGTCTGGTTCAACGTAGGCTGCGACCGCATCGAGCCCAATTCCGACGCCCGCAACTGGCACTGGAATCCCCAGACCCAGCAAGTCGAGTTCGGCATCACCGGCTACAGCAAGCCGCAATGCTCGGCGTGCTTCATTAACTCAGTAAAAGACTCGCTCGATTCCATCCTCACGTTGGCAAAAACCGAAGGCATGCTCTTCAAGTGGGGATCGGGCACAGGCACCAACCTCTCCCCGCTGCGCTCCTCCACCGAAGGTCTCAGCGGAGGAGGCACGGCCAGCGGCCCGCTCAGCTTCATGAAAGGTTTCGACGCCTTCGCCGGAGTTATCAAGTCCGGAGGCAAAACCCGCCGCGCCGCCAAGATGGTCATCCTCAACGTAGACCATCCCGACATCGTAGAGTTCATCGAGTGCAAGCAAAAAGAAGAAGCCAAGGCGCACGCTCTCGTAGCCCAGGGATACGACGGTTCTCATCCCGACTCCGATGCCTACTCCTCCATCTTCTTCCAGAACGCGAATAACTCCGTCCGCGTAACCGACGACTTCATGTACGCCGTAGTCCGCGACACCGACTTCTCCACCAAAAAGGTGCAGGACGGCAGCGTAATGAAAACCTACAAAGCCAAAGATCTCCTGAAGAAACTTTCCGAAGCCACCTGGCACTGCGGCGATCCCGGCATGCAATACGACACCACCACAAATCGCTGGCACACCTCGAAGAACACCGCAAGAATCAACGCCAGCAACCCGTGCAGCGAATACATGTTCTTAGACGATTCAGCCTGCAACTTAGCAAG
>JBEKWP010000103.1:0-13702 GCA_049512915.1 Candidatus Sulfotelmatobacter sp.
GCTGACAGACATGGATAACATTGGCGTTCCGTTCATCATCGAAGCGCTCCTGAGCGAGGATGATTGCAGACGCGAGATTGGTCGGCCCGGGCTGCAGTGGGCGTTGGGAGAGGCCGATCCAGACAGTGTGCTGAACGCGAACATCCGGTTGGCGTCCGCTGCTGCGACCGATCCGGATCAGCACATTCGCGGAGCGACGAAACGGTGGTTCGGGTCATGGAAAGGACGCGAAGACAAAATCGACCTGTCGGGAATCGTGGAGGCTCTGATCGCGGAATACCAGTCGAACCCTCCACCGGAAACCATGCAGAAGATCGTGGTGATGTTGTCCGATGCTGAGCGGCCCCGCGTGACGCGCTTCATGCGCGCCGCGGTGCACGCGCCGAATCCGAAAATTCAGCGGACTGCGAATGAGTATCTTGCGCGTTTTGCGCCAAAATCCAAGCCAAGACAGTAATCCACAACGGGAGCCCATCTGGGAGACGAGTCTGGATTGTTTACGAAACCAGGCGTTTGCACGTTTTGAGAGGTTTTGAGTGTAACCGCGATGCCTCAATAGTCGGGCCCGCCAATCAGAAACGAAGGTACTTGCGAAGTTGAAGGTATTCGGCGCTCATGCCGCATAGGTACGAGCTAAGGGTGAATACCGCCGCCAACACCATACGAGAACCGGCCCTGCTGCGTGCTCTTAGTCCAAGGCGCATCACGGTAACCAGCGCGATCACTATTAACAACATCAGTATGGTGGGTAGCAAGACATAAGTACGCGAAGAAACCAGCGCAAAAACAAGACCGTATTGGAGAACAAATACCCAAATCGCAACGGACGCGTTGGGGATTTCCTCGGGTTGTTCCATCCGAAGAAAGAAAAACACCGCAGTTCCGCCACACACCAGCCCGAGAGATGCCAAAAGAACGAAGCCTACCGCGAGAAGAAATACCGAGTCCACACCGGGATTCTCACACAACGCGACACCAGCGGCTAGATTACTGACGTTAACAGGAAAGCGGCGGGAGACTTTGTCCAGCGGTCGGACCGCCCCCTCAAGAGCGATCTATGAAGCCTTCATTCAGATCCCAGAATGGCAGTTGGCAGACCGCGAACGAAGAAGTCTTCCAGATTACTTCCGCGTTGCGTGTACTGGCCACAGCCCAGGGTTGATCGTGATCCCTATTATCGCGCCGTGCGCGTCACGATCGATGTGCAATCGGTCCTCTCGCGGCCCGGCAATTTCGAATTCGTCCGTCGCCACGCCGGTCAGCAGAGCTGGGTGGCCCACGGACAAGTAATTGCTGGAGTTGGCGTGCCCGATCAGTTCGATTTCGAGTGCAGATCCCTTGCGCAGTATCTCGGCAGTCGCGTCCAGTGAAAAGGCGTACCGGCCAACCATCCCCTCCAGCGCGAGCGAAACTGGGTACGACTCCGAAGGCAATGCGGGAGGTGTTCGGGGCGATGCCGCGCTGCCGGATTGCGCTGGAAACCGGGATGCACTCGCCCTGTAAGCCGACTGCTGAGCGAGTTGGGTCATGAAGTGATCGTGGCGCATGCGCCAATGTGCGTTTGATCGGAGAGAGCCGGAAGAAAGACGACCGCATGGCCGTCAATCAGTACTTGATGGTCGAACACCCCTTGGCCGACTCGAACCTGACAAGCTTTCATCAGTCAGAACTGCAGAATCTGTGCTCCTTCGCCATCACCCTGGGCAGCGGCGCTGGCGTCTGTTCCTGCACGCCGAAAGGCGAGGACTTTTAATCTTCCGACTTTCCTGAGCCGGAAGGCCCGACCACGACTGTCAGGCCTTTGTGTCAGAGAGCTGGATAATTTGCGTACGATGAGCGGGCATCGACCAAGCCCGTTGTCAACGCACACCCACCGCCCAATATTCCGGGCGGCTTTTCTTTGCCCTACACTAGTTTCCGCCTGGTGCTGTAACCAGGCGATTGCACTCGTTGACCGTTCTGGATGCCAAATGCGACACAGGATCGAACCGGCGACATCCAGAAGAAGCCCGAAGGGCTCTTAGCACCGCGGGCAAAGTGCAGAGAGCCTCTCTTCAGAGATCCTACCTCGGGAGTCTTCGGCTTCGTCGAGGACTCCACTTCGTCAGGATGACAAAGCCGAACTTCAGACAGAAGCTTTACTTGAAGGCCTTGACCGCGGCGGTTTCGTCTTCTTTCACATCGAAAACGGTGTAGAGCTTGGTGATCTGCAGCAGGTCGTGCACCTTCTTGGTGAGATTGAGCAGTTTGAGTTCGCCGCCCTGGTTCTTGGTAGTGGTGAAGGCGCTGACCAGCTCGCCAATGCCCGAGCTGTCAATGTAGTTAACGTCGCCGAGGTTCAAGATAATCTTCTTGTTGCCCTTGGCGAGCAGGTCGCGTACGGTGTCGCGCATCAGGACGCTGCCTTCGCCGAGAGTGATGCGGCCGCTGGCGTCTACAATGGTGACTCCGTCCACCTGCCGAGTGCTAAGTTTCATGCTCACTGAGACCCCTCCTTGACGCCCGCGGATCGCCCGTGGACGTGTTTGATCAGTTTTATTTCCGTGCCTGTCTGAGACGGGCGAATTTCCACCACGTCCATGAACGACCGCATAAGAAAAATGCCGCGTCCTGAAGTCTTGAGCAGATTTTCCGGCGCCAGAGGATTCGGAATTCCGTTCAAGTCAATGCCTTTGCCCTGATCGCGAATGGTGATGACCAGGTCGTCAGGCGTACGCTCGAAGGCCAGAATTACCTTCTTATCCGGGGCGTAGGCGTTGCCGTGCAGAACGGCATTCACCGCGCCTTCGCGCACCGCCATCGATATCTGCATGACCTCGTCTTCGCCAAAGCCTAATTCCGTGGCAATGCGGGTCGCCCTTTCCTCCGCATGGTCCACGGTTTCCAAAGTGGAATCGAGCGTATAGGAGACTGTCTGCTCCATGGCCGATGAATATGTTCTAAACCCGCTCCTATCCTCTGGATCGCCCGTAGGCGCTCGCTGCAGCCCCTAATTATGGGACGAGTCAGTTTGCCTGTGGAAGCGGGGAGTTGTCAACGCGGACGGTGGGAGGTAAGTCCTGACACTCGGTTGCTAGGGTTGCTCTTTGGCAGTTTCGTTGCAGTTGTGGGCCGCGAACGCTTCCCGCATACGGAGGATGATGTCATCCGCGCGCTCGCCCGGGTCGGGCTGGAGTTCGAAGCGCCGTTTGCAGACCGTACAGCGGGCCGAGGGCGTCGCACTGGAGCCGGGCAGCACCATAAAGTATAACGCTCGCTCGTGCTTTCGCTTTTCCACGCCGACAGATTCCCACAGCTTGGGCGCTACTACCACCGGCAGTTGGAGGATGGCCTATTCATGATGGGTTCCTGATTTTCGGCGATTCCACTGAACCGTTGGTGCGCCTTGCGGCGGGTATAATGGCACGCCGGGGAACTCAGTGCCGAGTGCTGGAATCAAACGATGGCTGAAGCGAGTGATCATCGTTGGGATTGCGTCCGCCCTGGTGATTACTACGTTGGCCTATGCAGTCGACTACGCCCTGTTCCGCTACAGGGTCGCCGGGAATCGCCAGCCGTTCGCACAATTCACAGTCACCAGCTACGACGCGATACCGCAGAAAAGCGGCAAAACCCAGTTCATCTTCCATCCGCCGGAGCCGCAAACCTGCGTCAACGCGCTGTTTCCGCATGCGGGATACGTGCCCTGCTGGTATTTGCAGCGCCATACCGAACAAGTCACCGACTACTGAGCGAGGTTTGAGGAAGGTATGATGTGACCGGCTCACCCGCGGGACGGGACGCCGTCTAAGAAGACAGGGAGAGGAATGCAATGGCAACGAGCGAAACAGCACAGCAATACATTCAGAGGATCATGGCGCACTCTGAAGGCAAACAGCCTGTGGCAGTTCAGGCGGCCACGGCCAAAAAACTCGAGCGATCGATCAAGGGCGTGCCCACCGGCAAATTGCGAAAACGCCCGGGTCCGGGGAAGTGGTCGGTCAGCGAGATCACGGCGCACCTTGCCGACGCAGAAATCGCGATTGGCTGGCGCTTAAGGCTGATTCTGGGCGCGCCCGGCACTCCCATTTCGGCCTTCGATCAGGATGCGTGGGTAACCAGCTTGCATTACGAGAAGCGCGATCCGCGCAAGTCGGTCGAGCAGTTCCGCGTGGTCCGCGAAGCCAATCTGGCTTTGCTCAAGTCGCTGAGCCCCGAGCAGTGGAAGCACTACGGGATGCATGCCGAGCGCGGCCAGGAAACCATCGAGCATATTGTGCGCCTGATTGCCGGGCACGATCTAAACCATCTGCAGCAGATCGAGCGCATCTTGCCTCAGAAACAGAAGTCTCAGAAAAAGAAGTCCCGGAAAAAGAAGTAAGCGGAAGCGCTCAGCCGGCAGGCAGGCGAGTTCGATCAGAAAAGAAAAACAGATCAGAAGAAAATCTGATCGGACGCTTTCGAAAATCCGCGTCCGCTTCCGCGGCACGCTGTGCTACCTTCGCGCTGTAAGCTGATCCAGCGCGATGACAACAAAAGTTTGCATGAACAGCAACTGCCGGGCCTACGCCCACTTTGTCTATACCGTGGCCATGCGTTGCGTTCTTTGCCGCTGCGACCTGATCGCAGCCAGAAGCGTCGAAGCGGCAGGCACCATAGCTCCCACGCAGAAGTCGGCGACTCCTCCAGCCGCCAGATAGTCCCACGCAGAGCGTCGTTCCACCCCGCTAGATTTTTGCATCCTACTTCTGGCTTAATAGCAGCTGATTTAAACCTGCGCACTCGCCGTCGAGTGCCGCCAGACGCCTGCAGCAGAGCGCCGCTGGATGAAACAAGTTTAGGAAGGGAGAGAACAAATGCCAGTTTCCTTCGAGAAGGACATAAAACCGCTGTTTCGGCAGATTGACATCGAGCACATGAACCAACATAAGATTCTGCTCGACAACTACGCCTATATGTCGGATGCTTCAAACGATCACGGCAATGCTCGAGCGGTCGAGGAAACCCTGAAAAACCAATCCATGCCACCCGGCGGCCCTTACTGGAGCGCGCAGCAGTTGGATCTTTTTAAGCAGTGGAAAAGCGACGGGTATCGGCCATAAGCCGGGCTGAATGATTCCGATTGCAGGAGGAAATCGCATCGCAAATCGCCTCTCTATCCTCCAAGGGTTGCGGCCTTTTCAATGGTCGGAGGTATCGAAGAACCTCCTCGCGGGAGTTACGCTTGCGGCCTTGAACATTCCGCAATCGCTTGGGTACACCAAGATTGCCGGGATGCCGGTCATCACCGGCCTCTATACGCTTCTGCTTCCGCTGGTTGCATTCTCCATCTTTGGTTCTTCGCGCTATCTTGTCGTGGCTGCTGATTCTGCTACCGCGGCCATACTTGCGAGCAGCCTCATCGGTTTGGCCCCGATCGCCAGTCCCAGATACGTCGCACTCGCCGGCTTGGTGGCTCTGTTGACCGGCATCTTCCTTATCCTCGCTCGCCTGCTGAATCTTGGCTTCTTCGCGGATTTTCTGTCTCAAACGGTTCTCCTGGGCTTCCTGGTTGGCGTGGGCTTTCAAGTCGGCATCGCTGTGCTTGGTGAAATGCTTGGCATCGACGTCCGCAGCCGGCACAGTCCCGGGCAGATCCTCGAAGTGTTGCGATCGCTGTCACATGCACATCTTCTTACGGTGGAGATTTCATTCGCCGTCGTAGCCGCCATCGTGCTCTGCCATCGCGTTGCCCCCAAGTTTCCCGGTACTCTCCTGGCAGTTGCCGGGACAGTCGCGGCGAGCGCGATCTTTCACTGGGCCGAGCACGGCGTCGCCGTTCTCGGTCCTGTGCCTGCAGGCTTGCCCCATTTGGGGTTGCCTGATCTGCGCTGGAAAGATGTGGAAACGCTTGTTCCCGTCGCCGGCTCCTGTTTGCTCATGATCGCTGCGCAGAGCGCCGCAACATCACGGGCCTACGCTACCCGCCACCATCAGGAACTCGACGAAAACGCCGATCTGGTCGGCCTCGCTGCCGCCAATGCTGCTGCGGCTTTCAGCGGCACCTTTGTTGTGAATGGGAGTCCCACCCAGACCGCCATGGTTGAAAGTTCCGGCGGCACCAACCAGATGGCCCAGCTCTCCACGGCGGGCGTGGTTGTTCTGGTGCTTCTTTTCCTTACCGGTCCGCTGCAGTTTCTTCCGCAGTGTGTTCTTGGCGCGGTCGTGTTCACGATCGCCATGCGTCTCATCGATCTGCGTTCGCTCCGCGCCATCCGTCGCGAGAGCCCCGGTGAATTTATGCTGGCGGTCACAACTGCGGCGGTGGTTGTTTTTGTTGGCGTGGAGCAGGGCATTCTTCTGGCGATGTGCTTGTCGCTGCTCCGCATCGTCCACCAAAGCTACCGTCCGCACACCGCTGTGCTGGAACAGACTGATGAAGGCGTGTGGGAATTAGATCCGGTCGTTCCCGGGGCGGTTACCGAGCCTGGTCTCGTCCTCTATCGGTTCAGCGCGCCGCTCTACTACGCCAACGCCAATCGCTTTTCCGAAGAAACGCGTATGCTGGCCACTTCGGCGCCTTCCCCGTTGCACTGGTTGATCGTTGATGCGGGGGCCATCACCCACGTGGACTTCACGGCCGCGCGGGTTGTGTGCGAACTCCAGAAGGACCTCGCCGCTCAGGGCACGGGTCTCGTCTTCGCTCACGTGCAGTCGGACCTGAAGCCTGATCTGGACCGTCATCACCTGACCGAAACCATTGGTCCCGACCGTATCTTTGACAGCTTGCACGAAGCTGTCGCCGCGGTTCGAGGCCGTGTGCCCGGTTAATGACCGACCTCAGGTCAATGATTGCGATGCGACGCCCGATAACGCCCGTCCTGCACAAAAAGTGGGGAGCTTGCACGACTTTCGCGAGTGAGCGCTCTTGCTCAGAATCGGGCTGCGCGGAATGCTAAGGTTCAACAGAGTTGAAGAGAGAGCGAGTCGTCCAGCTGGTAGGAGCCTGGCACTTGCTGGACTGCGGTATGGTAAAGCGAGTTGCACTGCTCGGGGTCGTTTGCTGTGTGTTCCTGGCGGCATCGGGATTCGCGCAAGGCGTGCAAATCTTTCGTGATCCCCAGTTGGCGCATCTGCGGCCGATCCATGCGGCCGTTGGATGGAACGCTGTGTTGGCTGGGGGGCTTCGAGGGCGCGTCGACCAACCTCGAGCGCTCGCGGGACGCGGAAACGCTTGCGCCAGCGCGAGATTGATGCTGCTGCACATTTCGGCATGGGCGCGAGGCGGAGAGCAATTTCGTGAAGTGCCGGTTTGGCAATTGCTGGACCGCCAAGCCTTCTTCTTCATCTCCGGTATGACGATCGACGCGGACGGCTCGCCGAACGCTTATCATCCTGGCGGCGCAGCCGACGACGCGGGACTCGACGAATTGTCGAATGCCGGCAAGCCAGGCGAGTGGAACGGCATCATTACTGATCGAGACGGCGATCCGTTGATCCAGCAAGATAGGGATCCTTACCCCGGCTACTACATCTCATGTACTTCGCTTTTCGACAAAACCAAGACGTTCAGTGATCCGACTCGGTATGTGGATGCGTCGAAGATCCCTTATGTAGTGTTGCCGCAAGACATAGCGGATCGTGGCGGAGCGCGGTTGGGGGATTTTGCAGTTGTCGTGAACCTCGGCAACGGCAAATCGTCCTTCGCTATCTATGCCGATATCGGAACCCTGGGCGAAGGCTCCGTCGCGCTGGCCAACGCCCTGGGCATCCAGTCGGACGCACGCCACGGAGGTGAATCGGACGGAATTCTGTACCTGTTGTTTCCTGGTTCCGGCAACCGACGGCCACGCACGGTCGCGGAAATCCAGAGCGCGGGCGAAAAACTGCTAATTGATCAGTGGGACGAAATGACCAAGGTATCCTCCTGCGTGGAGCATGACAATGCTGAAGGGAACGGAGAGTTTTAGGCGGGCTCCGACGAGCGGACCGGATCGTTGCCGGGAACAGAGCGTTTGCACTCATCGAGAAACTCGGCCCGCGACGGGCCGATGCGTGTGACGGCGATGCCCCGCTAACTCACTGGCAGAACCGGTAGAATTAATGCCATCATGCCGTACCGCTTCGAGTTCGACGCGGCCCATAAGATCCTGCTGGCCCGGTTTGAGGGTGAACTCACGAATGACTCCGCGGCGGAATACCACGATGCCCTCGGCAGAAATTGGATTGCGACCGGCGCCCAGGCTGGCATCTGGGACTTTTCAGCCGCTACCCACTTTGCTGTGGCTGCCGACTTCCTGCGCAAGCTGGCAATGCGCAAACCGATCACCCCGGGTTTGATCGACCATCCCAGGTTTATCGTAGTCCCCCTGACGGATGGATACGGGTTGATGCGGATGTTCCAGATTGCCGGAGAGTCCAGCCGCCCCCTGCTGCACGTCGTTCGCACGGTTGATGAGGCGCTGACCGCGCTGGGCGTCCCATCCCCGCACTTCGAACCTTTGGAATGACCACATGGGGTGGTTAGGGTTCACGACGGTTTTTCGGTCGCGATCAACCATCGGCGTTCCTTCACTGATTTTCATATCAGTACAGGATCACCAGTGCCGGATCACCGACTCGCAAGGGCGGATGACAAGAAAACATGGCGGAGAGAGAGGGATTCGAACCCCCGATACCCGTTAAGGTATGTCCGCTTTCGAGGCGGATCGTTTCAACCACTCACGCATCTCTCCGAGAAGCAGTGGTCAGTGGCCCGTGGTCGGTGGCCAGTGAACATCGACAACTATCTGCGGCTTTTAAAGAACGTTTGCAGCAGTTCAGCGCTGCGGCCCGCCAAGACGCCGCTGCGGACTTCCACTTTGTGGTTCAGTTGCGGGTGATTGAGCACCTGCATGACTGAGCGCACGGCGCCCGCTTTGGGATCTTCGGCGCCGTATACCAGGCGCTTGATCCGGGCATGCACCAAGGCTCCGGCGCACATCGGGCACGGTTCAATTGTAGCAAACAGATCGCAGCCGGCCAGGCGATGGTTACCCAGGTTTGCACCGGCTTCGCGCAGGGCTACAATTTCGGCATGGGACGTGGGGTCGGAGTCGGTGAGGTTGCGATTCCAGCCGCGGCCGACGATGCGCTCCCCGCATACGACCACAGCGCCTACCGGAACTTCGCCGGCTTCGAGGGCGCGCTGGGCGCAGCGTAGAGCTTCCTCCATCCAAAGTTCGTCATTACTTATTAATCCGGTGGTTGAGTTGTGAGGCGGCACGGAGAACTCCACGCAGCAGGGTACCACTGACTGTGTGCGACCATCTGGCACGAGTGCCCGGCCAATTTACATCAGGCTTAGCAACGAGCGGACCAGGTCGGGAACCGCGGCTCGAATCGCTGCCGGCACGACAATGGTCACCACGGCATAGGCGATGGCGAGTGCGGGCACGGCCAGCAGCATTCGGGCTGTGGGCGTCAGGTTGGCGAGATAGGCTCGCATAACATCCTCTGGTTTCTGATACGGATGAGGAGACGAGAAAGTTCCCAGATCTGGGGCCTCTGTAGAAGCGGTTTTGCCGAGCGCAGCAAGAACCCATCGAGCTGCGCTCGACCGGACAGCCGAGGGCGGCTGTCCCCACATGAACACTTCGGCAAGTGGACTGGCATCTGGCCACTGGCCACCGATTACTAGCACCTGTTATGCTTAGCGCGTTATGGGGATGCAGAGCCTGTTCCGCAAAGTTTTTCTGATTGACCTTCTGCAGGGGTTGAAGGTCACGTTCCGCTATCAGGATCCGAAGGAAATCTATACCGAGCAATATCCCATGGAGCGGCCGCAGGTGGCGGAGCGCTACCGGGGCGCGCCGCGGTTGAACGTGAATCCTGATACCGACGAGACCATGTGCATTGCCTGCGACCTGTGCGCGCTGGCCTGTCCGGAGAATCTGATCGTCGTTTCCAGCGCGCGCAACGAGCAGACCCGCCGCAAGGAACTCACCAACTTCACCTACGACCTGAGCCGCTGCATGTTCTGCGGTCTGTGCGAGGATGCGTGTCCGGTGGATGCGCTCGAACTTACGCAGGACTTCGAACTTGCCAGCTACACGCGTGAAGGCTGGATCTGGGATCGCGAGACGCTGGAAAAAGGGCCACAGCCTACGCAGTATAAGAAGTAGCTGTCAGCCGTCAGCTCTCAGTCTAAAGCCATCGCGGTGCCATCGCAGAAATCGAAATCCCAGAGGGCGGAAGTAGGGAATCCCACTTCTCGCAACACCCCCGAGAAGTGGGGCACACCCAAGTTCGTCGGTTCCTGGGAACGATTGAAACTGCCGGCCCTCCGGTCTTAGAGGATCCTACCTTTTGCCGACGTGACCGCGTCCATCCCGCACTTCGTTGCCTTTGAAGTGTTCGATCTTATCGAGATGCTTATTCGGATCGGGCCTCTCACCACGGGCTGGCCTGGGTCCGTTGTAGCCGTGCTCGGGATGGAAGTGGTTATTTACGTGGCCATGGAAGCCTGCGGGACCATGAAACCAGGGGCCAGCGCCAATGAAGAGGCCACCGGAAAACCATTCTGGGCCGTAGTAGCCGTAAGGGGCGCAGTCGTAGGGCGCAACGTCATAGTAGCCGTAAGGGCATTCGGGCGCGACTCCGATGTCGATCTGTACTTGAGCTTGTATTTTGGGAGCAGAAAGCGCGAAGCAGATGGCAGCAACAGCAGCTAACGCACACAGCTTAAATCCGTTCATGCAGTTATCCTCGCTATCTTGTTCTGAGCATTGTTGGGACGGCACGGGTGCCGGGCCCGACCCCATTATTCTAGTCAGACCGGGTTCGATCTGAGCAATATGGAACAGACAAAATATCTTGGACTTTCCCGTAAAGGCACTTAGACGTAAGAACCGCTGCAAAGGTTTATGCTGCTCGTTCGATTTAAGGCGCTGGCTGCTGTTGGGTCATGCAGTGCATGGTGCCGAGTCCCCAGACCAGGTCGCCGGAATAGATTGGAACGACTTCGCGCGTGGTGAATAGCGCTGCCAGCGTGTTCAGGGCTAAGCGGTCGTTGGGGTCGTTGAAGACTGGGACCAGCACGATGCCGTTGGCGATGTAGAAGTTGGCGTAGCTGGCGGGGAGGCAGCGGTGCTCGAAGATTACGGGAGCGGGCAGGGGGAGTTCGACGATCTTGAGTGGCTTTCCATTCTGGTCGGTGGCGGATTGGAGGCGGCGGAGATTATCGCGGAGCGGTTTGTGATTTGCGTCTTTGGGATTGGGCTCGACCATGGTGACGACTGTGTCGGGAGCTACGAAGCGGGTCAGGTCGTCGACGTGGCCGTGGGTGTCGTCGCCACGGATGCCTTTGCCTAGCCAGATTACGTGCGGGGCTCCGACGTAGTTGGCGAAGACGTTTTCGTAGTCTTTGCGGGTCATGCCAGGGTTGCGTTGCTGGATTTTGCTGAGCAGGCATTCTTCGGTGGTGAGGAGGGTGCCTTCGCCGTTGACGTCGATGGAGCCGCCTTCGAGGACTACGCGGGTGTTGCGGTGCTTGGGGCGGATTTCTTCGGCTTTGGCGGTGGTTGCCATTTGGGCGCCGATCTTTTCGTCTTGGCGATAGTTCGAGTATTTGGCCCAGGCGTTGAAGCGGAAGTTTGTGGCTTGCAGGCTAGCCTCAGGGGCTAAAGCCCTTTTCTTCTTGCCATCTTTAGCGGCACGACTTAAGTCGTGCCCTTCCCGATCCTTGTGTCCTGAGGATTCTGTGCAGAAGATGCAGCCGGAGTCGCGGAGCCAGACTCGGTTGGTGGGCCAGCGGTGGAAGCGGATGTTCTTTGTCGAGGTGTTGCCTCGGTCAAGTATTTTGCGGGCCTGGCGTTCTGCTGCGGCGTTGTTCACGATCAACTCGACGCGCTCGCGGCGGGCTAGATTGCGGATGATTTCGGTGTAGACCCAGGGGATGGGTTCGAACTTTCCGGGCCAGTCGCCGTGACAGTGGGGCCAGGCTAGCCAGGTGGCGGCGTGCGGCTCCCATTCGGCGGGCATGCGGTAGTGGGAATTCTCCGGGGTTACATGGCGATCCCGCGCTCCAGAAGGGGCCGACACCTAGAGTACCTCCTTGTACCAGCCCCAGCCGCTCAGCACTTTCACTATCAGATTCTGCGCTGCATTTGTGAAATCACTTATCAATGCACCTAGAGTGCGCGTGGTCTCATCGAGGGCCGAGGGGTCGTCGGATCCCCGCCATGTTCCTTCGTAAAGCGAATTGAATGCACAAAGGTCTGCTATCTCCCAATGAACTTGCCCGTTTGTTCTGCCCATTGCCGACATAAAGACGATCTCTTCCGATGGCGGCAGTTCCTGCAACTGCCTCCCTATCTCTTGCGGGTCAAAATGGAAAACTAACCTATTTCGTAATCGCGCGATGTCCGAGTCGAGGACTTCCGAGCGGGAGTTCCGTTTATGACGCTAGACAGTATCCGGAATTCGGCCACTTCCGAGAAGTGCTCCCCCAGAGTCCGAACAAGAAGGCGACTTTCGAAAAGAAGCGCGGCGGCGAAGAAGGTCTGGTTAAAACCCGCTCTTACGGTCGCAGGAGAGGCTTCCTTCTTCCGGTCGACAAAGGCCTGATTCACGAAGAGTAGCGCGTTGACTGCGCGCCCAAGTGCCACCACGGACCAAAAAGCCTCGTCTCTTTTCGCTTTTTCGAAGTTCTGCGAGTCAGTATTGATCTTCCACTTTGTCGTTGGACCTATGATCTCGGAATCCATATCCGGACCTACCGTCCGTCCAATAGACGATTGGAAATTGGGGCGTAGGCATCGATGCGGCGGTCGCGGAGGAAGGGCCAGTTGCGGCGGATGTCTTCGAGGGCCTTCAGGTCGACGTCGCCCATGAGGATTTCTTCGCGGTCGTGGGAGGCTTCGGCGAGGACGCGGCCGAAGGGATCGCAGAAAAACGATGCGCCCCAGAATTCGAGGCCGTGGCCGGGAGTGGACTTGCCGCGGATGTTGCCGGTTTCAAAGCCTACGCGATTGACTACTGCTACGTAGACGCCGTTGGCGATGGCGTGGGCGCGCTGGATGGTGCGCCAGGCGTCGTGCTGGGCTGCGCCGAACTCGGCTTTCTCGGAGGGATGCCAGCCGATGGCTGTTGGATAGAAGAGGACGGACGCGCCCTGGAGCGCGGTGAGGCGGGCGCCTTCGGGAAACCACTGGTCCCAGCAGACTAGAGTGCCGAGGCGTCCGACGCTGGTATCGAGGGCGCGGAAGCCTAGATCACCGGGAGTGAAGTAAAACTTTTCGTAGTACAAGGGGTCGTCGGGGATATGCATTTTGCGGTAGAGGCCGCTGAGGGATCCGTTGGAATCGAAAATGGCGGCGGTATTGTGGTAGATGCCGGGGGCGCGCTTCTCGAAGAGCGACGCAATCAGCACGACACCGTGCTGGCGGGCGGCGGCGGCCAGCCTATCGCTGCTGGGGCCGGGGATGGGCTCGGCCAGGTCGAACAGGGAGTGGTCTTCGCGCTGGCAGAAATATTGGGTCTGAAACAGCTCGGGCAGGCAGACTACCTGGGCGCCGCGTCCGGCGGCATCGGCTACGCGTTCGAGAGCCTTTTGAAGATTCTGATCGGGGTCGGGGCCGCAGGACATTTGCACCAGGGCCACGCGGAATTTGTCAGGGGGCACGCTTCGTCCTCCGCCGATCAATATAGCATCCGGAAGGCGGCTGCCAGCTTCCAGCATGAGCTTGCTTTCCTGCGAAACCGC
>JBEKWP010000104.1:0-29454 GCA_049512915.1 Candidatus Sulfotelmatobacter sp.
CGCAAACATGTTGGGTTCGACGCAATCATGAACGAGCAGGCAGCTGTGCGCGATGATTGGAGATAGAAGAACAGTGGCCAGTGTCCAGTGATCAGTGGCCAGTCGAGCCACAAGTTTACTGACCACCAGCCACTGACCACTGGCCACTATGGGTTTAAAAGCTCAACTCGAAGCCATTATTTATGCGGCGGAGACGCCGATCACTATCGAGCAGATAGTCCAGCTCGTCAGAGAATCTGCGGTTGCCGAAGGCGCGACGGATGAGGCTGAGGTGAAGTCGCGGGTGCGGGCGGCTCTGGAAGAACTGGTTGCCGACTACGGCGGTCCAGATCATGGCGTCGAGATTCGCCAGGTGGCGGGCGGCTATCGCATGTCCACTAAGCCCGAGCAGCACGAGATGGTGCGCAGCTTCGCCAAAAGCTTGAAGCCGCCGGTGCGGCTGTCGCTGCCGGCGCTGGAAACGCTGGCCGTCATCGCTTACAAGCAGCCGGCCACGGTACCAGAGATTAACGAGATTCGCGGCGTGGATTCGGGCGGTGTGATCGCGACTCTCCTCGACCGCAAGCTCATTACCACGGCGGGCCGAAAGCAAGTGATTGGGCGTCCCATTCTCTACAAGACCACCAAAGAATTCCTGATGCGCTTCGGATTGAAGGACGTGAACGAACTGCCGAGCATGGAAGAGTTCGAGAAGCTGGTGGCGGAATCATTTCAGGGAGAGTTGATTTCGGCGGAAGACGCGGCGGAAGCGCAAGAGACGGATTCTCCTCAGGCGGAAGAGATCGCGGAGTCCGCCGCTCAGAAAGAATAGTTCCTCACACATGCCTGCTGAACGCCTGCAAAAGATCATTGCTGCTGCTGGTATTGCGTCCCGGCGCAAGGCCGAGGAGTTGATCAGCGCCGGCCACGTGAAGGTGAACGGAACGGTGGTGACGGAACTTGGCAGCAAGGCGGACCCGGAGACCGATCACATTCGCGTGGATGGCAAGTTGCTGCAGGGCGCGCAACAGCATATCTATTTGCTGCTGAATAAACCGAAAGGCTATGTCACTACCGTAAGCGACCCGGAAAACCGGCCGACGGTCATGCAGCTGATTCGCGGCGTGAAAAAGCGCGTGTATCCGGTGGGAAGACTGGATTACGCGAGCGAAGGCTTGCTGCTGTTGACCAACGACGGCGCCCTGGCGAACAAGCTGATGAAAGCGGCATCGCAGGTGCCGAAGACCTACGTCGTGAAGGTTGCAGGTACTCCGAGCAACGAAGCGCTGGAGAAATTGCGTGGAGGGGTTTCGATTGCCACCGAAGATGGCCGCCGCGTGCGGACCGCGCCCGCGGCAATTCGACTGATTAAGGAAGCGACGAATCCATGGTACGAAATCACCTTAATCGAAGGCCGCAATCGGGAGATCCGACGCATGTTCGAGAAGGTCGGGCACCACGTCGAGAAGATCAAGCGCGTCCGCTACGGGCCGCTCACCCTCGACGTTCCACCCGGGCAATTCCGCGCCCTGACTTTGCAGGAAGTCGATCGCCTGCGCACGATCTGCAATAAACCCGTAGCGGGGGCGAAGACTTCCGTGTCATGATGAGCGGCGAAGTATGAGCCGTTTTTTTGATATCGTCTCCAAGCCGGCGCGCAACATGGGAGCAGCAACTCTTCCCAGTTCGACGCCAGCGACGCTGGAGCGCCGGTCGCGCCTGATCAGACTCGATTCCAACGAAAATCCTTTTGGACCCTCGGCGCGTGCTCTCGATGCCATGAGAACCGTGCTGGGTACAGCGAACTCGTATCCTGACGACGATTGCAGTTCACTGCGCCTGAAGCTGGCCGCGCACCACGGGCTGCCGCCGGAGCAGGTGCTGGTGACTGCAGGCTCGACCGGGTTGTTGAGCCTGCTCTGCCAAACGCTGCTCGCGCCTGGGCTGAATGCGGTGACCAGCGAACGCTCATTCGTTGTTTATTCGATGGCGGTGCAGGCGGCGGGCGGGCGTCTGGTCGAAGCGCCCATGCGCGACGACAGCTTCGATCTGGAAGCAATTCTCGCCGCGATCGATTCGAACACGCGCATTGTGGTCCTGGCAAACCTCAACAATCCTACGGGCACGATGGTCGAGGCCGATGCGGTGGAGCAATTTCTGGCGCGGCTTCCCGGGCATGTAGTCGCGATTCTGGATGAGGCTTACTACGAATTCGCGCTGCATTTCGCAGCCCTGCGGAAGATCAGGTATTCGAACTCGCTGGACTATGTTCGCCAGGGAGTGAGCGCGGTGGTGCTGCGAACCTTTTCAAAGGCTCATGGACTTGCCGGACTACGGGCAGGCTACGGTTTAGGACCCGCGGAATTGCTGGGATATTGCGCCCGCATGCGCAATACGTTTTCGGTGTCATCGGTGGCACAGGCCGCGGCGGCGGCGGCGCTCGACGACTACCTCCACATTCAGCGCGTAGTGGAGAACAACGCACAGCAGTCACGAGTGCTCGGCCAGGGACTGTCGGCCCTGGGCTACCGTGTAGTACCGACCACGGCAAATTTTCTGTTCTGCGATCTCGGGGAAGAAGCCGCGCCTGTGGCCAGTCGTTTGCAGGATCAAGGAGTCGCGGTGCGCCCGCTGGGGCATTGGGGAGCGCCGAATTGTATTCGCGTGACGATTGGCACACCGGAACAGAACCAGGCTTTCCTGCAGGCAGCGCAGCGACTTGGCTCGCGTGATTCCGCACCCGGACCGCGGGTCTCACAGTCGGCGCGCGGAAACTAAGTGGCCAGCATGGAAACGCGCGCGGCTCCGTACAGCCCGGCATCGCTTCCCAGCACAGCACGCGTGATGATCGTTTCTTGCCCGCTACGGCTTGCCGTTTGTGCTGAAGCACCTTCTTCTTTTCCTGAGAAATCCCTCAACGGGTCGCTCGGGGCTGTTGCCGCATAGACGATCGAGCGCTCGCGCAGTTCCTCGAACATAGTGGGCGCAAAAGCGTCCCAGGCGCTCGACACCCCTCCGCCGATGACGTACATCTCAAGATTCAAGACATTGACAAGGTCGGCAAGAAGTATCCCGAGGTAGCGCCCGAAACTCTGCAAGATGCGGCGGGCGGGCTCGTCTCCCTGGGTTGCGAGGTTGTAGATCGCCTTTGCACCGAACTCGGCATCCGACGATGCGGCCCGGGCCAGCGATGGCGCCTCGCCGCGGGCGACCGCTTCGCGAGCCATGCGAAGAAGGGCGCTGGCTGAAGCATACCGCTCGGCACACCCTCGATTGCCGCAGGCGCAGGGATAGCCCTCCGGTTCGACGGTGACGTGCCCGAACTCGCCCGCCATGCCGTTCATCCCATGCCAGATTCTTCCTCCGAGCACGATGCCACCGCCGATTCCGGTACCCAGCGTGAGCACGGCCATGTTCGCCACGCCGCGGGCTGCACCCATCCACTGCTCGCCGAGAGCGGCAACACGCGCGTCGTTTTCAAGCACCACCCGCGCTCCGGTTTTTGTGAGCCCCAGACGGCGCTCGATTTCCGCACGTGCTGGATAGTTTTCCCAGCCCGGAAGGTTGACCGCCTTCCGCATCATCCCGGTTTGCAGGTCGATGAGGCCCGGAACGCCGATACCGGCGCCGAGGAACTCTCCAGTCGCTTTGTATTTATCGGATAGACGCTGAATGGCACTGCACATTTCGTCGATAACATGGTCGCGCCCCAAAGCAAGCTTGGTGCCGAGCGTCACCTTTTCGAGCAGCTCTCCGGTGGCGCTCACGGCGGCGATACGCAGGTTGGTGCCGCCGAGGTCAACTCCAATGGAGAAGTCAGGCATGGAGGAGAAGATTATCAGAACTGCGGCGCAAAGAACGCTTGTTCAGGATGACAAGGCTCATTTCTGGCAGTTCGGGCAGTAGTGGCTGCTGCGACCGGCGATCACGATGCGCTTGATCGGAGTCTTGCAGACCAGGCAGGGTTCGCCTTCGCGGCCGTAGACGCGATGTTGTAGTTGGAAAAAGCCTTCTTCGCCGTCGGCATCCACATAATCGGAAATGGACGAGCCGCCGAGAGCGATCGCCTCCCGAAGAACCTCTTTCACTGACGCGAGCAGTGTAGCCATCTGGGCCCGCGCGATAGTCGAGGCACGGCGGCGAGGGCGAATTCCGGCGCGGAACAGAGATTCGTCGGCATAAATGTTGCCCACGCCGCGCAATAGTTTCTGATTCAGCAACGCGCTCTTGATAGGAGGTTTCCGGCCACGAAACAAAGCAAGGAAGCTATCGAGATCGGCCTCCAGCGGCTCAATGCCGCCCGCCTCGAAGCCGCCGGCGCGGGCCACGCTCAGGCGTCCGAAGCGGCGGGGATCGACAAAGCGCAGTTCCCTGCCCGACTTGAGCTTCAGAATCGCGTGCGTGTGCTTCAGAATTTCCGCCTGCGGCTCACAGACCTGCAGGCGTCCGGTCATGCCCAGGTGGACAATCCACTGGGTTTGTGACGGGCTGGTTTTCTTGCGGTGGACCTTGTTGGGTTCCAAATCGAAGACGATGTGCTTTCCCATGCGCCGCACGGTCGAGATGCGGCTGTGCTCGAGAGCGGCAGCGATTTCCCGCGCCGGGGACTTCAGCGGCTCGGGTTTCTGGCCGAGCCAGACCGAGTCAATCACGTCGCCGGAGACGCGGCTGGCTAGTCCGCGGGCTATGGTTTCAACCTCGGGGAGTTCGGGCATGAAAGATCAGTTTACTAGGCGCACTGAGGATTGTGCGGAGAGTGACGACCACCGGCGCAAACACAGAGACCGCCGGGCTGGTTTTCTCGGCGATCTCGGTGTGCTCCGCATTGAAGCGGTTTGCGGAGAAGAGTTAGTCTTTCAGGGGCACAACAGTTTTGCCGTCGCGGCAGAAGGTGGCGACTTTTTGCAGGTCGCCGTTTGCTTGAGGCAGGGTCATCACCGGTCCGTAGCAGTAGACCGCGTGGCCATTGGCGGCGAAGTACCAGCGTCCACCCTTCGAATGTTGCTCCATGTGCCCGGATGGGCGACGCACGGGCGGTGTTGGATTGGCAACCGTCAGACTAAACATCAAGGCTAGGGTCAGAACCTTCATCGTCAAATTTTCCAAAAAGCGTCCGTGGACGCTTACTGCTTAGCCGGCACTAAATCGTTCGCAAAGTGCGACGTTGATCTACCAAATCCGCAGCGGGTACGGGCGGATGTAGAGGCTGAGGCCTCCCGATCCTGCCGGTATGGCCTTGGGAACGGAGCTGCGGTGCTGCCTGGGTTGAAGGAGTCTGGGTCAACGGCGTTTGCGCCGACGGAGCTGGCGCGTGGCCCTGAGCTTTCGTCCGCGCCGTTTGCTGATCGACGACGGCCTTTCCCTTCATGGTCCACAGTTCTGCGCTGTCGGACATCAAGATTTTGATGAGATTGCGCTGCGATTGAATGACCGAGCCTTGTTCGACGATAAGCATCGTCATCAAACCGTAGGAGAGCAGGAACACAACGGTGAGCAACGGAATGAGAGTTCGTTTCTTCTTTGGAACCTCGATCGGCATCAGCGCTGTCGAACCGAACAAAGTAGTCACGTGGCACCCCGGCCTGGCCTCACAAAGGCAGGCATAGAGGAGATTGCAGCTTGTCAGCCAATGGTGGGAGCGGCTGGAAGACGTTGAATTTACTTGGTTTAGAGTGATTTATCGAGTCCGGGCCGCGGGCTCAAAGTGCAATTGAATGCATATAATGAGCAGGGCAACTGTTGCCGGATGAAGCCCTTGGCCTCCGAAACGACCGCCTGGTGCGGGTTTCCGCGCGATTGGCACCCGGGGGTGGGCTTGACGGCAAATCTTACTTCCCTGCCAGCAAGAGTTTGGCGATGGTCGCCAGTTGCATGTTAGACGTGCCTTCGTAGATCTTGCCGATCTTGGCATCGCGCCAGTATTTCTCGACCGGATAATCCTTGGTAAACCCGTAGCCGCCGTAGATTTCGATAGCCAGCGAAGTCACGCGCTCGGCTACTTGCGAGGAGAAGAGCTTGGTCATTGCCGCTTCCTTCACAAAGTTCACGCCCGCGTCCTTCATGCGGGCTGCGTTATAGACCATGAGGCGCGCGGCTTCAATCTCGGTCGCCATTTGCGCAATCTGAAACTGGATGCCCTGAAACTCCGCAATGGCCTTGCCGAATGCCTTGCGTTCGAGTGTGTATTTCGCGGCGAATTCCCAGGCCCCGCGGGCCAGACCGATCATCTGCGCGCCAATGCCGATGCGGCCCTCGTTGAGAGTCTCGATCGCAATCTTGTAGCCATTGCCGGTTTCGCCCAGCAGGTTCTCTTGGGGCACGCGGCAGTCTTCAAGAATCAGTTCGCAGGTCGAAGAAGCGCGAATGCCCAGCTTGTCTTCTTTCTTGCCCACGCCGAATCCCGGGAAGTTCGGTTCTATTAAGAATGCGGTGATGCCCTTGTATCCCGCGGCGGGGTCGAGCGTAGCGAACAGGACGAAAAGTCCGGCCTCCTTACTGTTGGTGATCCAAAGCTTGCGCCCGTTAAGAACGTAATCGCTGCCCTTGAGTTCAGCGCGCGTCTGAAGGGCAAATGCATCAGAGCCGGAACCAGCCTCGCTCAAGGCATACGCGCCCACCGTGTCGGCCGCCATCTTCGGCAGATAGCGCTTCTTCTGCTCAGCGTTGCCCCATCGCAGCAAGGCATTGTTGACCAGAGTGTTTTGTACATCGACTACCACGCCCGCGGATGCGTCGACCCGCGACAGTTCTTCCACCGCCAGGATTGCTTCAAAGAATTTAGCGCCACCCCCACCGTATTGCTCCGGGATTTCGATCCCCATTAGCCCGAGCTGAAAGAACTCATGGATGAGATCTTTGTCGAAGATGCCTTTCTCGTCCATCTCCTTCACCAGCGGTCGCAGTCTCTCGTCGGCAAAGTGGCGAATGTTGTCGCGGAAAAGAATCTCATCTTCGGTGAGGGTAGTCAGTGGGGTTGGAGAGGCGGATTGCAGCGTAGTTTCGGGCATACGAATACCTTCAAACGAAGGAATGGCAGACCTTGGATTTTAGCACCGTTAGAGCAGGAGCGGCGAAGCGCTCAACTGCGACGGGAATGTACCAGCTTCAACGCATCCGCCTGCAGAATGCGCTGAATCTGATTGCGTGCATGCACGGACCAAGGCCCCGTGGTATCGAGCTTGATGTACGCCTGCCAGTGTTTCAGCGCCTTGCGGGGCTCGCGGGTTTTTTCGTAGGCAAGCGCGAGGTTGTAGTGCGCGTCGGCGTAGGTCGGAGCCAGCTGAATCGCCATCTTGTAGGTCTGGATGGCTTCCTGCACGCGACCGGTCTCGTCGAGAACATTGCCCAAGTCGAAATAGGCCAGAGCATAACGAGGATCGGCGTGCAAGGCAGCGCGATAGTGTTTTTCCGCAAGCGTGAAATCCTGCCGGTTGTAGTAGAGCGTGCCCAGGTTAATGTGCGCCGCCGCGTGGCTGGACTCGAACTCGAGCACTTTCTGGTAGGCGGCCAGCGCTTCGGTCTGGGTCGTCGGATCCTCCTCCAACGCGATGCCGCGGGCGAACCAGACGGCGGCATCGTTTTCCAGCGGACTTGACTCTGGAGTTGGAATCGGGGTGCTGGTAACGACTTTTTCCCGACTCGCAAAGTCCATCACAAACTGTCCGGCGATCGGCTCCAGCAGCTTGCCCTCGTGGCGGAACGCCACACGATGCTTGTTCGTGGACGAAGCGCCAGCCTCGAGCAAAGGATTTCCCATGCCCGACGCCTGCTTCTGCATGGCTTCGAGCGACTGCCGGATCACCGCGGGCCGTACCCGCATGGCACACAGATCGCGAACTTTCTTGACTTTCAGCAGGTCGGAAAAAGAGTAGGTGGTAGAGGCAGCAATCAGCTCCGCGCGCTCCCAGTTGGCCAACTGGCGCGGCGTGAGATGAAGAATCCTAAGTAAATCGGCTCGACTGTACACGACTTTATGCAACCTCTCCCACGCCCGAACCGCGCCAGAAGGTTACGCCGTCATTATCTGCAACTTGCGGCGGTAAACGCAACAGCAAACGCTTGTGGAAATCTGAGGAGAACCTGGTTGATTTACATGCAACGGGAATGGTGCAGTCGAGCTTGGCTCGACGGACAGCCGAGGGCGGCTGTCTCCACATGGTCATTAATACGGCTTGTCATTCCGACCAGCGGCCGAAGGCCGGGTGAGAAACCTGCTTTTCAGCCTACACCACCACAGCGGCCTGATACTCCTCGTAAGTCCCCTTGAAGTCGGTGATCTTGTGATCGCTCTCGAAGTGCCAGATGCGAGTCGCGACTTCGTCGATCAAGTCGTGATCGTGTGACACCAGGAACACCGTCCCCTGATAGCGCTGCAAGGAAATGTTCAGCGCGTTGATGGCCTCGAGATCGAGGTGGTTCGTGGGTTCATCGAGCACAAGTACATTTGGCTTCTGCAGCATCAGCTTGCAGAAGAGCAGCCGCGCCGCCTCGCCGCCGGAAAGAACGCTGGTGGATTTCGTGCCTTCGTCGCGCTGAAACAACATCTGCCCCAGCAAGCCGCGAATTTCTTCGCTGACCGCCGCGGGATTCCACTGATGCAGCCACTCCAGCACGGTCGTGCCGCCTTCGATCAGGCTGCGATGGTCCTGGGCGAAATATCCAATCGAAGCCTCGTGCCCCCAAATCGCTTTGCCGGAGTCGACGAACGCTCCGTCGTAGCCGCTCGTCTTGCGCAACTCCGCTTCCGGCGTAGTCGGCGAATTCGCGAGCAGCGCATTCACCAGCGTGGTCTTCCCTGCTCCGTTGCGCCCCATCAACGCAATTTTCTCGCCCCGCGTGATGCTGGCGGTAAAATCGCGAATGACCTGCTTGTCGCCGTAGGCCTTGCCCAGGTGCTCGATTTCGAGAACGTGCTTCCCCGATGGCCGTTTCTGCTCGAACTTGATGTAAGGCCGCGCGATGTTTGACTTTGCCAGTTCCGTCACCTGCAGCCGCTCCACTTCCTTGCGCCGCGACTGTACCTGGCTCGATCGCGTGCCAGCGGAAAACCGCGCGATGAACTCGTTCAGCTGTGAAATCTTTTTTTCGCGCTGCGCATTCTGCGATTCAATCTGCGAGCGCACTTGCGTCTTCGCCAGCACCATCTCGTCATACGACCCGGTGTAAGTGATGATGGTCTCGTAGTCGATGTCGGCGATGTGCGTGCAGATGCTGTTGAGGAAGTGCCGGTCGTGCGAGATCGCGATCACAACCCCATCGTAGGCGTTCAGAAATCCCTGCAGCCAGTGGATTGAATCCAAGTCCAGGTTGTTCGTGGGTTCATCCAGCAGCAGCGCCTGCGGATGCCCAAACAAAGCCTGCGCCAGCAGCACGCGGACTTTCTGTCCGCCCTGCAGTTCGCTCATCTTGCGGGAATGAGCTTCGTCGGGAATGTCCAGACCTTGCAGCAAAATCGCGGCGTCGCTCTCTGCCGTGTAGCCGTCTTCTTCTCCGACAATGCCTTCCAGTTCGCCGAGCTTCATCCCGTCTTCGTCGGTCATGTCGGGTTTGGAGTAAATTGCGTCGCGCTCTTGCATGGCCGCCCACAGGCGCTTGTTGCCCATGATGACTGTGTCGATTGCAGTGAAGGCGTCGAAAGCAAACTGGTCCTGGCTCAAAACCCCGAGCTTGCGCGGACGCACCACCGTACCTTTTTGCGGCTCCAGTTCGCCGCCGAGCAGCTTCATAAACGTCGACTTGCCCGAGCCGTTGGGCCCGGTCAGGCCATAGCGCTTGCCCGGCGTAAACGCCGTGGAGACTTCGTCAAACAGTATTTTGGCGCCGTAGCGCATGGAAACATTACTGACTGAAAGCATGATTGGTTAGTAACTCTTCCGACTTACGTCTGGTCGAGCAGTGTCCGCACCTTTTGCGCCAGTGTGTCCAGGGAAAAGGGCTTCTGCAGGACCGCGTTTTGCACGCCGACCTCCGCGCCGCCCAGGGCTTCGTGGTCGGGATAGCCGGACATGAACAAAACTTTGATTTGCGGACGCACCTTCCTGAGCCGGTCCGCCAACTCTTTGCCTCCAACGTTGGGCATGGCCATATCGGTCACCAGAAGGTGGATCAGGTCTTCGTGTTCCTCCGCAATTCGCAGAGCCTCGTTCCCATCCATCCCGTGCAGCACCTTGTAGCCTTGCCGCTGAAGAAATTCACAAGCCAACTCGCGAATACCGGTCTCATCCTCCACGAGAAGAACCGTCTCCGTACCCCTTGGCGCGGCCGCCAGATCTTCCCGTACCTGGGAAACCTGTAGCGCCGTCCTGCTCTCCGCTTCTTCCGCCCGATCTTCTTCTGCGCACGGAAGATAGATTTCGAAAGTCGTGCCTTTTCCCGGCCGGCTATCGACATGGGTCCAACCGCCGGTCTGCTTGACCACTCCATAGACAATGGGCAGCCCCAACCCGGTGCCTTTCCCTGGTTCTTTGGTAGTGAAAAAGGGCTCGAACATGTGAGCTTGCGTTTCACTATCCATTCCGACGCCCGTATCGCTGACAATCAGCGTCACGTGGCGGCCCGGCATCACCCCATCGCGAAGCCGCGGATGCACGTCGCCAATCTCCGTGTTCCTCGTTTCGATAACCAGCTGACCTCCCTGCGGCATCGCGTCCCGGGCGTTGACCGCAAGGTTCATGATCAATTGCTCCATTTGTCCTGGATCAGCCTTGACCGGCCAAAGCTGCGGAGCCGGCACTACGCGCAAGGCAATGTTTTTTTCGATCAGGCGCTCCAGCATCTTCGCCACTTCGGCCAGGACTTCATTCAAGTCCATGACTTTGGGCTGCAGGACCTGCTTGCGGCTGAAGGCCAGCAACCGGCCGGTGAGGCTGGCCGCTCGAGTCACCGCATGTTCAATGCCCAGGGATTCTTTTTGCCATAGCGCGTCCGGAGCAAGCCCGCGGCGAAGCCGCTCATTGTGAGCCTGAATGAGCATGAGAAGATTGTTGAAGTCGTGAGCCACGCCTCCCGCCAAAAGTCCCACAGCCTCCATTTTCTGCGAATGCAGGAGTTGATCTTCCAGTCGTTTCCGCTCAGTGATGTCATACATGACCCCTTGCATGAGGCATGGCTGGTCCTCTGGCGTGGGCAACATGACGGCCTCGTCGCGGAACCAGAGTACACGGCCGTCGCGAGCGAACATGCGGTACTCCGCCTGATACAGATCGCGGTTTTTCTGAAAGCGCGCTTCGGCCGCCAAGGTGCTTTCGCGGTCTTCGGCATGAATGCGATTGAACCAGTTCGCGGAATCAGAAAGCCAATCCGCGGGCGAGAACCCCAGCATCGACTCAATCTGAGGGCTCACATAGTGCCAGCGGCCCAGTGGGCCCAGTTCGGCCACGTAGGTAACGGCGGGCAGGCGCTCCACCAGCGTGCGATAACGGCTCTCCGCCGATTTGAGTTCGGCCTGCGCTCGATCCCACTCCAGGGCGACCGCCGCCAGATGAGTGGCATGAGCGATGAGTTGCAGATGCGCTCCGTCAGGCGTTCGGGGCTCGCGATAGTACACGGCAAACGTTCCCAGGATGCCACCATCTTGCGAGGCGATCGGCGTAGACCAACAAGCACGCAGCCCATGGGGAAGGGCCAGATGGCGGTAGTCTGCCCACAAGGGATCGGAGCCAATATCGGAGACGATAACCGGCTGACGTCGGTAAGCGGCAGTGCCACAAGATCCGACGCAGGCGCCGATCTGGATGCCATCAATAAGCTGGCTGTATTCCCGAGGCAAAGAAGGTCCTGCGCCGTGACGCAAGGTCTTTCCGTCGGCATCCAGCAGCAGAACCGAGCACAACAACCCCCTATGTAGCTTTTCGATATTGGTGCACAAGGCTTCCAGGATTTCAGGAAGTGGAGCATGGGCCATGATCATGGCCAGAAGTTTTACGTCGAGGCGCGACAAAGCTTCCGGTGATTCTTGCGCTGCTTCGACTGCCTTATGCGCCCCTGTAGACATACTACTGCTGTGACTTCCTTTTTACGTGATTGAACAGACCAGTCCTGCCTGGGCGAACCCTGCCCACACCGGATACCCATTATTGATGATGAACCGGTCGGGGTAACCGGATACTCAGCGCGCCTGGTTACATAAGTAACATCAAAATGGAGACCGGAAGCGCACTCTGTCTAGTGTCCGCCGCTGACTTCGCGAACGATCCCTCCGACGAACTGTTTAGCGTCGCCGAAGAGCATCAGGGTGTTCGGAAGGTAGTAGAGCGGATTATCAATGCCGGCAAAGCCCGGACTCATGCTGCGTTTGATCACCATCACAGTGTGGGCTTTATCGACATCGAGGATGGGCATGCCGTAGATGGGACTGGAAGCATCAGTGCGCGCGGCCGGGTTCGTAACGTCGTTGGCGCCGATTACGAGGGCTACATCGGTTTGCGGGAAGTCGCCGTTAATTTCCTCCATCTCGATGAGCCGGTCGTAAGGGATGTCGGCCTCGGCCAGCAGCACATTCATGTGGCCCGGCATCCTTCCGGCGACGGGATGGATGGCGAAGCGAACTTCGACTCCCTTCTTGGTGAGGACGTCATACAGCTCGCGCACCTTGTGCTGCGCCTGCGCCACTGCCATTCCGTAACCGGGGACGATGACCACTTTGTTAGCCGCAGCCAGAATCGCCGCGGCTTCCTCTGCCGTGGCACTGTGCACCGGTTTGGCTTCCGCGCCGCTGGCGGCGGCCACTTGCACCTGGCCAAAGGCTCCAAACAGTACGTTGGTGAACGACCGGTTCATCGCCTTCGACATGATCACGGAAAGAATCAGTCCCGACGATCCGTCAAGCGCGCCGGCGATGATCAGCAGCTTGTTTTGCAGCACGAATCCCATCGCTGCCGCCGACAATCCCGCATAGCCGTTCAACAGCGAGATGACGGTCGGCATGTCGGCGCCGCCGATCGGGATGATCAGAAGAATCCCAAAGACCAGCGACAATCCGACGATCAACGGAAAGAATTGTTTCGCCTCGGGATGCAAGACCAGGTAAACGGCGCTGCCGATGGCGACGACCATCAGCAACAAGTTGACAAAATTCTGCCCTTTGTAAGTGATAGGCCGCTGGGGCAGGATTTCTTGCAGCTTTCCTGCCGCCATCAAGCTGCCGGTAAAGGTCAGCCCTCCGAGAATTACTTCCATGGAGAGCACCGACAATCCGAACTTTGAATTGTTCTGCGTTCCCAGGTAGAACTCAGCCGTGCCGACCAGGGTGACGCACAGTGCGCCGAAAGCGTGGCTGAGCGCGGTTCGCTGCGGGACCGCGGTCATCTGCACCATGCCGAGCGGAATCCCGATGCCGCTGCCCAGCACCAGCCCGACGGCGATCCATTTATAATCGACGATGCCGTGGTGCAGCAGAGTGCCGGCAATGGCCAGCACCATGCCGATTTCGCCCGCCCAAATCCCGTGACGGGCAGTGGTGGGCGAACTCATCCACTTCAGCGACAAGATAAATAGGGCGCTGGCGATGAGGTAGATAAATTCGATTACGTACGGGCTTGTGGCGAGCTCGTTCATGGCTTGCTCAGTAAGACTTCACTCAGCTACCTACTTGCTCGGACGGCTGCTCTTGAACATCTTCAGCATGCGGTCCGTAATGAAGAATCCACCTACCACGTTGCTGGTTGCAGCAACGATGGCGATCGTGCCCAGCACGGTCGCGAACGTACTCTTGCGCTCGCCCACCAACACAATCGCGCCCACCACGGCAATGGCGTCGAGCGCGTTGGTTAGCGACATCAAAGGAGTATGCAGCAACGGCGAAACATGACGGATGACCTCAAAGCCAATGAAGCAAGCCAGCATAAAAATAAACAGCGCATCGATCAGGTTTTCGCTCATGTGCCCTCCAGTTCGCAACCGTTACTTCGCTACCGCCGGCACCAGCGCCGGCAGTTTGAAAAACTCGCGCACTCGCGCGTTCACGATTTCACCGCCCCGCGTCACCATGGTCTCGCGGATAATCTCATCCTGCACGTTCAGTTGCAGTTTGCCGTCCTTCACCATGTACGCAAGAAACGTGGCCACATTGCGGGCGTACATCTGGCTGGCATGGTAGGGGACGCTGCTGGCCAGATTGATGGCGCCAATAATCGTCACATCGTTGGCTTTCACCGTTTCTCCGGTGCGGGTAAGTTCGCAGTTGCCACCACGCTCTGAGGCCAGATCAACAATCACTGAGCCCGGCGCCATCCCTTTGACCATATCGGCGGTGATCAGCACCGGCGACTTCTTGCCGGGAATCACGGCAGCGGTGATCACCACATCGCTCTCCGCAACCACGCGGGTCAGAAGTTCGCGCTGCCGGGCATAGAAAGTCTCGTCCTGGGCGGTGCCATAGCCGCGGGCATCCTGCGCGTTTTGAGCTTCGAGCGGCAGCTCGACAAATCGTCCGCCAAGGCTCTGCACCTGCTCTTTCGCGGCCGGGCGCATGTCGTACGCCGAAGCCACGGCGCCCAACCGGCGCGCGGTCGAAATCGCCTGCAGTCCCGCCACTCCCGCGCCGATCACGAACACTCGCGCCGGCGTGATGGTCCCGGCCGCGGTCGTCATCATGGGAAAAATTCTGATGGACGTTTCCGCAGCCAGCAGCACCGCTTTGTAACCGCAGATTGTCCCCATGGAGGAAAGCGCATCCATGCTTTGCGCGCGCGTGGTGCGCGGCACGAGTTCGACCGAAAACGCGGTGACCCCGGCATCGGCAATCTGCTGGACGACTTCGGCGGAACCGAAGGGGCGCAGAAATCCAATCATTACTTGGTCGCGCCGCAGTAGAGGGAGGTCTGCCTTGCCGGTCGCGTCATTAGAGCCGTAACAGAGCACCTGCACGATAATGTCAGCGGTGGCGAACACGGCAGCGCGGTCAGGAAGAATTTTTCCACCCTTCTCGATGTAGGTCGAATCAGGATAGCCCGATCCCTCGCCCGCACCCGATTCCACAACCACTTCCAGCCCTGCCTTCGCCAGCACAGGAATGACTGCGGGAACCAGCGCAACCCGGCGCTCTCCCGGATAGCTTTCCTTGGGAACTCCGACAATCACACGAATGTCCTCTCCCTGATTGCGAATACTACAAAACCGAATCCCTAAGAGACTGTGACGCCCATCACATAGTAATGGAATCAGCATCCCACGGACTCAAAACAGTACCAGAAAGAACGGGGAACTTGAAAGCGGCGCGCCCTTCGGCGACGCCAAGGAAGAGATCACGACTCCGGCGATCGACCGGACCGTAACTGTGGTGGAAGGCAAAGGTATTGAGACGCAAAAACCGGCCGCTTCTCCGGTTTGTCACCGCGAGAGAAACGACCGGTTCTTTGTTTTTCAAACAGCGACTACTGCGGTGGTGCGCCACCTTCGGGCGGGCCGCCGTGGCCGTTGCGCATCCCTTCGTGCCGGGCCTGCATTTCGTCCCACTTCTTCTGCTGATCAGCGTCGAGCAACCCGCGGATCTGGTCGTCGGTGCTCTTGCGGATATCCATCATCTTCGCGTGGCGATCCTGCTGCGAAAGAGAAGAGTCCTGGTGCACGCCCTCCATCTGCGAGTGCTCCGACTGCAGGGCGCTCAGCACTTTCGTCTGCTGATCGGAGGTGAGGTTGAGGTGTTTGGTCAGTTCGGCCGTGCGTTTGGCGGGATCGGGCGGACCGTGATGCCGGCCACCGTTCTCTTGCGCGGACGGCGATTGCTGGCTGTTGCTATCTTGAGCGCCGGCAAAAGACGCCGTGATCGAAATAAGACCGGCCGCGGCAAGAACGAGCAGGGACTGTTTAAGCATAGAGATCTCCTTTTCAAAGCAATTCTGTCTACATCTATAAACGGAATTATGGACCGAGAGTTGCGCAAGAAACCAGGATTCGCGCAATCTTTGCATAACTTTACGAAGGCCCACCCTAATTCGGGATTCCCCCGCAAGACGTAAGGAGTTTTGAGGAATGGAGCCGACGAGCGGACTTGAACCGCTGACCTGCCGATTACGAATCGGCTGCTCTACCAACTGAGCTACGTCGGCTTCTGGGTTAGGCTGCTTCAGTTTATCAAATCGCCGATCGTCGCAGCCGCACGCAGCCGGGACAAGTGATCCTCTTCGGAACAAAACCGGGCGCCCACTTATGCCGCGCGGGCGGCGACCATGGCGTCGTATTCCTCTTCCGACTGTGCGGGCAGCAAAACCCACAGGGTGTAAACGCCCACGGCGGTACCGAAGGGAATATTGAACAGCGCGATGAAGCCCAGCACCAGCGCGATGATGCGAGCCCAGGGTTCGCGCTGCATCAATCCCCACCCGGCGATGAACCCGCAAGCCGCTTTCGCCAGGATGAAAATACCGATCACACTCAGCAGCGGACGCAGAAACGCGGTGGGCGTCTCCGGCGCACCGAGTTCATGCAGATGAGCAAACAACGTGTTGGCCAGGACGTACAAGACCACGCCACCGATGGTGTTAAACGCGGAGATGGCAAGCCAGAGAATCCCCAGCAACTGAAGGTGACCCTGCACGCGGCCGGGGCGCTGCGGCATCACTGCCAGCGGCCCTACGATTTGCTTGCCGCACTTGCTGCAAAACGTCTGTCCGAGTTGCACTGTCGTACCGCATCCATCGCAAAACATGATTTCCTCCCCGACGCCACGTGTGCCGAAGCCCTCTCGCTCCAACACACCTCTCCGCATTATCTCCAAGGAATAATACGCACACGGCAAGCAAGAGTTCAGTGAAAACTATTCGCGATTCTCCACCCGCTCCAGCAGTTTGCTTTACTACAAACGCGGATCGGCTCGCGAGCAAAACGAAAAGGCCACCCGGCAACAGGGCGGCCTTCTCTTTTCAAGGGAGAATAGTTCCAACGGAGGCAAAAGATCCCGTCAAAACTTTCTGGACAAAATCTTATGAGCCGAAAAAGGAGGGTGTCAAGCAATTTTTGGTAAATAAATGTCTTTAGTTTCAGTAACTTACATAACCAATCAACAATCAACCAAATTGTCCCAATTTGAGACGCGAAGTGGCCGGAACAGCCTTAAGCCGATATTCCTCAGGCACTTAAGAACCGTTGGAGGTATCCGTCGCAGCCGGAGGGCGAGCCCCAGAGCCTGGCGCCGCGTCTCCCAGTTGAAGCGAAATGAACTCGGTTTGGTCGGGACGGCCGAAAACCGGACCCGGGAAAAATCGGCGCAGAAGAATGCGCGCTCCACCGAAGGCGACCCCGGCAGCCAGAGATATTGCGCCCACGATGATGCACAGAAGAATGATGTTGACCAGCAGGTTGGCAATATTGTTTTTCTTATCGAAATACGTGTTCTCGTTCCAGGTGACGCTGGGCGCCCAGTTCACCGCACCCAGCAAATCCTGTGCGTCGCTCTGGGAAAGCGGACCTGCAGCAATCGCAAGGATCGGCCCCGTGCGTTTGGCGAAAAACGGTCCAACATTTTCGATCGCATCCACGCCCGCCTGGGGTAGAGCCGCATGATGCGCGGCGTCGATGCGGCGCAGATGTTCGGCCGCCACCGCGGGAGTGGGATACTCGATCAGCATCAGCGTCGCTCCTCCGCCAGCGGTGGAGTATTGCCCCAGCACGACTTCTGGGCTGGCGCTGAAATCCACGAGATCCGCGGGCAGCGGAGATCCGATCGCTTCTAGAGCCAGCGGCCCCTCGGCGTACTTCTCGGTATTCCGCGAGTAGCCGTGGTGCGGCATCGAAGCCAGGATGGGAGGCAGATTGCCGGCATTTCCGCCGGGGTGCGGCAGCAAGCCAGCGAGTTCGCGCAGTCCCGCCGCTGACATCACAGACAACTGGCTGAACACGGCTTCTACCACGATGTGGCCGCGGTAAAAAAGAACTCGCTGACCCAGCGACGCCCCCTGGTCGCCAATCTCTTCCCGCGCCATCTCCGGCTGCAGATAGAAGGTGTAGGCCCCGAAGGCGCCGCTGGCGTCGGCGAAGCGAGCAGCGCGGATTTTCAGCGTGCGTCCGTCGTCACTCTTGTATGCGGCGGCCTCGAAATCAGTGAAACCGTATTCCTTGAGCAGACCCGCGTTGGTTGGGTCCGCGGCAGCGGCATCTTTGCTAGCCTGCGCTGCACCTTGAATCTGCCATCCTGCGAATTGCTTTGGAAGGATGGGCAGAGTGGAAGGCTCCGCGCCCGGGCCGGCGGCGAAGACCGCGCTAACGCTGCCCAAACAAACTATAAGAGCCAATACGAGTGCACATCGTGAAGCGCGCATGAATACACCACTAGGCACAGAATCCCTTTGTTATTAGACCACAGAGGATGAGAAAAAGTTTCCGGAGGGAACTACTGTCCAGCGGCTTTATCAATCTTGCTGGCGACCTTAACCCCGCTCAGTCCGTTCACATAATTGGCGATGCCGCGGTAGAGCGACTCGGCGATGCGCTGGCGGTATTCGCCGGTGGCGAGGTGGTGCTCGTCGGTGGGATTGCTGACAAACGAAACCTCCGCCAGAATCGAAGGCATATTGGCCCCGATCAGCACGATAAACGGCGCCTTCTTCACGCCGCGGTCGCGAATGCCCGGGCTCTTGGCGGCGAGGCCAGTGTGCAGCGACTGCTCCACATCTCCGGCGAATTCCCGCGACTCTTCGATCTTTTCCTTGAGTGCGATCTTCTTCACCAGGTCCTGCAGTTCGTAAATGGATTTCTCCGAAACCGCGTTCTCGCGCGCCGCCACCTCCAGCGCTTCCGGCGAGGAGGTGAAATTCAAGTAGTAGGTCTCGACTCCCCGAGCATCGGGGTCATGGCTCGAGTTGGCGTGGATGGAGACGAAGAGATCGGCCCGCGCCTGGTTCGCGATCGCAGTGCGAGTTTCGAGCGGAATGAAAGTGTCGTCCTTGCGCGTATACACCACCTCTGCGCCCAGCCGCGTCTCCAGCAGCTTGCCCAGACGCCGGCCCACATCGAGCACCAGATCCTTTTCTTCCAGGCCGTTGGGGCCGATGGTCCCGGTATCGTGGCCGCCGTGACCCGGGTCAATCACAATCTTCCCGATCTTCAATCCCAGAGCGCGAATCAGCGAACGGTCGCCGCCTGCGGTGGGCTTCGCTTCACGAATATCGAGACCGGAGCTGCTTCCAGACCTGCCGGAAGCGAGAACGCGCGCGCCTGACTTGGACCCAGACCCTCCCGCGTTGCTTGGTATTGCAGCAAGAGTCGCATCGGAAGAATCAGATTCTCCCTCGAGATTGCTGGCTGGCCGCCTTTTCGCGGAAACGGCACTCCGCTTTGCCGCGCCAGTCGTGGGAGCACTGGGTTCCGGATCGTCATCATCAGCTTCCACAATTTTCTTCACCACTGTCGCTGCCGGTTTCTTGCTCGCGACGATAGTCCCCGACGCCTGCGTGTCGTCGCTGGAATCCGTACTCACGGTTTTCGGCGGGGCCTTCGACGGGGTCGTGCCTTCATCTGGAGCCGAGGCAACCTCGCCCATGTCGTCAGCTTTACTCTGCTTCGCCCGCCCATTTCTGCCGTGAATGTCGATAATCAGGCGGTAGGGATTGGGTAAAAGGAAGGCGTCGTAGTCGGAAAGATTGTCGACCTCGAGCACAACCCGCGTGCGGCCCGGCGCGAACTGGGCCACACGAACTTTCTTCAGAAAGCCGTCATCCACGTCGAAGCTTTTGCCGACCAGCGTGGAGGCAAGCTTGGTATCGCGCAGATCGAAAAAGATCCGCGACGGACGATCAATCCTCTGCGACGAGAACTTCACATCGCTTTCAAGGTCAATCGCAACCCGCGTGTAGTCTGGAGTAGACCAGTGGCGGATGCCGGTCACCCGCGGCAAACGCCCGGAACGCGGCTCGGCGGATTTGTCCCCGCCGGACTCCGCCATCGAAACGGAACTGTCCCCAGCGTCTTTCGCGTCCTTGTTGTTCCCGCTCTTCTGCGGCTTCGTCTCTGCAGCCTTCTCCGCGGCTGCAGCCTTTGCCGCCTGCGCCTCGCGTTTCAGTTCGACGTCAAGCTCAGTGATGGCCTGACGCGCATCATCGGCCAGCCGATTGTGAGGATAGCGGCGCAAAAACTCCTGAAAGGTGGATCGCGCCGCATCGGCATCGTTCAGATCGTCTTTGTAGATCTCGCCGATCGTGAACAGCCCGTCGAAACGGTACTTGCTGCCGGGATACTCGCGGCGCAGAAACTTATATTGCTCGACCGCCTCATTCAGGATTTTGTCGTCGTCGAAATGCCGTCCCATTTCCACCAGCGTCTCCGCCACGGCAACCACGCTGGGATCAGCTTTGCTCGAAGACGGCGCTCCAAGATAAACCGAGCGGTAGGCATTCAAAACACGCTGGTAGTCGCGGCGGGAGCGATCGGCAGCCGGAGTTCCGTTCAGGGCTTCGCGCATGCGCTCGGCGTTGGCGAAATGTTCCCGCGCCCAGGCATCCGAGTGATGCGTGCGAGCCTCGGCCGCCGGAGCCGTAGCAACGACCGCCACGAGCGCAAGCAACGCTCCCCATAGACAACGCTGGCGCAATGAACTCTTCAAAATAACCAGCCCGTGCCTTCGTTCCTGCTTTTTTGAACCAGTTGGTTGAACCTGATGCCTGGGTGCCAGAGAGATTAAAAGTAAACCGATGCCGCGAACCTAATCGGTGTTGCTGATGTAGAGCACGCCCCGCGCATCCCGTTGCACCGTCACCGGAGTGTGCGAAGCGCCCGAGTTAAAGTCGGACACACCGTAGTACAGGTTGGTGATCCGCCGGACGTAGTTTTGGGTTTCGGCGTAGTGCGGCACGCCCGAACTGCGCGCCACCGCTCCCGCGCCCGCGTTATAGGCGGCCAGGGTCAGTTTAATGTCGCCGTCATAACTTTCCAGAAGCTGCTTCAAGTGGCGCACGCCGGCGTCCACATTTTGTTCCGGGTCAAACGGATTGTTCACCTTCAACTGGCGCGCGGTCGAAGGCATCAACTGCATCAGCCCCATTGCGCCTTTTCGCGAGACGGCGTTGGGATTGAAATTCGATTCCACCTTCACCACCGCGCGTACCAGGTTCGGGTCCACATTATGCCGCGCCGCAGCCGCCTCAATGGCGCTGTCGATGTCGCCGGGGCTTGCGATCGGTCCACGAAAATTGGCGTTCACAATTCTCGCCGTTGCCGATTGAGTCGACTCATGCCCCAGATACTGGCTGACTTCAGCCGCTGCCGAGCGAGCAGCCTTCATGGCTGCCGCATTGGGTCCAGGAACGGGTTTCCAGCGATTCTCCTTCGAACTCCAGTACATCAGACTGCGCCGGGGCGTTTCTGACTCCTGAGCATGATGGGTTTGACTCGCCGGGACAGGCTCGTTGACATAGATCTTGCGGCCGCCTTCATCACTTGCAGTGATCTTGGTCGTAGTGGTCTTTTCAGGCGCTCCATCGCCGCCTTCGGCGCGGAGCTGGGACGTGAGAGAAAGAGAGGTCGCGGCTACGGTGCTAGCCATCAGGGCGATTTGCAGGCGCTTTCGCATAAACCGGGTTCCCAATTTCACCTTGCCATGAGGGAAGACAGACTCCACCCTCGCTTGCTGCTACCCGGAACCTGACGGAGAATTCTTAAACCAGAGTAGGTCAATTATAGGCGTTGCCTATGGCAGGGGCAATCTATCTGAAGGGCGTAGAACCACCGAAGGTAATCTCAGTAAAAACATGAAAACGCCTAACTTAGATCCGCTTATGGTTACTCTGGCGTCGCCCTGCGACTCGAGCATTTGCCCTGAGCCGACCAGATCATGCCCTGCGCGGCGAGATGTTCCCCAAAAATCGTCACAGCACCCGTTGCGGTGTTTTGAGTGTCATCGGCTATTAACGACAGTTGACTCGATTTCCAGTGCGGCAGGTCGAGATACGCAACAGCAGAAGACAGGGGTGCGGTGGTGCGTTTTCATCAGCGTGAGGTCCGTTGGTGCGACGGATCGCTGGACAATCGTCCGATTGCCAGACACCCGCGGCTCAATCATCATCCTTCAACTCATGAAAGATCTATAACTTAAGCTCCCGAGCGTCACGGAGCTTAACGTGCACGCAGAGGATTGCTCTCGCTCCAATTTCCCCGATCAACTGCCGGAGGCCTATGCACAAGCGAATTCTTAGCCTGATCTTTGCGCTTTGGTGCCTCCAGGCGGGCCAATTCGCCCTGATGGCACAGGAGTTCAAAGTGCTGGACCGCGCCGTCCAGGTCCACGGCTTCTTATCGCAGGGATTCGTCTACACCAACGACAACAACTGGCTGACCATGAATACGAGCCAGGGCAGCGCAGCCTTTACCGATTTCGGGCTGAATATGTCGTCTCAGGTCACGGATAAGTTCCGGATCGGGGCGCAAGGCTACGACCGCAACCTTGGCCAACTCGGCCAATACCATCCATCCCTCGACTGGGCGGTCGCCGATTACCGATTCAAGAGCTGGTTCGGGGTTCGTGGCGGGAAGGTTAAGACCACACTAGGTCTCTATAACGACACTCAAGACGAGGATTTCCTCCGCACTTTTGCCCTGCTCCCGCAAAGCGTATATCCGACCGACCTCCGCGACGCGACTATCGCTCATCTGGGCGGGGATATATACGGGGAGATTTCACTCAGGCACCGGCTCGGAATTCTCGCCTACACGGCCTATGCCGGGCACCGGAGCGACAGCATCTACAGCGGCTATCCCTATTACTTAAGCAGTTTCGGAGCACGAATCACGAGCTTTGGCGGCCTGCAATATGGCGCCGATCTTCGCTGGCAGACTCCGCTAAAAGGTCTTCTGATGGGAGCTTCGCGGCTGAATGGGAACATCAGCGCCAAGGGCTCAGCCATAGACGCATTTAATCCTGGCGCCGGGCTGGTGCCCTACTCTGAGATCTCGAAAGCCGACTGGGTCAATCAATTCTATGGCGAGTACACCGTGGGCAGATTGCGGATCGATTCGGAGTATCGCCGTTACTGGCGCAACCAGGAACTCTTCAGCGGAACTTCGGAGAGCTTCGCCGATGTGCGAGGCTGGTACGTTTCCGCAGCTTACCGGATCTGCAAACGGGTTCAGATCGGTTCCTATTACTCTCACTACACAATCTCGAACATTGTAGGCGGCGCGCTCGCCGCCTTTTATCCTCCGGCAACCAACACCGACCTGCCTGCCAATCACGATTACGACAAGGTCATTACGGGGCGGGTTGACCTCAACAAGTTCTGGAACGTGAAAGTGGAAGGTCACTTCATGAATGGCTATGGAAGCGGTCCGTATCCGAACGGATTCTACACCCAGGTTAATGCCAGCGGGTTCGATGAAAAACCGCAAACTACTTTCACTCCTCGCTGTCGTTGTAATCTTTGCCCCATTTCGCGTTCTTGCAGCCGACGTCAAAGTGATCGCCAATCGAAGTCTCAAAGTGGACATTATTTCCGCGAATGAGGTCAGAAGCATATTTCTGGAGGAGTCCAACTCGCTCAGGGAAGGTACTCACGTCGAAGCAGTCTTCGAAAAGGATGGGCCGGTCCACGAAGCCTTCCTCCATGAATACCTCGCCGCTGGAACCGACGACGACCTGCAGAGCTACTATCGCGCTCTCGTGTTCTCCGGTAGAGGTTCTATGCCCAGGCAACTTGGCTCCGACGCCGAAGTGGTGGCTTATGTGGCCAGAACGAAAGGTGCGATCGGATATGTGAGCGCCGGAACTGCTGTGGAAAATGTGAAGACTCTGACCATCGTCCGCGAGGGCAACGCCGCCCAAAGAAGATTACTCACGCGGGTCGAGCCGGATTACCCCGACACTCTGAAGCGCCTGAACATTGGAGGGACCGTGCGCCTTCAACTCACCATCGGCCCTGGGGGAAATGTGGAGACCGTCAAACTCTTGGGCGGCAATCCGATCCTGGGCGAGTCTGCCATGGCGGCCGTAAAGCAATGGGTGTATACCGCCAGCCGTTCGCGCACCATTGCTGAACTCAGCATCCCTTTCGACTCGCATCATTGAAGGTCCAGGCGTCCTGGTCGCACCACTGGAAACTGTCTTGAAGGGAATCGCTGGAAGCACAGTATTCGCCACGGGAGCAATCAAATGAACATACCTTTCCTGGATCGCCGGCAAACAACAAGTCATCCGAGCGGCCACCTATGCGTCACGGCGAGTGAGCCGGTATTTGAAGGTGAGAATCATTTAGAAGGAAGCGCTCTTCGAACGATTGCCGATGCCCGTCGGCAGGCCAGGTTCAAAATCGAGGTCGACATCAGCATCAATTCCCAGACCTGCGGCCTCCTGCAAGGTTATACGGTAGACATCAGTGAATCCGGAATCTCAGCCATGCTGAGACTTGAAGTTCCCCTGGCCGAGGTCGTGGAGCTGGTCTTCACGCTTCCTTTCGGCCGTGTGAACATTTATGCCACGGTTCGCCAAAGGAGCGCTTTTCGCTACGGCTTCGAGTTCATTGAGTCGGGCTCCGCTCACGAAGTTATTCGTCGCACCTGCCATGAGCTTGCTTTCCGCACGTCCGGGTAGCGCCCCATATCGTGTTGCTTGGCTGACCGTTCCGTGGCTCGAAATAGTGTGGGGAGTCGCCTTTGTTTTTCAGATTCCATCCGCTTCGAATTCTATCCGGCTCCGTCCCTCGTTTTTCTTGATCTGGATGTAGGGCGACGCAAATCCTCCGCGCACCCGGAGAACCTCAGACTCTCTCCAGCGCCAGGCTCAGGCTATCAAGCGACAACGACCGCAGCAGGTTGCGGCGCATGCCGCGTTCCACTTCGGCCAGCCGGTCAGAAGCCGCGGCGATCCAGTCGAAGTCGGCAGCCTCAGCCAGTTTCGTGAGCTGGTTCTGAATGTCAGTGTTCTGAACCAGCTCCGGCGCCCCCGAGCTGAGAAACATCAGGTCGCGCAGCAGCGAGTAAAGGGTGCGGAGAAGCTGTTCCGTCTTCTCGCGCCCTTCGGCGCCGGCACGGTAGGATTCCGTGATCTTGAAAAGCTGTGTGTGTTCGCCTCCCAGCAAGGCCGAGTTGAGAATGGTCAGCGCGTCCGCGCGGGCGTTCACATACGCATCCACATCGAAGGTGCGGGCCCGTCCCAGCGCGCCTTCGCTCAGTCTGGCAACCAGAGCGCGCTGCGGCGTCTTCCACTCCGGGCGGTATTTCGCGAGGTAGCCTTCCACTTCCTCGACCGGCAAAGCAGCGAGAGGAAAGATCATCGATCGCGATCGGATGGTCGGAAGCAGCTCCCCCGGATTCTCCGAAAGCAGAAAAATCGTAGCGAACTCCGGAGGCTCTTCCAGAACCTTCAGCAGCGAATTCGCCGCCTCTTTCATGAAGGCCGAGTCGGTGAAGATATAAACCCGCTCCCGCGCTTCCGACGGACGGTAGTAAATAGTCTCGATCACCCGCCGCACCTGATCCACCTTGATCATCATCTGCGGAGGGTCGGGAGGAATGATCAGCACATCCGGATGAGTCTGCACAAACAGCCGAGTATCTTTCTTGTCGGCCTCGCGCAGCCCCTCGCGCGTCTCCACTGCCTCGGCGAAGCGGGCATCAAGATCGCCAGCCTGGGCGATGCGGCGGCAGTTCGCGCATTGCCCGCAGAAGTCCGGCAGCCCATCGGTCTCAGTCGGCGCCAGACAGTTCAGGACCTGCGCCAGCATCAGTGCCAGCGTGTATTTGCCCGACCCCCGCGTCCCCGAAAGGATCACCGCATGCGGGAACCGCTTCCGCGCCAGCATGTCGCGCAGGCGATTGACGGTTTCGGCGTTTCCGTGAAAATCGGAGAAGGGCATGTCAGACTCTACCGGATAACATGAATCGATACCTTGAGCCTCAAATCCCTCCACGCCCGATCCGCAGTGTAGACGGGCGCTCCGAGCGCCATCCCGAGCGCGAGGCAGGCGCGGTCCCCAAGCGATAGTCCTAGGGAGCGGGTCTGCGTCAGCAACCTTCCTGCGATCTTCGCCTGTTCCTTGTCGAAATCGATGATCTCAGGGACTGGAGCAATCACAGCTTCCCATGCGTCTCTGGGACCAATTCCCCGGTCAACCAACTTGCCATAGGCCTCTGCTACATTCACTGCACTCATGGCCGCGTTCTCCAGCAAGTCAAATTGCTGCGTGAATACTTGTGATCCCGGCTCCTCGTGCAGAATCGCAAGAAGCGCGGAAGTATCCAGCACGACTCTACTCATGCCGCGCTGCCTCGCGCCGCTCGGCAATTAGCTCATCTACCAGAGAAGTGCTGGCCGGCACGTGCTTGTGCACAAGTCGCCGAGCCTTCGCCAGGCGCTGCCGCAGAGTTGTAATCCGCAACTCATTATCTTCAATGCGAAGAACGACAGTCTCGCCGGGTTGGATACCGAGGGCACGTCGAAAAGAAGCGGGGATAACAACCCGCCCGTTTTCGTTAACCCGGGTATGACTCTCATTCAGATCATCCATGACATTTTCCATAATATGTCATTTCATCAAATTATGTCAAACATTGCCAAAATGAACCGGCTGGCCCTCACCAATGGAGCAGCTCAAGAATTTTTCAGCCCCGCTTTCAGCTTTCGCCCAACAACTTCCAAGATCCGCCCGTGCGTCTGAGCCGGCGTCCCGCTCGCATTCACAACCGCGACGCGCTGCGGCTCCCTTGCCGCAATCGCCAGATAGCCTTCACGCACGCGACCGAAGAAAGCCCGGTTCTGCTGCTCGAAGCGGTTTTCGTCAGAATGATGTTTGTGCGAATTCTTGCTCGCACCATGCGAAGCCCGCCGATTGCGCCGCCGCGCTCGCCCCACGCTCATCCTCGGATCAGAATCGAGCAGGATCGTCAGATCCGGCTGCAAATCTCCACAAAGCACGCGATGCAACTCAAGCACCGCCTCGCTGCCCAGCTTCCGCCCGCCGCCCTGGTAAGCTTCCGTGGAATCGGTGAAGCGATCGCAAAGCACAATCTGCCCGTGCTCAAGCGCCGGCTGGATCACCTCCGCGATGTGCTGCGCCCGCGACGCGAACATCAAAGCCATTTCCGCGAATGGCGATAAACCCTCGGTCGCCGAGTCCAGCAAGACCCTGCGAATCTTTTCCCCGGTCGGCGTTCCTCCCGGTTCGCGCGTCTCCACCACCTTATGCCCTGCTGTGCGCAGAGCGGCTGCCAGCTTGCGCATTTGCGTGCTCTTGCCGGTTCCGTCCAGCCCCTCGAACGTGATGAATTTCCCGCGCCGCGACATCGTGGAGATGATAGCAGCGCTGGTGCTTCCCTGTACCGCTCTCCCGCTCCCTGCTAGAATCTAAAATTCTGCAGACAGTGCGATCCGGTTCATCGAACGAATGGGGGCCCTTATAAATGAAACTCTCAAGAATCTTGGGAGTAGTCTGTGTTCTGTTCTTCTCACTTGCCAGCTGGTCAGCCACGCCGCCAAGCATCACCCTCTTCGTGGACGCCACTTCCACGCCCCGCAAAATCTTCCACGCTAAGCTGAAGATCCCCGCCAGCCCCGGAGACCTCACCCTCTATTACCCAAAGTGGATTCCCGGCGAGCACGCTCCCGACGGCCCCGTAATCGACCTCGCCGGACTGAAATTCAGCGCCGGCGGCAAGACTCTGAAGTGGCGCCGCGATCTGCTCGACGGCTTCACCATTCACGTCGAAGTCCCAGCCGGCGAAAATGAGGTAAACGCCGAACTCGATTTCCTCTCTCCCGCGACCTTCGAAGGCGGCTTCTCCGCAGGTTCCTCCGCTACCGACAAAATGGCCGTCATTAGTTGGAATCAGGTCCTGCTCTACCCCAAGGGCTGGAAGTCAGACGATCTCACCTACGTAGCCACTCTGAAACTCCCCGCAGGTTGGAAATATGGCACGCCGCTACCCATCGCTTCGACGTCGCTCACCGGACATAACGGCGATACCCAGATCATTTTTCAGCCGACTTCCCTGACCACGCTCGTCGATTCCCCCGTGATCACAGGAGAATTCCTCAAGGTCGTAAAGCTGGCCGACGACCCGCTGGTCGAGATGGACGTTGCCGCCGACAGCGCCGCCGCTCTCGAGCCTCCGCAAGAAGTCTGGGACCACTACAAGAATCTGGTCGAACAGACGAACAAGCTTTTCGGCGCGCATCACTATCGCGACTACCACTTCCTGTTCAGCCTGAGCGATCACGTCGCCCACTTCGGACTGGAGCACCACGAGTCCGACGACAGCCGCGTCGATGAGCGTGGGCTCGTCGATGAAGGCGAGCGCAAGATGGAAGCCAGCCTGCTCCCCCATGAGTACGTGCATTCATGGAACGGAAAATACCGCAGGCCCGCCGACCTGGCCACGCCTGACTATGAACAACCCATGCAAGACGATCTCTTGTGGGTATACGAAGGTCTGACGAATTACCTTGGCACCGTGCTGACTGCCCGTAGCGGACTGCTGACTCCGGAGCAGGCGCGGGACGATTTGTCCATGACCGCCGCCGAACTCGATCACACTCCCGGCCGCGAATGGCGCAATCTGCAAGATACCGCCGATGCCGCTCCCGAGCTTTATTTTTCTCCGCGTGCCTGGGAATCCTGGCGTCGCTCAACCGATTTCTACGACGAAGGCACTTTGGACTGGCTATGGGCCGACGTCATCATCCGCCAGCAGAGCAAGGACAAGAAATCTTTGGATGACTTCTGCAAGCTCTTCCACGGCGCCCCCAGCACGGGGCCCATGGTAAAGACTTACACCTTCGACGATGTCGTCAATGCTCTGAATCAGGTCGTTTCCTACGACTGGCGCGGCTTCTGGACGGAACGGCTCACCAATCACGGACCCGGCGCCCCGCTCGGCGGCATTGAAGGCAGCGGGTGGAAAGTAGTCTACGACGAATCTCCTTCCGAAATGGATCGAGGCGGCGAAGGCGGCGGACACTTCATCGACGTAGCGTATTCGATCGGGATCGACCTGCGCGAAGATGGCACCATCACCGACACCATCGAGGGTATGCCCGCGGCACTGGCTGGAATCGGTCCCGGCATGAAACTGATCGCGGTAAACGGCCGCCACTACTCGCCGGAAGTGCTGCGCGACGCGCTCAGGGCGGGCAAGAGCAGCACCGCTCCCCTCGAACTTCTGGTCGAGAACACAGACTACTTCAAGACCTACGCGCTCGATTACCACGGCGGTGAACGCTACCCTCACCTGGTGCGCGATGAATCGAAGCCGGACTTGCTGTCGGAGATCTACAAAGCGAAGTAGTGAAGATGACCATCGCGAAGTAAAGCAAAAGCTTTACCCTGTGGACCCCTGTGTCCCCTGTGTTAAAGACGTGAATCTCGTCTGCAAGGAGATGCCACCATGAGCACGCGCCTGCCCATGTCGTTTTCCATCAGCATCCTTCTAACGCTAGCGCTCCACTCACCAAAATTCATCGAATCCCAAACCTCCATCCTGGGATTCACCGCTCCCGCCGCCGCTCACGAGGCCGAGATCGAAAACAAGTTCAAGGCCATCCCCTCCCCCGATGAAGAGCGC
>JBEKWP010000105.1:0-13576 GCA_049512915.1 Candidatus Sulfotelmatobacter sp.
GATTCGCCGCCTACTTCTTCCTCGCCTTCAAAAATTACTTTGACGTTGATGGGCAGTTTGCCGCCTCCGGACTTCATCAGCGATTCCAGAGCCTTCACCTCCATCCAGAGCTGGCCTTTGTCATCGACTGCGCCGCGCGCGTAGATATTGTTGTTGCGCTCGGTGGGATCAAAAGGTGGAGTCACCCACTCGTCGAGCGGATCTGGCGGTTGCACGTCGTAGTGGGCATAGCAGAGTGCCGTGGGCTTGCCGCCAGCATGCAGCCAGTCGGCATAGATCAGGGGATGGCCTTTAGTCGGGATGACTTCAACATTTTCCATGCCGATGCGGCGGAGTTCGTTCGCTACGAAGTCCGCTGCTTTTTGTACGTCGGGTTTGTGTTCTTCCAGCGTGCTGACGCTAGGGATGCGGAGTAGGTCTTTGAGTTCGCTCAGAAAGCGCTGCTGATTATTGCGGGCGAAGTCTACTGCGGGGGAAGCCATGGTTGGTCCTTTCTATGGTGGAGCGCAACTCTGCGGAATAAATCGCTTGCGGAAACGTCTCAGTATACCCGAAGGAATTGGACGGCGGAGTGCCTCGCTTTGCTCCGCGTGGGACAGCCGACCGGCTGTCCCCGTGCCGGCAAAACCTTTCCCGACTTTTCTAACTGAAAAACCTGGCAGCGGAAAACGGTTTGAGGTCGTAGCTGCAGTTTGCTCCGGTGATTACGTCTGCCATCACCTGGGCTGTGATTGGGGCTAAGAGGATTCCGTCGCGAAAATGGCCGGTGGCTACGTAATAGCCGGGAGTCGCCGTGAGGCCGAGAATCGGCAATGCGTCGGGAGTTCCGGGACGCAGGCCGGCCCAGTCTTCGAGAATCTTCGCATTGCGCAGTTCGGGAACGATGGCGATCGCGCCATGGTATAGGCGCTGAATTGTACCGACGTCGGTGCGCTTGTCGAACCCGGCTTCTTCTACGGTGGCTCCAACCAAAATTCTTCCGTCGCTGCGTGGGATCAGGTAAACCTCCGGAGCACGGATCACATGTTTAAGCAGATTGTGGGAGGGTGAGAGCAGGCAGAGCATTTGTCCCTTAACCGGCCGCGTGGGAAAAGCGTAAGGGGCGATCTCGCCCGACCATGCTCCGGCGCAGTTGACGACTTTAGAGGCGTGGAATGAGGTCTTGGTCGTGATGACGCCAGCGACGCGTCCGTCGGAAAGATTGATGGCTGTTACCTCCTCACCCGACGAAATATCTACGGCACGACGCTTTGCTGATTGCAGGACTGCGACAGTGAGGGCGCGCGGGTCGACGCTGCGCTCGTGCAGATAAAAAGCAGGTTGATTGAGAGCAGCGAGCGCCGGTTCGAGTTCACTCAGAGGCGCGGGAAGCGTCATTTGTTCTAAGCACGAAGAAGAAAGATGCTCGGCCGAAGGGAAGAGAATCGTGCCTTGCTCTCGAAGATCAACCTTCTTGCCTGATTCCACTTCCATCTCGGCGGCGAATTCGGGATACAGGCGCGCGCTGGCTGTGGCCAGCGGTTGCAGAGCGGCGGACGTTTCAAGCGGACAATCGACCAGCATGCCACCAGCGGCATGCGACGCCTCCCGGCCGGGCTGGCCGCGCTCGACCACAAGGACGCTCGCGCCTCTGCGACGCAACTCAATCGACAGCGAGAGACCGATGATGCCGCCCCCGATTACGATCACATCCCAATTCTTCACCTCCGCATTGTAGAAGACGACTCTGTTACCTTCGTTACCCGTGTGGTTACCCTTCTGCCCCCTATAATCCGATCAAACCCTACACATAATGATGGCCGCACAGAAGCCCAACCCGAGGCACAGAACTGCCACAGCATCGCCGTGGATTTATAGTCCCTGGCTCGATCTCATCGTCGGATGCGGGGCGTGGTCGGCTCCGCTGTTGCTGATCTCTTACTTCTCGATTGCTTCGAGCGCCCGTGCATGGTCGGTCGCCTTTTATGCGCTGGCGCTGTTTTTCAATTACCCGCACTACATGGCAACCATCTATCGCGCCTATCACCGCGAAGAAGACTTCCAGAAATACCGGATCTTCACGGTGCATATTACGGCGCTGATCGTGCTGACGCTGGTCCTGGCGCATTCCTGGGTTCGAATTTTGCCCTGGATCTTTACCATCTATTTAACCTGGAGCCCCTGGCATTACAGCGGGCAGAACTACGGTTTGTTCATGATGTTCGCCCGTCGCGCGGGGGCGAAGCCGAGTGAGGCGGTACGCCGCGCGCTCTATGGTGCGTTCATCGCTTCGTATCTGATCCTGTTTCTGGGCTTCCATACCGGGGCTTCGGCGGACCCGCTCTTCATTTCTCTCGGAATTCCTCCGATAGTAAGCCGGTGGGAGCAGATTCTGCTGGCGGTGGCATTTGTTGCGCTCGCCACGTTCGGGCTGTCGCGCCTGGCGCGCGAGACCGGCTGGCGGAAGCTGTTGCCTTCGCTCACTTTGTTTTCGTCGCAGTTTCTGTGGTTCGTCTTGCCGGCGGGCATTTCGCTGATTAAAGGTTGGGAAATCCCGCAGAGCCGTTATAGCACTGGCGTGTTGGCCGTGATGCACTCCGCGCAGTACCTGTGGATTACCAGTTACTACGCCCGCCGCGAGGCTGCCGGTGAGGGCAGGCGTCCTTGGCGGGCGTGGGGATACTTCGGTGTTTTGATTGCCGGGGGCATCGCGTTGTTTGTTCCCGGACCATGGCTTGCGAGCCGCGTGTTCCACCACGACTTCACGAATAGTTTTCTGATCTTCACCGCCCTGGTGAATATCCACCACTTTCTTCTAGACGGGGCCATCTGGAAGCTGCGCGATGGAAAGATCGCAGCACTTTTGTTGAGTTCACGGGATCGCATCTCCGATGCTGCTTTGGGAGCCGGAAGCCGCCTATCTCAGGCGTGGAGCTGGCTTACCGGCGCAACGGCGGGCGCCCGTCAACTGAGGGTCGGCGCTGCTCTCATGCTGCTGTTGTGGGGAACGGTGGATCAGGCACGATACTATTTGTCGCTGCGCGCCGATAATCTGCGGGACTTGCAGCGTGCCGCCGCAATGGATTCTTTCGATACCTCGGTGCAGATGCGTCTGGCCCGGCGAGAGCTGGACGAAGGCCAGGGGCGGCTTGCGGAAGCCGCGTGGCGCAAGGCCATACAGGTAAACCCAGCCGATCCCGCCCCGCGGCAGGCGCTTTTGCGATTCCTCATCGGCGAAGGCCGCATCGATGAAGCGTTGAGTTTGACGGATGCTTCGCTGAAGTACGCCCCCAAAGACGCGAATCTTCTGGTGGATCGTGGTCTGCTGGCGCTGCGCCTGGGTCAGCCCGATCAGGCCGTGGAAAGCTGGGAGCGGGCGATTGCCGCCGACCCCCGCCAGATGGCCGCGCATCTTTACCTGGCGAATGAACTCGATCACGAAGGCAAGGCTCATGCTGCGGCCGGGCAGTATGAGGTGTTTCTGAACGCGGTTGCCCGGCAGCCGGTGGGAGAACGTCCGGTGCCGGAGAAGGTGATTGCAACTGCGCTTCGCATGGCGGACTGCCAGCGACGGGCGTCTGAGAAAACGCTGGCGATTCAGTCTTACGAATTGGCGGCAACCATTGCCGATCAGACTAAGCAGCCTAAGCTTGAGAGCATTGCCGACGTGAATGAAGCGGCGCTACAGGCGGATGCCGGCAAACTGGGCCACGCACTTCAGCTTTACCAGCATGCGCTGCAGTTGGATGACTCGATTGGCGACAAGGAGTCGAGCGCCGAAGACTGGCTGGCTTACGGACGCTTTCTTGATAGCTCTGGGTTTCCGGCTCGACTGGCATACGCTTGCTTCGTGAAGTCCGGGCTCGAGAATGCTCTTCCCGACGCATCGCAAAGGCAGTTCCTGGCCGATGCCAGCAAGCGCGCCGAGGGCCGGATCGGGTCCGAAGCGGCGGCAATCCGTCACGATCCCGACCCGGTTTTGCGGGAAGCGCTGGCGCTTCGCCGCTAACCTGGCTCCGCCCGTGGCACCCTTCCCGAAATTCATCAGTGTGTTTTGTGCGGTCGAAAAATTCCCTGAGCCGTTTGACACTGCGGCGCTTGTGCTAAACAATTGAATGGAATCCGCTGTCAAGGCGGTTCATCCTCGGAGGAACTACATGCCGGACGAAGGCGAACAGATACAAGTTGAACAGCAGTCGACTGCAGGGAAGTGGATTCTGGTGATCCTGGCAATTCTTTTTGTCGCGGGTTCGGTGTATGGGTATGTGACCACGCAACAGCATGTACAGAAGCTGACCGCGGACCTGAGCGCGAGCCAGGCGCAAGTTGCGGAACTGCAAAAGAGGGTGCAATCCTCAGAAGCCCAGGAAGAGACGATTGCCCAGAAGCTGGGCATGACCAAGAAAGAACTGCTGGAGCGCGCTGCCGCGCTGCAAGCGCAACAGAAGGCGGATGAGTCCCGGCTGGCGCAGCAAGAGAAGGAATCAAAGGAGCAATTCGGGCAGGTGACCGGCGAAGTGGCCGGGGTGAAGACTGACGTCGGCGGGGTGAAGACCGACGTGGCTTCCACCAAGGCTGATCTGGAAGCCACGAAAGCGAAACTGCAGAGTGCAGTGGGCGACCTGGGAGTGCAGAGTGGCCTGATCGCCAATACCCGCGGCGATTTGGAGATTCTCAAGCATAAGGGCGACCGCAATTACTACGAATTCACTTTGCTCAAAGGGGCGAAGCCGCAGCCCGTGGCGACGGTGAGCCTTCAGCTTAAGAAGACCGATCCCAAACACGGCAAGTTCACGGTAAATGTGACTTCTGACGACCGAACCATCGAGAAACAGGATCGCAATACCTCCGAGCCGATTCAGTTCTATTCGGGACGGGATCACCTGCTGTTTGAGCTGGTGGTGTGGACGGTGGACAAGAAGAAAGCGACGGGCTACCTGAGCACTCCGAAAGCCGCGCCCGTGCCGGTGACGGCCAATTGAACGGCGGCCTAGTCGATCGGGACGAATTTCACGCACACCGGTTCGGCCACATCCAGAACTTTGCCGGTCGGCGTGAGGCGGCCGGTTTTGGCGTCGATGCTGAACACGACAAGGTTGTTTGACTTTTCGTTGGCCGCGAACAGGAGCGAACCTCCTGGGGCAATCTCAAAACTGCGCGGAGTCTGGCCTTTGGTCGACGCATACTCGATCAGCGTCAAAGTCCCTTTGCCCGGATCGATGGCGAATACGGCGATGCTGTCATGGCCGCGGTTCGAGGCATAGAGAAACTTGCCTGAAGGATGGACCTGAATCTCGGCGTCATCGTTGTGCGCCGCGAAGTCTTTCGGATAGGTCGAAATGGTCTGCAACCGGCGCAAAACGCCGGCGGAGCCATCGTAGCTGAAGACGGAAACCGTGGACTGGATTTCGTTGACCACGTAGCCGAACTTGCCGTTAGGACTAAAAGCAAAGTGCCGGGGGCCAGCCCCGGGATCGGCCTTGGCAAGCGTCGTATAAATCTGCGGATCATTCAGGGTGAGCGAACCCTTGGCGCGGTCGAATCTGTACACCAGCGTTTCGTCGAGGCCGAGATCGTCCACGATGGCGAAGCGCTCGTCAGGCGACAAGTCAATCGAGTGAGCGTGCGGTCCTTCCTGACGTTCGGGATCCGCACCGTGGCCGGTGTGCTGGATGAAGGCTGAAGCCTCGCCCAGCCGTCCATCTTCGAGCACCGGGAATACCGCTACGCTGCCTCCGGTGTAGTTGGCCACCAGAACGTATTTACCGGTCTTATCTACTGTGATGTAGCAAGGGTCCGCGCCTTTGGAGGCGACCTCATTCAAAAGCGTCAGCTTGCCGGTTGCGTGATCGATCGAAAAGGCGCTGACCGCTCCGCTTTTCTGGCCTTGATAGTTACTCGTTTCGTTCACGGCATAAAGGAACCGGTGGTTGGGATGCACGGCGAGAAACGACGGATTGGTGGTTTCGGCGGCTACGCCGATCGAGGTTAGCTCGCCCGTGTCCGAATCGAAACGATAGGCGTAGATGCCCTTGCTCGTGCTGCCTCCCTCGGCCGTATAGGTGCCAACGTATACGAAATACTTTTTGTGCGAGGGTGGTGCTGCCTCCGCGCAGAGAATCGAGAAAGCGAAGACGAGGAAGGCCGCGATGCCGCGAGGAATGTGCCGAGTTGGTTTCATAGTTTTATAAAATCGCATCTGGATCTTTCGAGGAAGTGCTCACGCTTCTGCAGTTCTTGGCGGTCACTTGGTTAGAGTCACCGGTACGGGTTGATCGTAAGGCTGGATGACTACGCTAACGGATCGGCGCTGGTTGAAGTTTTCCAGGGTCACTGGGAAGCCGACGATCACAGTCCGCTTGACCTCCTCACCAGGTTGCAGCTTGTCTTCTGGAGAAAGAGCCGGCTGCGTGTTCGCTTTCAGCGCCGGAAAAGCCTGATAGTAGCGGTCGAAGTCGACGGCCGAAACTGCGTCGCTACTGGCTATTCCGCTCGACGTTACAAGTTTTCCTTGAATGTCATGCACCCAGAGCGACTTCCTGCCGGAGTTATGCAAGGTGAAGGTCAGGGCGACCAGGCAAGTGTTTTGCCCCGGGAGTCCCACCGCGGTTACAGCATCGAGCGATCCGGCGCCTTGCGGCTTGGCGCGCTGGAAAAACGATACGACGGCGACGATGACGAGTATCGCTGCCGTGGTCAGCAGGAGCGGTTTGAGTGGGGGCAGGTTGCGTTTGGCGGTCCCGAATTCGTCGGCGATGTTGATCGTTGGACCGCGTTGCGGGCTGGTGGCCGCAGCGTCTGGCGGTGCGCTCGGCCGCGGCGGAGTGGGGGCGGCAGGATTTGGCGTTTGATCGGGCATGGAAGCGTTCGCGCTTTTGGATTGTACTCCTAGCCTGGGAATTCATTTCCACTCATGCTTCATCGCCTTGGCGAAATTTTGCGCGGGCAGAGTGTTCAGTACGTCGTCCCTGGTGAGCCAGGCGCGCCGCGCTTGCAGGATGCCGTAGCGGATTTTGTCGAGATGCGAGGTGTGATGCGAGTCGGTGTTGATCACGATCTTTACACCTTTCTGTTTGGCCTGACGCAAGTGCACGTCGTTGAGATCGAGGCGGTCGGGGTAGGAGTTTAGCTCCATCGCGACTTTGTGCTTTGCAGCCTCGGTCAGCACTGCGTCCATATCGAAATGGTAGGCGTCGCGGCGAAGCTGCAGGCGCCCGGTGGGATGACCGATGAGGGAAGTGTTCGGATTTGCGATTGCTTTGAGCAGTCGTTCGGTCATCTTGCCCGGTTCCTGATTGAACACGGAATGCACGCTGGCGATAACTATATCCATCTGGGCGAGGACGTCGTCGGAGAGATCGAGATCGCCGTCGGCGAGGATATCCACTTCGATTCCCGCAAATATCTTGATGCCATCGATCTGGTCATTGGCGGCGCGAATTCGCTGGATGTGAGCGATGGCACGCTTGTCATCCAGGCCATTGGCGAAGGCGAGGTTCTTCGAGTGATCCGTGATAGCCATGTATTTGTAGCCGCGCTCCTTGGCGGCTTCGGCCATTTCTTCGATGGTGTTCTTGCCGTCGGTTTCGACGGTATGCATGTGCACGTCGCCTTGAAGGTCATCGAGCGTAATCAGAATCGGCAACGTATGATTTGCGGCGGCGTCGATCTCGCCCAGATTTTCCCGCAACTCGGGTGGAATGTAATCGAGCTTGAGTCTGGCGTAGATTTCTTCTTCAGTTTTGCCCGCCACTGGCTTTTCGGTTTTGAGGTCGGCGAGGCTGTATTCGTTTAGCGTGTAACCCATCTTCAGGGCGCGCTGGCGCAGCGCGACGTTGTGAGCTTTCGATCCGGTGAAATACTGCATGGCTGAACCGAATGACTCCGGAGGCAGCAGGCGAACGTCGACTTGCAGGTCGCTACGCAGGCGAAAGCTGATCTTGTTGTCGCCCTTTGCGATCACATCCATGAGGGGTGGATATTTGGCTACGTATTCGATGGCGCTCGCACGTTGCTCATCGTCGCAACAAGCAGTGCCCGTCACCAGAATATCCAGATCGCCGGCGGTTTCGCGGCCTCGGCGCAAGGAGCCTGCCGGAGTGATACGGTCGATGCCGGGAAACTTCGCTAGATACTCGGTGAGCTTGTCGGCCTCGGCCTCGGCGGCGTCGATTAAGAATCGGCCGGAGATGCGGCGGTAGTCTTCGATGGCCTTCAGCAGCTTTTGCTCGTGTTTCTCCCCCATGCGGGGCAGTTCGCGGATCTTGCCCTCACGCGCAAGTTTCTCGACGCCATCGACGTCGCACACTTTATGGGCGCTCCAGATCAGCGCAATCGTCTTTGGTCCCAGACCCTGGATCTTCAGCAACTGCAGCATCGACGGGTGATATTTCTTCAGCAGGTCGGCCTGCACGCTGAGGCTGCCGTCTTTAAAAAGTTCCTGAAGGTTGATCAGCATGCCCTTGCCGATGCCGGGGATGGCCAGCACTCTCTTGGGTTCGCCGATGATGTCTTTTATCTGCTCGGTGTTGTTTTCGATGGCCTGCGCAGCGTTGCGGTAGGAGCGGATGCGGAAGGAATCCTGGCCGTCGATCTCGAGCAAGTCGGCGGTTTCGTACAAGATGTTGGCGATGGATTTGTTGTCCACGGACTAAAGATTAAACAAGATTGGAAGGGAGTGCCAGCGGCACAGAGAAAAGAGGCAGACGACGGAAAATAAAATTACCCGTCCGTCCGTTGGGATGCTGAACGGCCGTGCGATCCTGGAGAAGGCAGATCAACTGCGAGGTCAGGCGCTCTTGCTAACGTTCGCGGCCTGCGGCCCCTTCTGTCCTTCGGTGATTTCGAACTCCACGGTATCGCCCTCCTGCAGGCTTTTGTAGCCCTCGGAAGTGATGGCGCTGTAGTGAACAAAAACGTCGGGACCATCCGCGCGCCCGATGAACCCGTAGCCTTTTGCGTTATTGAACCACTTGACGGTGCCTTTCAGACGTTCCACGTACACCCCCTTCTTTCCGCACGTCCTGCATTGGGGGGCCCCAGACGTGCCCGCATAGGATGCATTTTGAAGCGATTGGGTTTGGGGTGTCAAGACGAAAGGGCGGGGGCTGAGAGCAGAAGCGCTGCCGGCGCTTCGCTGGGCTCGGCTGAACCCTTCGGTTTCGCTCAGGGCAGGCTCGCGAAGGCGCCCGTTTCCACAGGCACCCTTCCCGCACGGCATCCTACTTTTTGCGATTCTGGCGATCCAGCCAGAGCACTGACGAGATGGTTTTGGCGTCGCGAATCGTGCCTCTCAATACCATGCGGAGTGCAGTCGAGAGCGGGACCATGCGCTTGTGGATTACTTCATCGGCTTCGGGGTGAGCGGGGCCTGCCTTGAGGCCTGTGGCTAGAAATACCGACATGGTTTCGGCGACGAATCCGGGGCTGGCATAGAAGTTGAGGATGCGGCGCCAATTCCTGGCGGTGTATCCGGTCTCCTCCAAAAGCTCGCGCTTGGCCGCGCGCAGGGCCTTTTCGCCGGCATCGATGCGGCCTGCCGGCAGCTCCCACAGATAGCCGTTCGCGGCGTGGCGATATTGGCGCTCCAGCAGGACACGCGGCGCGGAACCTGATTCATCGACTGCCAGAATCACCACAGAGCCGGTGTGATGAATCACGTCACGATGAGCGCGGACGCCCCCGGGTTCCTCCACGTCGTCGGTGGTCACCCAGAAGACTGGGCCACGATACACCGTACGGGAGGAAATCAATCTGGCGTTGCCATGTGCAGCCTTGATGGAATGAGTCTTCTTTGTCTTCGAGCGCGGACGCTTTGCCATGACAACAATATAAAGCACGCGATTCGGTTTTCAGCATTCTGCTATTCTGCCGGGCATGTCTGCGAAGCTGTCGACAAAGCCGCTTGTCACAATCGTGGGTGCTGGGAACCTGGCAGGCGCGCTGGCTGTAGCGTTGCGCGAAGCCGGATACAGGATCGACCAGATCGTTTCACGGAGGTCGGCAGCGTCTTTGCGGAGGTCGCGGCGGTTGGCCCGCGAAGTTGGGGCCGCGGTTGTGGTGGCGGCCCGGGTGCAGATTCGATCTGCCGTTGTCTGGTTTTGCGTTCCAGATGGAGCGATTGCCGGCGCGGCAGCGTCCCTGACCGGTGCGGCTGACTGGCAGGGCAAGGTCGCGCTGCACTCCAGTGGCGCACTGACCAGCGACGAGCTTGCGGTTCTGCGGGAGCGGGGGGCAGCGGTTGCTTCAGTGCACCCGCTGATGACGTTTGTGCGAGGCTCGCGGCCATCGCTTGCAGCAGTGTCCTTCGCAATCGAGGGAGATCCGAAGGCTGTGCGGGCGGCTCGGACCATTGTTCTGCGAATGCGCGGGCTGCCGTTCGCGATCGGCAAGCGACAGAAGGAGGCTTATCACGCCTGGGGGATGTTTGCCTCGCCCCTGTTGACTGCCTTGTTGGTGGCCGGCGAGCGCGTGGCTGGTGCAGCTGGGATCGCTCGAAAGCCGGCACGCGAGAGAATGCTTCCGATTCTGCGGCAAACTTTGGCGAACTACGCGAGGCTCGGCGCGGCGGCGTCGTTTAGCGGTCCTATCGCTCGCGGGGATGTGGCGACGATCAGAAAACACCTTCAAGTATTACTTGAGGTTCCGGAGGTTCGGGAAATCTACGTTGCTCTGGCTCGAGCTGCGTCGCGCGATTTGCCGGCGAAAAACCGCGGAGCTTTGAGGAAACTCTTATCACGAGCTGAATAAGTGGCCGAGCTTTTCTTTCTTGGTTTTCAGGTACTCTTCGGCGTGGCGGCTGGGCTCGACTTCGCAGGGCACGCGCTCGACGACTTCCACGCCGGCGCGTTCGAGAGCCTCAACCTTCTCCGGATTATTTGAGAGCAGGCGCACCTTGCTTACGCCGAGCGCTTTGAGAATCTGGCCGGGCAGGGCAAAGTCGCGCTGGTCGGCCTTGAAGCCGAGGCGCTCGTTAGCCTCGACGGTGTCGAGGCCGGAATCCTGCAACTCATAAGCCTGCAGCTTGGCCATCAGGCCGATGCCGCGGCCCTCCTGCTGCTCGTAAATCAGGATGCCTGCGCCCTCGTCGCGGATCATCGACAGCGCCATCTCGAGCTGTTGGCGGCAGTCGCAGCGCAAGGAATGAAAAACGTCACCGGTGAGGCATTGCGAGTGAATCCGCACCAGGGGAGGAACCGAGTGAACGTCGCCCATCACCAGGGAGACCGCTTCCTCAGCCTGGCGGCCTCCATCCGGGGATTCTCCGCGAAAACCGTAGATGCGGAACGCGCCCCAGCGCGTCGGAAAATCCGCGGAGGCTACGGGTTGAATTGTCGTGGCGGTCACAAATTGATTATAGCGGCTGGAAGACAGAGCGGAGGCTCACCGCTAGGCAAAGATGGCTCGATCTGGACAAATCAACCGCGCGCCTTGAAGGGGAAGATGGCGTCCTGCTTCGAAGGAATGGGAACTCCGTTGTGAGTAGCCGGCTGAAAATGCCAATTGTCGAGCGCTGCCAGGCACTTTTCGTCGATCTCCGGGCCGAGGCTCTGCAGCACGGTTTTGCGCACGATTTCCCCTCTCTCGTCGATCGTGATTTCGATCACCTCTTTGCCCTCGGACTCTGGCCGTTGCCACGGGTAGACCACGGGATCGGAGGTCGTGATGGGCAGAGCGGGGCGAATCTCGTCGCCATAGACTGGACCGCCGGGAAGGCTTCCGTAGGGAAGTCCTGCAGGCGCCCCATGGCCCAGCTTCGAAAGCGTTGCAACCTTCGAATTGTCTTCAGCTTCGGATGAGGTGAGCGGGGTCGGCAAGGGAAGTTTAGGCTGCGTGAGAGTCGGCGTCCACGCCAGCTTCTGGTGACCGAGGCGCTGATGTCGATAGATTTCAGTGGCGCGAGCTGGTGAACTAGTGGTGCTGTCGTCGGGAGACTGGGTAGGAAAATAGAGCTGCGTGAACACCTTGCCGTTGCGCCCCACTGCGATGGAAGATGCAGTCAATAACTGAGGCTCCGAACTATGCAGCAGCCAGGCGAACAGCAGTCCGTGAAACGCAAGTGAGCCCATCAGGACTTTGCGTTGACTTTTGAACCCTACCGGATTCAGTTGTGCAAACATCTTCGAGTAAACCCTTAGCCGGCGTGTCTTACTGATCTAAAGGTTAGACGCCCGGAGGGAGAGTTCGTCAAGATGGTTTGTTCAGTCTGGCCCAACCCCGGTAACTGTCACGATTCCAAGGGCAGGGAATTGCTGCGGACTTTGGTGGAGAGGTGGGAACGCTGCTAAAATGAGTGCGTAAACAGGCAGTCCCTCCAGCATGTGGGGCTATAGCTCAGCTGGGAGAGCGCGTCGTTCGCAACGACGAGGCCGTCGGTTCGATCCCGACTAGCTCCACCAAATCTTTCAACCACCCGGCATGAGAACGCAGACCGCCCCGCAAATGGCCGTCCAACGCCAGTTCTCGACAGATGCCGGGCGGGCGGATACAATATTCTCCAGATGGGCTAGACCGCCCGTGAAGAATCGTGGCATGACTCAGCGATTTACCCTCGATGTCTCCTCCTTCCAAAAGCTATTGGAGGCGGCCTGGGTTCTCCAGTGTGAGCGCGATCGGGAATTGATTGAATCCCGCATGATTCGACCAGACCTGATTGAATCACACGTGATTGAGTTACCCCAGGAAGTGACTAGCCTCGCGGTTTCCTCCGACAAAGACGAACGGAACACCACTCTTGCACTGCCTTCGCCGGTCAATGTTTTTGAGCCGGCGAAAGCGGTCGCCGAAGCGCCCACACCACAGATTTGTGAAATTGTAGGTCTGAGTGCAGCTCTGAGTGGAGATCCGAGTATCGTCTCAAGCCGCTTGACGGTCGCACCACTTTACCAGCGGGCTGAAGTTGCGGGAGCGCTGGCCCTGGCGCCAGACCTCCCATGCTCACCGCACGGTGAGCCAGGTCCGTTCCCGGCGCCCGATGTTTTCGAGAAGGCCGCCGCGCCAGGGAAGACAGCCGGCATCCAGATGAACCGGCGAGTAACTTTCCGTCTTGTGCGGTCCGGAGCTAAATATCGAGTCGCTCTCCGTCTCGTACCGGTCAGGGATGCATATGAAGGAATGCCACACGCGCTAGCCACGCGGACCGCATCCGTTTTGAAACGTGCGTCAAGAGCATCGACAGCGTACGCCGGACCCGTTGCTGTGCTGGCGATCATGGTCGCTTTCGTATCTTCGTTGCTGGGAATTCACGGCCCCACCCTCACCGCGGTGAAAGCCGCTGATCGAGTCCCGAGGATGGCAGTCACTGACTTGCCAGCGCGTGCCGATGTTGGGCAGGCCCAATCCGCTACAGCTGCGGGGAGCGGAGACGATGCAACCCTGCCTCTGTTTAAGCCACCTGCGCTTGAACCGCCCCCTTCAGCACTGTTTGAACCGAGCCACCTGCGAGTAACCGACGCCGCAGCCTCGTCACTTGTGGCAGGCTTGAGCCGGTATGAGATGCAAACGGTGAGCCACCAGGCGCAGTACGGAGATGACGTCGCGGCTCTGACCTTGGGGATGGCCTATGAGATTGGGCACCACGTCCCGCAAAGTTGCACGC
>JBEKWP010000106.1:0-13543 GCA_049512915.1 Candidatus Sulfotelmatobacter sp.
CCGACGACAGGGACGATCCGCGTAATGATTCGAGCATCATCTCGCTGGGATTTAGCTTCTGCTGCATAGAACGTCTAACCGTTTCTCAGGCTCGCACTCCCGCTTTTCTCTGCGCCTCCGTGGTGAGAAAATCCCGCTTCTAGAAATTCAGCAGCGTCTCCACAATCATCGCAATCCCCTGCCCGCCGCCGATGCAAGCCGTAGCCAGCCCATACTTCTTCTTCCGCCGCCGCAACTCATACAACAAAGTAATCACCAGCCGAGTCCCAGTCGCCCCCAGCGGATGCCCCAACGCAATCGCCCCGCCATTCACATTAACTTTCTCGCGGTCTAATCCCAACTCCTTCTCTACTCCCAAATACTGCGCCGCAAACGCCTCATTCACTTCAATCAAATCAATGTAGTCCAAAGAAAGCCCAGCCTTCTGCAGCGCAATTTTAGTAGCCGGCACCGGCCCCCGCCCCATCACCTTAGGCTCAACCCCAGCCACGCCCCAACTAACAATCCGCCCGAGCGGCACCAGATTCCGCTTCCGCGTTTCCTCCAGCGACATCAACACCACCGCCGCCGCGCCATCCACAATCCCGCTCGCGTTGCCAGCAGTCACGGTCCCACTGCGACCAAACGCAGTCTTCAACTTCGCCAGCCCTTCCAAAGTAGTCTGCGGCCGCCGGTGGTCATCTTCCGTAAAAGATTCCCCGGTAGCCTCACCCTTCGAATTCTTCAGCGGAACCGGAACCAACTCCTCCTGAATGCGTCCTTCTTTATAAGCCGCGTCCGCCTTCTGCTGCGACCGCAAAGCAAACTCGTCCTGCATCTCCCGAGTAATCCCCTGCTCCGACCCGTAAAGCTCTGCCGTGTTAGCCATGTAAGACCCGCAATAGCTGTCAAGCAAAGCCACCATTAAAGAATCTTCGAGTTTCCCGCCCGGAGCCAAAGTAAATCCATCCCTCCCGCGAATCACAAACGGAGCCTGCGACATCGCCTCCATCCCGCCCGCCAGCACAATCTTCGCCTCGTCGACCATAATCATCTGAGCCGCCGAAACAATCGACTGCATCCCCGACCCGCAAAGCCGGTTCACCGTCAGCGCCGGAGTCTCAATCGGCAACCCCGCCCGCAACCCCACATGCCGCGCCCCATACAAAGCATCGCCCGAAGTCTGCTGCGCATTCCCAAACACAACATGATCAAATTCCTTCGGATCAACCCCAGCCCGCTCCATCGCCCCCTTGGCTGCAACCGCGCCCAACTCCTGCGCCGTAAAATCTTTCAACTTCCCGCAATAGCGCCCAAAAGGCGTGCGCGCCCCGCTGACAATCGCAATATCACCCGTCTTCAACATGATTTTCCTGAAAGAATCTCTGGATTAGAGCGCATCAAAACGAACAGGACCCATCTCACAAATCGTTCGGGAAGGGCACGGCTTCAGCCGTGCCGTCCGGAGCCAATAAAGACGAGGGCTTTAGCCCCTGAGGGAGCCTCCCTACTACTTCGGTTCATTACGAGACGGCTTCCAGTCAAACTGGTTAGTGTAGCAGCGCACAAACAGATTTGACCACTAACCGAATCACCGGGCAGTATGTAGTTTTCGGACATGCCCATGTGGGGACAGCCGCCCTCGGCTGTCCGTCGAGCGCAGCTCGACCGCTGTCTTCCGTACCCGGCCAAGGAGGAATCCGAATGGAACAACGCATAAGCCTGATCACGTTAGGAGTAACAGATCTAATCCGCAGCCGCGAATTCTACGAGCGCCTGGGATGGCGCCGTTCGATGGCAAAAACGGAAGGCATCGCATTCTTCCAGGCAGGAGGCATGGCCCTAGCCCTCTACCCGCGCCACGAGTTGGCGAAGGATGCAAACATCGCGCCCGAAGGAAATGGTTTCAGCGGAGTAACGCTGGCCTACAATACCCGCAATCGCTCAGAAGTGGATTCAGTGTTGAAAGAAGCCCAAGCCGCAGGAGCAAGGATCCAAAAGCCCGCCCAGGAAGCCTTCTGGGGAGGCTATTCCGGCTACTTCTCCGACCCGGACGGTTTTCTATGGGAAGTAGCGTGGAATCCTGGCTTCGCGATAGCGGCTGATGGAAGTATTCAAATTCCGGATTAGACGTCGAATTCTCTCAAGATTAGGATTGATCCAATGACTCAATCACTCATCGGCTCAATGACTCAATTCTTCTACGCCACGGCCCCCGCGGCCCGCGCCGCCCCGAGCGCCACAATCTTCCCATGCCCCTGCCCCAGCGAACTAGCCAGCGCATGCTCGGCGCGATTGATCACTTCCGTCACAATATCTACCGGATCGTAACTCTCCTTGACCACGGCTTCAGCCAGCCCTGCCGAGAATTCCATGGCATGGCCTTTCGCCGCCCCGTCTTTTGCCGGCAAGTGCACTCCCGCGATGATCTTGCGCAATTTCTCAACAGCCATCATCGCTTCTTTCTCCGCCGTATCCCCGAGAATGATCGCGATGGTCGTCGTGTCATAGCGAAACGCCAGATCGTTGGTCCGGATGTTCGCCGCAAACTGTTGCCCAATCTTTTCCATCGCGCCTTCTACCGCAGCTTCGCCATATTCCTTGATCAGCGCCGCGCTTCGCCCAAACTGCATCAGCAATACCGAAAGCGGCGCCGCATTCTGCACCGCCCGTTTGCTCTCCGCCAAAAGCAAATCAAGATAGGATCCCCGCTTCAGCAGCCCCGATTTCTCTTCCGTCACCGAAAGATTCTTCACCAGCCGCCGCAGCCCGGCGTTATTGAGCGCGATCACCATCTGATCGGCCAGCGTCTTCAGCACCACTGCATCGGTATGAGGCCAGGTTCGCGGCTTGTTGTGCATCAGCGCCAGCACGCCCACCGAATCCTCGCCGTTGCTAAGCGGCAACGCTAAAATCGCCGACGTTCCCAGTTCCGCCAGCGCCTTGTGGGCTGTCTTCAGCTCCGGACTGTTTTGCGCGTCGGCAATAATGATCGGCTCTGTCGAACCCAGATCCTGCAGCGCGCAGAGCACCTCCTTGATCGCCCCGGAAGTCCCAGCTTTCACTCCCCGGCCGCAGAACTCCTGTACCGCGGTCGGCGCCGACCCCGGCGTCCGCATCAAAGCCACACATCGCGAGATCTCCCAGTGCCCGCCAATCTCGTTCACTGCCGTGGTCAGCACCGCCGGAGCCGTAGCCTGGTGATACAGCTTGCGCGTGATCTCTGCTACTCGAGTGACGTTCCGCATTTCCGCCGCCGGATCGGGCGCCGGCGCTGCCGCCGCGACCGCCGGTGCCGAAGCCCCAGCCGTAGCCGCCGCCGGCAGCGGCGTCGACCCCGAATAACTCGGCGTCATCCCCGCCGCCATGTACAACCGCTGCAAATCCTCGTTGCGCTCTTCTTCGCGCGGAAACAGTTCCTGAATCCTCTGCAGTCTCTCGACCGCTTTGTTCCGCATGCCATACTGCACCAGGATCTCCGCCTGCAGCATCAAGTCCTGCAACGTCGAGGCCCCCAGCGTCGCTTCCTGTGCCTGCACCGACTCGACTGCCGTGTTGCTCTGCGTAAACCGCGCCGCGATTGCCTTAAACTTGCTCTCGTCGACCTTCCCCTTCAACATCTCCAGCCGTTTCTTGTGGCCGGATTCATAAGGATCCACTTCTGCAGCCCGGTCCAGGCACTCCGCCGCCTTCGCAAAATCTCCTGTCCCGCAGTACACATCAAAAAGTTTCAGCAGAGTCTGGCAGTAGTCGCCTTCCCGGTTCGAAGCATTGAACAGCTCGCCCAAAAATTCCAGCATCTCCGGCGATGCCTTCCGCGACGCCGTAACTTCCTGCATCACCGCCACAAACTGCCGCCGCTCGCCCCGTTTCGCCTGGAACTGCCCCAGCTTGCGCGCCAGCGACACCGCAGCCTCATCCTGATCCGCATCCGCCAGCTGTCCAATCAACGCCGTCACCTGCTGCATGCGGTTGGGATTCTGCTCAAACAGCTGCCACACCAGCGGCTCCGCGTCTGCATAGCGCCCCGCCGCCAGCAAAGCCTCCGCATAAATCTCCCGCAGTTGCGGCGAATTCTTCCCCGCGTTCACCTGCGCCTCAAGAATAAAGATCGCAGCTCCCACCTGCCCCTGCCCCAGCAGGCTCTTGCCGTAGGACAGCGTGATCTCTTCGTCCGAGGAATCTTCCTGGTAAGCGCGCTCATACCACTGCGCCGGATCGCCGCCCGCCGTCGCAGCCAGCTGTGCCACCCGCTTGAACGCTGCCGCCGCTGCCTTGCTGTCGCCCAGTTCCGATGACAGCTCCGCAACCCGCAGGAAATTCGCCTGCACCGGCTCCAGCGCCACCACTCGCCCCAGCACTTCCAGCGCGCCCTTCTTGTTCTCGAGCTTCGCCAGATCACTCAACGCGGATTCATAAGTACCCACCGCAAGCTTCTTGTTCGACCCCTCGAGCAACTGCCCAAAGCGGAATTTCTGCTCCCAGGTCGGGCTGCCATGCCGTGCCAGCTTCTTATAAGTCAGGCTCGCCCGCGTAGCGTCTTCCGCCTTCACCTGCCGCTCAAACAATTCTCCCAGCAAATTCACCGCATCGCGGGTCCGGCTCTGCGACAAACACAGATCGGCCGCCAGCTGCCGCACCGTGTCGTTTTCCGGATCCTCGCGCAGGGCCAGCAGATATTCTTCAAGTGCCTCAGCAGCCTTACCCTTCTGCAACAGCTTTTCGGCGCGCTCAATGCGCTTGGCCATTTCGGCTCGGTCGGGACGTTTTGTAATCTCAGGCATGGGTAAGTTTTAGGCAGAGTACTGCTCCCTCGATTCTAGGAGCCGCTCCCACCCCCAGCAATCCGTAAGCCCCGACGCCGATTACGAAAGTCACCGGAACCCCAGTGGTCAGTGGCCAGTGATCAGTTGCCAGAAGAACCTAATCGTTCGCACTGACCACTGGCCACCGACCACTTGTTTTGCTATCGTGCCGCATGCCTCAACCTTCAGACCTGGTCCACGAACAAGGTCTCCACCATCAACTCTCCATCGGCCAAATGACCATGGTCGCCGTTGGCGGCTCCATCGGCACCGGGCTTCTCCTCGGCTCCGCCGCCGCCCTCGAAGTCGCCGGACCCAGCGTAATCCTCAGCTACCTGGTAGCCGCCTTCATCGCCTACACGGTAGCCATGGCTCTGGGCGAACTAGCCAGCGTGCATCCCGCGGCCGGATCCTTCGGCGTCTACGGCGAACTCTACCTCAACCCATATCTGGGATTTCTCTGCCGCGCCGGATACTGGGCCTCCATCGCTTTCTCCATCGGAGCCGAACTCACCGCCTCCGCCACCTACATGTCTTACTGGCTCCCCGACGTGCCCGGAGTATTTTGGGTCTTCGTGTTCTCAGCCCTGCTGGTTCTGGTCAACCTGCGCAGCGTGCTCGCCTTCGGACGCTTCGAATTCTGGTTTGCCATGATCAAGTTCTCGACCATCGTGGTCTTCATCCTCGCCGGCACCGCGTTGCTGGTCACCGGCCGCGTGGCTCCTCAATACACGGCCCAAGGCGGATTCTTCCCCAAAGGTCCAGCCGCTCCTTTGCTAGCCGTGTTCTTCGCCATCTACGCCTTCGGCGGCGTAGAGATGCTGGCCGTCACCACCGGCGAATCGCGTTCCGCAAAAGACATTCCCCGCGCCGCGCGCCTCACATTCTTCCTGCTGGCCGGCCTCTATCTCGCCGCCATCATCGTCCTGGTCGGAGTCATGCCCTGGAACCACGCCGGTGTCTCCGAGAGTCCATTCGTAAGCGTGCTCCGCCTCGCCAAAGTTCCAGCCGCCGCCTACCTGATGAACTTCGTAGTCCTGACCGCCGCCCTGTCCGGAGCCAACGCCAAACTCTACGTAGCCTCTCGCCTGCTGTTTTCCATGGGCCGCACCGGATGGGCTCCCGCCAGCCTCGGCAAGCTAAACGCCTCCGGCTCACCTCGCCTCGCGCTGCTAGTCTCTTCCTACGGAATCGTGACCGCGCTCCTCATCGAACACTGGGCCGCGCAACAAGCGTTCCTCTACATCATGGGAGCGGCATTCTCCGGCTTGATCCTCTCCTGGGTCATATCGCTGGCCGCCCACATAAGCTTCCGCCGCGGCCTGACTCCACAGCAGGTCGCATCCCTACCCATGCGCTCGCCGCTAGGCATGTGGGGATCGGTGCTAGGCTGCATCCTCGCCACCATCGCAGTCCTCCACACCCTATTCGCCACCCGCATAAACGCAATAGGAGGCCTGGTCTTCTTCGCCGCCCTGACCGGAGCCTACATCGCAATAAAGCGCCGCCGAGCGACGTAACGTGGAATGCGGGGACGCACGAATGGGGGACGCCGCCTCGGCCGTCCAGACAAGCGCAGCAAGTCGCAGCAGCGCCCAACGCCAGTCCGTCGTGGGATTTTGCGTGGTGCAGCATCTCAGCGCTGCGATAAGAACCCACAACGATGAAGGGCTTTAGCCCAGGGGTACCTCGGCGAAACTCACCACTCTCCATTACCAGCGTAAGCCTGACCCAAACTTTCCACTCCCAACCCCCACCCGACTCCACTAGCCTCGATAAGGGGACGCCCCACCCCAACAAGGCTCAACCGTGACCCTCTCAACCCTGCTGCTAAATTCCTCGAACCCCGGCGGATTCATCCTCTGGTGCTTAATCGGAATCTGCGCCGGAATCTATCTCTTCGTTCAGGGCTTCCGCCTGCTGCAGCGCCGCCGCCTCATCCTTGACACTCCCGCTTCAAAAATTCGCAGCGCCTCCATGGGGATGGTCGAACTCAACGGCCTCGCCGTCGGACCCTACACCATGGTCGCCCCCATCACCGCCCGCCCCTGCTACTGCTACCGCACTTTCGTCTGGGAGTGGAAACAGCAAGGCAAGAACAAGCAATGGGTTAAGGTAGCCTCCGAGTGCATGCACGTTCCTTTTTTTCTCGACGACAACACCGGCAAGGTCATGGTCGACCCAAGCGGCGCCGATCTTGACCTGCATCGCGACTTCCAGCAGGAATTCTGCGACGGGTTCTTCACCACCAAAGAAGAAGCGCCACCAAACGTTCGCAGCTTCCTCTCGCGCCACGGCATAAACACCAGCAACAAAATCAAAGTAGAAGAATCCTGCATCAAGCCCAAGAACTCTCTGTTTCTGCTCGGCACGCTCGATGAAAATCCCGGCCTGGAACTCACCCCCGATCCAGTCCATGACGCCGAAACCGCGCCGCTCATCGTCGGCAACGCGCTTTCGTTCTCCATCAACACGGAAATGTTTCGCACCGGGTTGTCGCCCGTGACCGGAGACGACGGAGGTTTCAGCGGTCTCTCTCTCTCCGGCGGCCTTCAACACGATCCGGCCTTCGACCCGATCTACGACAAAGCAATATCCGCAACCCGTGCAACCCACCCGTCGCCAGATCCCAGCACAGCCAAAACTGCGGACCCAGCCTCCGTCGCCGCCGCACTTCAAAAGGCAGGCATCTCGAGCCCGGGAGCTTGGGCCGCAGCCCAGGTAAAGCCCACCGCCGGCGCGACATCCCACGCCAGCGACGGCTTCGACCAGCGCCCAGCGATAGTCCTGAGGAAAGGCAAGAACAACCCAACCTTCCTCATCTCCTGGCGCAGCCAGCGCGACCTCGCCCGCTCACTAGGATGGAAATGCACCGCCATGATCTGGGGCGGCCCCGCGCTAGCCCTGCTCAGCCTCTACGTCCTACTAGCCATAACCCACCTGCTCTAGCCCTGTGGAGCAGGCGCCCCCGCCGCTGCCTTTGACTTGCGCCCCGAAGACTGAGGGGAATGCCCGCAGTGACGTGGAAGAGCGGCGCTTCAGCGCCGCGTCAATCCCCTAAATCTGATCTGGGCTTTAGCCCCTGCGACCCGTCCCCACCCAGCGTTGCCCCGCACCACGCCTCTAACCGCACTCCACCAACCACGCCAACACGCTCTAGTACAATGACCACGTGAGTAATGCCGTTCGCATCGGAATCCTCGGAGACTTCAATCCTAAATTCCGTTCCCATCCCGCCACCACAGAAGCTCTGCAGCACGCCGCCCGCAAACTCGATCTGAAACTCGAATCCGAATGGATCCCTACGCCATCGCTAACCACCCCAGGCGCGGAAAAGATTCTCGAAAGCTTCGACGGCCTCTGGGGCTCGCCCGGCAGTCCTTATAAAAGTTTTGCCGGCATGCTAAAAGGCATCGAGTTCGCCCGCCGCCGCGACTGGCCATACCTCGGAACCTGTGGCGGCTTTCAGTACGCGTTAATCGAGTTTGCCCGCAACGTCCTCGGCATTGCCGATGCGGACAGCGCCGAGAACAACTCCACTTCGAAGAACATTGTGATCTACCCCGTAGCCTGCGCCGTCACCGGCATCAAAGGCGACGCGCCCAAACTCTCCGGCAAAGTCCCCGAGATCCGCCTCCGCCCCGGCTCCTACCTGCAATCGTTCTACGGCAAGGACGAAGATGTCGTAACCGAAGAATTCTTCTGCAACTTCGAAGTCAATCCCGAATACGAATGGGCCACCATGGAAGCCGGCTTTCCGATCGTGGCCCGCGGCGCCCAAGGCGAAATCCGCGCCATCGAATCCCCCACCCACCGCTTCTTCATCGCCACCCTGTTCCAACCCCAACTCTCCTCCAGCGAAAAAAAGCCGCATCCCGTGGTCCTGGCCTTCGTCCAGGCAGCAGCCGACTGGGGCCGCAAAAAACTAGACGACAGCGTCCTCGAATAGCGATTTTTCAGCACAGTGGCACAGAGACACAGAGAGGATCTCTAAATTGCTCCTGTTTTTTTCTTCTTGTTTTCTCTGTGCCTCTGTGTCTCTGTGGTGAAAGCCCTCTGAGCAGTTACCAAAGTCTCTCCATCGCCACGTTCTAGCCCCAGCACCATACGCATCTGGAGGCCTCACTTCTCCATCATTAGACTTCCCTAAGCCCGAAAGAACGAGGCCAAAACTCAGGGGCGAAACCGACCGATCGCCCCAGCAGCCCTCCCCAAATTGATCAAGAGCAGCGCCTTGCGCCCAGAGAGGAGCCAAGCCATGCAGTGGATCAACTCGTTCCGCATGTCGTTCACCACTCTGGTCAGCTACATTCCGATCATCGCGACCATCGTCACCTGCTTCTTCAGCGTGATCCTCGCCCGCGCTACGCTGCGTTATGTGGAAGCCACCGACAAAGGACTGGCCCTCGCCCGCGAAGAGTTCGAACGCGAATGGTCGCCCGATCTGCACATCAAGCTCGACCGCGTCTCCAGCACCGAGGCCAAAGTCGTCGTCACCAACCTGGCCAAGAGTTCTGTCCTGTTGCAACTGCTGCAATTGCGCAAGATCTCACACGCCGTTCCTTTCGAGCGCTGCCGCCTCAACGATCCCCTCGTCGGCGGCATGACCTGGACCGAAGAAATGGGCAAGCGCATTCTCGCCTGCACCGGAAAAGAATTCGAAGGTCCAATCGCCGCCTGCATTACTTTCTATTGTTCCGGACGAATGTTCCGCACCGACTGGTTTCGCTCCCACATCCAGGTGCGCGATGGACGCATCATCAGCCTCGAGCCCAGCAACATGCCCGCTCGTCGCGTGCGCGTGATCGATCGTAAAGGCCCGGAACGCCGCCGCGACTTCGTCCAGGACGTCACCGCCGACGTCGCTCCCAACAATCCCGACCAAAAGCCCGAAGAAAACTTCTTCGTAACCGGGGCCTGAACCGAAGAAAGTAAGAAGGGTGGAGCAGGCCTTCGAGGCCTGCGTTGCAGGCAGTGACTTCGATCGGGCTTCAGCCCCTGAGGTACCTGACAGAGCGCAAATACCAATAACCCGTATTAAAGATAACTAATAACCTTCGCTTCGACTAAAGCTTCTCAGCAGATCGCCGATCTTCCCCACATGGTCAACCCAATCAGCTCCAACCCTGGCCACGCCAGCGAAGCCGCCAAAGCGGCCGCACCCAAGCCTCAGCCGGCACAACAGAAAAATGCTCCGCAACCTTCCGACACCGTGACGCTGAAGAGCCCCAACACGGGCAACAGTCGATAAAATTCAACCCCCTCGAACGGTTGAAGTAAGAAAAAATGGAGTGACTGGCACAGTGCCGGTCACTCCATTTTTGCCGGGATTGAGGGCAGTCAACCGCCGCCCGAGTTCTACGCCTTCACAAACCGCAGCGACGCCGAATTCATGCAATACCTCAAGCCCGTCGGTTGCGGACCATCGTCAAACAAATGCCCCAGGTGCGAGTCGCATTCCGTGCATGCAATCGCAGTCCGCTCCATACCCAGGCTGCTGTCGCGTATCTCCCGCACATTTTCTTCTGCAATCGGCGCCCAGAAGCTGGGCCAGCCCGTCCCGGATTCAAACTTCGTTGCCGAACTGAACAGCGCATTGTCACAGCAGATGCAGCGATAAATGCCCTTGTCGTGCAAGTTCCAATACTTCCCGGTATAGGCAATCTCGGTATCGGCGTGCCGCGTGATCTCAAACGCTCCCGGTGAAAGCTGCCTCCGCCACTCTTCCTCGGACTTCGCTACCTTGGCGATCTTAACCTTAGCCAACCGCTTACCGTCATCGGAGAACTGCACAACCGTAACTTCTCCCGGCTCCGCCTTCGCCTCCACCGCAATCACATAAGGCTTCCGCCACTTCCACAAGAGCGCCCCGCCCAGCGCCGCCCCAATACTCGCCAGAAACACGCGCCTCCCAACATTGGTTTCACTCTTATCACTCCGATTCACCGAATCAAACATAACTCCTCCACTACCTGATCGGTTCCCACCAAAGACCCTCGCGTCAGGACTGCGAACTGAGAACTGAGAACTGCTATTTGTTGTAAAGCTCCGGAAATTCCTTCCGCAAATTCGCCACCTTCGGAGCATCGTTAAACACTATGTAAGGATCGCTCGGATGAATCGTCGCATAGTTCTGGTGATAATCCTCCGCATCATAAAACGCCTGCAGCGGCACCACCTGTGTCACGATCTTACGCGGATAAACCTTCGCCTGCTCGAGCTGCGCAATGTAAGCCTCGGCAATGTGTTTCTGCTCATCGTTGCTATAGAAGATTACCGACCGGTACTGCGTGCCTGTATCCGGCCCTTGCCGGTTCAGCTCCGTCGGATCCAGCGCTACCGAGAAAAACACGCGCAGCAACTCTCCATAAGTCACCCGCGACGGATCGTAAACAATCTTCACCGACTCCGCATGTCCGGTCTCGCCGCTGCTCACCATCTCATAATCCGGATTCTTTACCGTCCCGCCCGAATATCCCGCAGTCGCGCTCTGCACCCCCTTCACATGCTGAAACACGGCCTGGATTCCCCAAAAACATCCTCCAGCGACCACGGCAGTCTCTTTACCCTTGGCCGCAGCCTTGGCCTCATCCACCATCGGACTCGGCACCGCGGCACTCGCACCGCTTCCCGCGCGGCAAGCCAGCGTCCCCGCCAGCACCGTCAACATCATCGCCACCATCCGTACTGAAACTCTGGACATACCACTCCTCCCGGCCGAAGTCGGCCGTTGTCGTCACCTGCATTAGAGTTACGAATCGAGAGGAAGTTTCGGATGTCTTCAACACCAAAGTATGAACAAAGGTGCAATGTGGGGACAGCCGCCCTCGGCTGTCCGCCGGGCAGAGCTCGGCTGCCTTTGACCTTGATTTAACCTCAGGCGCCGGACTCCGCAGACCGCTGCGCTGCGCTCTCAAACAAACGCGCCGTAAGGGCCCCGAAAATGAAGCCTCCCACGTGGGCCAGATACGCCACTCCCCCGGTCTGCGCCTGCGCCACCTGTCCCGCATTGAAGAGCTGAGTGAGAAACCAGAAGCCAATCAGCAGCGACGCCGGGATGAATGTGATCTTCACGAAGATAAAGATCACCAGAATCGAGCGAATCCGGTCGCGAGGATAAGTAACCAGAAACCCGCCCATCACCGCCGCAATCGCCCCGCTGGCGCCCAGGTTGGGCACGCTGGAATGTGGACTGGCCGCAATCTGCGCCAGCATGGCGACGATCCCACCGACCAGATAGAAAACCAGATAGCGCCCGCGGCCCATCACGTCTTCCATCTCCGGTCCAAACGCCCACAAAAAGATCATGTTCCCGATGATGTGCGACCAGCTGGCGTGCATGAACATCGCGGTAAAGATCGTGATCCAGCCATGCCCGGAAAAAATCTGCGCGGGAATCGCCGACCACTGGGTCACGAACGCTTCGCCGCCCATCAACTCCCGCACAAACACGAAGACATTCACCAGGATGATGAGGATCGTGACCACGGGGACACGCCTCGGACGCCGAGACACGTCCCCTAGCGGAATCAATCCTCCCATCTATTCGTCCTCCCTGTGGGAACAGCCGCCCGTTAAGCCGCTACCGACGATGACGTCGCCGTCCCTGCAACCTTGCGCACTGCCAGCGACATCATCACCCGCGCCACTCCGCTGAAGATCAAGCTGATCCCGACCAGCGTGCCAATCGCCCACAACGAACTCGACGGCCATTGCAGGTAGATCATCGCCCCCAGCAGCAGCGTAACAATGCCATCCGTCAGCACCCAGCCCGACCCCTGTAGCGGACGCATCTTGAAAAACAAAATGACGTCGAGCACGCCTTCGACCAGGAACAGCGTCGCCAGCAGCAAAGTGAGCGATGCCACGCCCACCAGGGGACGCCAGATCAAATACCCGCCGAAGCAAAGATAGGCAATCCCAACCAGGAGTTTCCAGATCATGCTGCCCGCGCCATGCGCGCGAAAGGCCAGCACCAGGTGAACGACGCCCGCCAGGATAATCAGCCACGCCACCAGCCCGGTAACCGCCACCGCGGCCAGCAATGGCAGACACACCGCAACCATGCCAAGCACAATCAGCAAAACTCCCCACAAAATCGAAACCGTCGAAGCCTGCTTCACCACGTCACCGGAAGTGTTCTGCGCCATAAATGTCTCCTTAGACAGCGGCATAAGCCTACCGCAAAAAGCTCGCGAGTAGAAGTCCGACATCGATTGGGGAAGCCGAAATGGGCTTGTGGATATCTCCGTTGAAAAAAAGTGCCGGGCGACTGTCCGGGAGACGGGGCAGGGTAGGGAGAAATATCGATTTGGCTCGATACCCCCTCCCCCCGGGGGTCTAATGGAATCATCGGATTAGCAGGAAAATCCCGGCAAAATCCGGATAACAAAAGACTTAGAGGTCAAAATCTAGACAACAAACGGGTTAGGACCGCTCCCGTCCAATCTCTCTATACTGCGCTTGCCTCGGCAATCTTGAACTGATTTGTGGTGCGGCGCAAGGTCAGATGTCACAGGGTGGGTGTGGAAATTTCTCCGGATACTGCGGCGAGTGTTCCCGCCGGTAGCGCCGGATTTCGCGATCGATCTCTCGCTGGGAGATCTTGCTTTTGCCATTCTTGCGAGCCGCAGCACGAATTGCGGCAAGGGCTTTCTTTTCTGGGGCGAGGGCCTTGAAAAACTCCTTGATCCCCTTTGCTGGGAGATCCGACACCTGCGCGCGAAAAGCCTTCGGAGATGTTTTCAAGGGTGCCACTC
>JBEKWP010000107.1:0-13227 GCA_049512915.1 Candidatus Sulfotelmatobacter sp.
CCGGCTCAGGCAGTCGATGCCCCATTCTTCAAATGCGTGGACGATAACCTCAGTATCCGAGTGATCGGTTTTCCAATGCCGCGGCCGAATCCGGTCGAGCGCTTGACGGAGCTCGGCGTGATTGTAGATCTCGCCGTTGAAAGAGACCCAGAGGCTTCCATCTTCATTGGACATCGGCTGGTCGGCCTCCGGGGAGAGGTCTACGATCGCGAGCCGGCGGTGTCCCAAGCCGACGTTTAGGGCGGGGTCGATCCAAAGCCCGGCGCCATCCGGCCCCCGGTGAATCATTTGATCGCGCAGACGGGCGAGATACGGCTTCGTAACCCGAAAGTCGCTATTCTTAAACCCCAAGACGCCGACTATTCCACACATGAATTTACCTTACCTTCTGGGTGTAACTGGGATGGTTTGACGTTGTCGTCGGTGACGAAGCGATTACCGCGAATGAACTGGCTCAGGCGTTGCATTTGCTCTCGTCGGTGGAAAGTAATCAGCTCGCGTGATACTGGACGCGGAACTTGACGGACAACTGCCCAAAGATAGCCTGCGGCAAGGGCCAGCCCTCCGGTCAGAACAGGTGGCAGAGCCATTTGACGGGCAGTTCTGAAGAGCTCCCACATCGGGTGATTGCCTATTGAGTAGTCTTTCATGCCGTATTTGAAGCGTGACTTCAGCAAGCTCCGCCCGGCGGTCCCTATGGCGCGATGGTGCAAGCAACTCTTTTCGGAGAATGTCCTGGTCTTCCACCCCTTCATTCGCGCGGTAATCACGGCTATGAGATCAATCGAGCCGCCCTTCACTGGCACGTATCCGCCAACCGCTTCGAAACATTCGCGGCGAAATACCTGGCATGCTCCTGACACGTGCTCGATGTTGACGAACTGGTAGTCGTAGGTCCCACCCGACAACTCCCGAAAAGGCGTTCCTACCAATCCCAGCGCTGAATTGGCCGACAATTTCTCGAGCAGAAACGCAAAATAGTCATTCTCGAATGAGATGTCGGCGTCCAGGCTGACGATTACGTCGCTCTCGGTGCCACGCACTTTCGCGTAGCCCGCATTGAACGCGTGAACTTTGGCGGCGAAGTGGCGTTCAGTGCGCTCCGGCATACGTACCAGTTCGATCCACGGATGCTGTGCCACGTACTTCTTCACAATCTCATCGGTCCCATCGGTCGAGCCATCGCTTACGATGACCCACTTCCGTGGAAGCACCGTCTGATTAGTCACGGACTCCAGCGTCAGTGCAATGAACTGTGCTTCATTCCGCGCCGGCGTGATGACAACGTATTTGAGACTCTCGGACATGGTTACTGGCATTAATGACTACGATTTATTGGAGCGGGGGACTGGAATCGTCCAGCCTCTCCGGGTGGTCCCCGGCGCATCCCTCTCTATACTTCCCCCGCATGCTCCTATCTAGGTAGGAATCATCTGATCTCTGGCGCCGCCACTGACGTCTGGGTTAAACGACTCTCGTTTCTGTCCCATCGGGAGATGCCGTGGTACATCAGAATTGAATTGGACGGGCTGTTGCGAGACGCGCGTCGCCCGAAGCGGATTGATACTGGATAAGCACCGCGAATCTATCAAACTGAAACCCATCTATGCAGTCCGTTCCGCTGTTGCGAGAGAAGCTGCATCATGCTCGACGTGTTTGCGAGCCGTCATGGATGTGAAGTCTGACATCTCCGCTGCCACTCGGGCCTGCTGTTCCGCCTTAAGATGCGGGAACATCGGCAGGGAAACGATTTCCGCGGCTGCCTTCTCTGCCCCGGGGAAGTCGCCGAGGCTGTAGTGCATGGATGCGTAGGCTTTCTGCAGGTGCAGCGGGATGGGGTAGTGAATTCCGGTGCCGATGCCGGCCTTCTTGAGATGCTCCATCAGGCCTTCGCGATCTTGGGTTCGGACCACATAGAGGTGATAGACGGCGCGCGACCACGACGGCTCGCAGGGGGGAACCAGGGCACGGTCAACTGCTTTGAGCAGGCGCTTGTACTCCGCAGCGCGTTCGCGGCGTTGGGCGTTCCACTTTGCCAGGTAGGCCAACTTCACATGGAGAAGTCCGGCTTGGATCGAGTCGAGGCGGCCGTTGTAGCCTTCGACGTCGTGATAGTACTTTGTGGCCTGGCCGTGATCGCGGAGCATCTTCATGGTCTTCGCGATGGTTGCGTCATTTGTTGTGGCCGCGCCTGCTTCGCCGCAGGCACCCAGATTTTTCCCGGGATAGAAGCTGAATGCGGCGGCTCGTCCCATGGATCCGGCCTTCATCCATCTATTGTGTTTTCGTGAGAAATACTCGGCGCCGTGGGCCTGGCAGGCATCCTCGATCACGACCAAACGATAGCGCTCAGCCAGCTCGAGGATCGGGTCCATGTCGGCCATCTGTCCATACAAATGGACGGGAACGACGGCGGTGACCGGGCGGCCGCTGCGGCGGCTTATCAGGCGGCCGGCGTCGTCGATGGTGCATTCCTTCTTCAGATACTCCTTGAGTTTTGCGGGATCCATGTTGTACGTCTGCTCATCGATGTCTACGAACTCGGGCAACGCGCCGGCTTGCGAAATCGCTTCGGTGGTGGCGATGAAGGTGTGCGGCACGGTGACCACAACGTCGCCGGGCTTCACTCCGCTGGCCATGAGGGCGAAGCGCAGAGCGTCGGTGCCGCTGCTGATCGCGACCGAGTGGCTGGTGTCGCAGAAAGCTGCGAAAGCTTTCTCGAATTCTTCAACCATGGGACCGCCGATGAACCCGGCAGTGCGTAGAGCTTTGCGGAAGACCTCAGTCAACTCCTGCTCGAGTTCCACGTGCGGAGTAACCAGATCAAGAAAAGGAATGCTGTTGGCCGTGCTGGTGGACGTGCTATGAGAACCACTCACTTTGAAACCTCCGTAATTTGGTCGATATAACGCAAGACTTTCGCTGGATTTCCAACGACGATACTGCTTGGCAGTACGTCTTTGGTGACCACGCTGCCTGCTCCCACAATCGCGTTTTCACCGATGGTGATGTTTGAGAGAATCGTGGCTCCAGAGCCAATCGACGCTCCCTTCTTGACTACGGTTCGCTCGACTTTCCAGTCGGCCTCGGTTTGAAGATTTCCGTCCGCCGCCGTGGCCCGCGGATAACTGTCGTTGATGAACATCACGCCGTGGCCGATGAAGACGTTGTCCTCGATGGTGACGCCTTCACAGATAAACGTGTGGCTTGAGATCTTGCAGCGTCTGCCAACGCTCGCGTTCTTTTGGATCTCGACGAAGGCGCCGATCTTTGATTCGTCGCCAATTTCGCAACCATAGAGGTTGATGAACTTGGAGAGCTTGACGTTTTGCCCCAGCTTCACATCGGGAGCGATGCATTGGTAAGGATTCATGGGTGACTTTGCTTAATCCGCATCGACGCGAGGTCGTTGCGGCTCGTTGTACCACGCTGCAGGATTAGTGCCAGCGGTTGCCCCAGGCAGCGCTTTCGGAGGCCCGGCGGGCGTGATTTTCGTTCCCGCTCGTTCCGGCGCGAAGGTGTTCCGGATCCAGAGTGGAATTCCGCTTTGAGTCACGGGGCGAAGAGTTTTCGGATGAAGGACCTTGGCACCGAGGTGTGCCATCTCTTCTGCTTCCCGATAAGAGATCTCAGCGATTGTGGACGCACCTGGTACCAGGCGTGGATCGGCGGTCATCAGGCCGTCGACGTCGGTCCAGATGATCACTTCATCGGCGTCGAGAGCCGCGCCCAAAATTGTCGCGGAACAATCCGAGCCGCCTCGGCCAAGGGTCGTGAGCACGCCCTCCGCAGTAGCGCCGATAAAGCCGGTCACCACGGGAACGACTCCCGTCTGCACGAGTGGACGCAGGCGCTGCTGACAGAGCTGTCGAGTCACATCCATGTGCGGGTCGGCGGCGCCATGGCAGGAGTCGGTTTGGATGAGCTCGGTGGCCTCTATGGCCTCGCTTGCTACCCCATGTTCCTCCAACACGGCTGCGACGATGGGAGCAGACAGGCGCTCGCCAAGACTCGAGATCGAATCGCGCGTCGACGGCGTCAATTCGCGCATGCGCATTGTGCATTGGCAGAGCTGTTCGCCTTCCTGAAATAGTCGATCCATCTCGCACCCGATGCGACTTCGCTCCGCAGCGGAATGGATCAGTGCGTTGACCACCGCGACGTGCCGCCTGCGCAACTCGTGGAAGATCGCTGCTACGGAAAGGCGGTCTCCGAGTGCGGACTGCACGGCTGCGTCGATCAGCTGGCTGGTCACGCCGCTCATGGCAGAGACGACCACGACCAAATCACTCTCGCGCGCCGCGTCGCGAATAATGTCGACCACCTTCTCGATGGAGGACGCATCGCCCACTGACGTCCCGCCAAACTTCATGATGCGAAGCGGCTTCTTCTTTGAAAGTTGGCTATTCATACGGAGATTTACTTCCGCCCCCAATCGAGCCCTACGGCGTGGCCCTTCGCGGGAGCAGCTGTGGGCTGGGAGGACCGGGGCACCGAGGAAACTGGCTTCCGAGCAGACTTGGAGTACCACGCGCTCTGTTTCTGATAATTGATGACGCAATCACGAATCAGTTCAGGTTCTTGCAAAGGAATATCGTGATACGCCAGCCGCAGGAATGGGCTTTCGGCATCCCTGATCCACTCTTGCGGGAAGAGTGCGATCGTGTCTTTCTCGGTAATTCTCGGAGCCGCTTCCACTGCTTTACCGGACAGCGCGGCATAGAGAGCCGCTGGGATGTCGCGTCCCGGCCCCAGGCTCAAATGTCCGACTTGAGTCGACCGGGGATTGATTTCGACGAGGTACGCGTTTCCGGTTTCTGACTCGAGCATGAAATCGAAACCGTAAATTCCTGAAAGATTGAGACGGCGAGCCATTTTTTCAGCCGCCGCTGACATTTCCGCGTTCTCGATTACACGCACCACCGTGGCGTGCCCTCTCGAACTCGCCTTGTTGACCACCTCAAAATCGAGGCTTGCAAGTACCGCGCCCTTCCAACAGACGACGGCGCTGGTTGCTTCGCGGCCGGCCACAAATGCCTGCGCGTTGACCACGGGCCGACGACGCAGGATTGACGGCCACACCAGCGTTTTATCCTGGTCGACCAGCGCCCGCTTTGCGGCCCTCGCCAGCAACGGAGGAGCTTGCAGCTCCCTGAAGAAGCGTGCAGCCTCAGTCATCGTGTGCGCGATCCTCACGCCATCACCGCCTGACGTGCCGTCCGCTTTGAGTACGATCGGCAGACCCGTGCCGGCGATCCAGGTTCTGAGGTCATGGATGTTTCGGATCACCTGGGTCGGAGGAACACGAAGACCCTCCTGATGGGCCGAATCCATAAAAGCAGCTCTCGCATTTACAACCGGGAAACTTTCGGGGGCACCGAGCGAGCGCTCGATCGAGGCACAGATCGAAGATTTGGCTCGCCCGTTACGTTTCTCCCGGGCATAGAGACGGTGCAGGTGCTGCGTGGCAAGGTCATCGCCTGAGACAATGAAATCGGGATCGGTTGTGGCGATGGCACGAGCAAACGAAGTGAGCGGCGCCAGCCCGCGGTAAACGTGAATTCGACGGACGGCTTTTGTCTTGCGCACGGGATGAGACGCGGGACATACCATCTCAACCTCGCATCCGGCACTGGCCAGGGCTATCGCCAGCCGGGCCGTAGGGTACCAGCAAGACGTTGTCGCTATTAAGACAGTGGGGTGCATGATTTCGTTTTTGGGACGCACAGGAAAGTTGAAGCAATTCGCAGAAGACGAATGGAGGGGAATCAGAGGTAAACCAGCTCTCCCCGCTTGCCGATCGACTGGTTCGCTGCTTCGAGCATCCGGACCACTCGAAGCCCAGCCTCGCCGTCGTTGATGGGGGTTTTATCTTTGGCAATGCAGTCGACGAAGTAGGACAATTCCCGGGTCAGCGCTTCGACCTGCTCGACTTGCGGAGCCCACATGTCGCCCGAGCGGTAGTGCACCAGCAAGTCATAGAGCCCTTCGCGACTGGTGACATTTACGCCCTTGTCATAAATCTTGATCTTCTCGTCGGCTTCGAGATCGTTCCACACCAGCATTTTCTTTTCCCCGCCGATCAGCGTGGTACGGACTTTCACGGGCGACAGCCAATTCACGTTGATGTGAGCAATGACCTTGTCGGGGAAATAAAGCGTAAGGAAGGCTACGTCTTCGTGTCCGTTGAGGTGCGTCTGGCCGGTGGCGGAAATGGCTTCGGGAGTCTTCTGGATCAAATGGTCGATGATCGACAGGTCATGAGGGGCAAGGTCCCAAACCACATTCACGTCGTGTTGAAACAGTCCGAGATTCACGCGTGTGGAATCGTAGTAATACAGCTTGCCGAGGGCTCCGTCTTGCAAGAGCTGCTTGATTTTTGTGACCGCACCGGTGAAAAGGAAGGTGTGGTCCACCATGATTTTCAGATTCTTTCGCGCCGCCAGCTCAATCAGTTCTTGCGCCTGGGCAGCGTTGCTGGTGAATGGCTTCTCCACGAAAATGTGCTTGCCATTCTCGAGGGCTGCTTTAGCCAGTTCATAGTGCGTCCAGACCGGCGTCACCACAGCGATGGCGTCGATTTCGGGGGAGGACATAAGTTCCGCCGCATCGTCCGTTACGAGCACCTCAGGATAGGCTTTCGCCACCTTTTTCCGCGCGGCCGCGCTCTTGTCGCATACTGCGACAACTTCGGCTTCGTCCAGGCGGTCAAGGTTCCGAACCACATTCGGCCCCCAGTACCCATAGCCCACAACCCCAAACTTCACCATGACTTCGCCCCCATCCCCAAGCGTTGCTTTTGCGTTTCGAGGTCTTGCGAGACTTGTGACCATATTTGGCACCATCGTGAATTACGGATCGTTAATCAGGAACAACCGGCAGGAGAGAACTGACTAGTGCGCACCTTCGCCGAGCAAAACCGCTCCTGGCGTGCGCCAGAGGATCTTGATGTCCATCCAAAGCGACCAGGTGCGCGCGTAATGCAAGTCGAGGCGAACCATGTCATCGAAGGTCACGCGGCTGCGTCCGCTGACCTGCCAGAGTCCGGTGATCCCGGGCTTAGCTTCCAGCAGCCGGCGGCGATGCCAGATATCGTAAGCTTCCACCTCGTAGGGAACCGGAGGGCGGGGCCCGACCAATGACATTTCCCCTATCAACACGTTGATGAATTGGGGAAGCTCATCCAGGCTGGTTTTTCGCAAGAAGGCTCCGACACGAGTGATCCGCGAATCCTTTGTCAGCTTGTAGACGCCTTGACCGCTTCCGTCCGAAGGATGTTTGTCGGCTTTTCCAGCGATCAACTTTTGCACGTACTCTTTGTGGACGGAGGCGTCATTGTTTACGTACATCGAGCGAAACTTCAGGAACACGAACGAGTTGCCATGTTGACCGATGCGCCGTTGCCGGAAAAAAATCGGCCCTCTCGACGTGGCCTTGATCGCGAAGGCAGCGAACAGAAAAATTGGCGAGAAAAGGAAAAGCGCGAGCAGGCTACCCAGAACGTCCATCGTCCTTTTCACCACGCGGAAATTCTTCCGGGCATCCTCCCGCTGGGACAGATCGGGGTACAGGGTAGGGTTACTCGGCCCCTGAGCATCGTTATTCCAGTCCTCCGGAAAAACGTGAAAGGAGAGACTGACTCGATTGAATTGCTCAAGGGTTAAATTCTTGCGCAACGTCTCGGTAACCCTGGCGATGATCGTAGTGGGCACCGAACTGCTATCGCCGGTGGCGATTTCGGTGAACATGACTCCGACTACGCAGTGGTCGGCGTACCATCCGGTAACGTCGGTATCGCGGGTAGAACCCGAGAGAGCCATAAGGATCTTCCCCAGAGTCTTCCCGTTTTTCTCGGACGGAAGGCGATCGCCCATATCGAGGAGCAGGAGCATGAAAGGTTTGCGAGAACGCTCGCTTCTCTTTCTTTCGAGCGTGATCATCCGCCGAAAGGCATCGGCGTTCAGAATGCCGTGATCTCCCAGCGGCGAGGCTTCGGAGACCGGGGCCAAAGATAAACCATTCGGACCAGAGCGTTGCGTACTCATGATTTCCTCGCTTGATCGGCTTGCTTCTTGGAAAGAATCAAGTGACCTGCTATTGGGTATCGATTGACGGGGAAGGGTGGAACCAGAACATTTCGGCCGCTTGCCGCGGGCCGCTTAATCCTTGGGTTGGTCAGCTTGGGAGCTGTACCGTTGATAATAATCAGTGTGCGCTGCGTTTGTGCTGCTGTTCACTAATGCTCCCAGCAGCTTGGACGTCTCGATCGCCTCAATGCCGCGCTTCAGTTGGCGTTTCTCGGTCGTTCCATTTCGCGTAACCAGCAAAATTCCGTCCGCCAGTCGCGACCACATGCTCGCGTCCGCCAGCGGCAGCACCGGAGGAGAATCAATGACGATCCAGTCGAACCAGGCTTCCAATTGACTCATCAAGGGCGCGAGCTTGCCTGATTGCATCAATTCCAGCGGATTTTGCGGCGCCTCGCCTGCCGGCAGAACCCAGAGTCCCAAACTCTCCAGGCGGTAGAGGTTGATACCTTCGGTCTGCCCCGAGAGCCATTCGCACAGGCCGGGAATTCTGCCCAAGCCGAACCGCGCCGCCAGAGTCGGCCGCCGCAGATCACCTTCCAGAAGCAGCGTCTTCTGCTGTTTTCTCCGAGCCAAGGTGCAGGCAAGGTTGGCCGCGACCGTGCTCTTTCCTTCCTGCGGAATCGTGCTGGTAATAAGAATCTTTTTCAGAGGACGGCTCTGTCGAAGCTGACGCAAACGGACGGCGAGAAAACGAAACTTCTCCGCGCCCAAGCTTTCCTCTTTCCCCACCACGATTAAACGGGTGTCCTGGGGGATGGAGACTTGCAGCACCGGACACCGCGCCAGATCATCGAACGAAGAAGGTGTCGGGGCAGGATCGATTAACTCCACCCGAGCAGGTGGATCAGCGACAGTGCGTACTTTCTGATCAGTGGCTTGGGGCAACTCGGTAGCAGGAGTTGGATCGGGCGGCTGTACGCGGGCCTGCGACTCGGCCGCATCGGCTTCGCGCATCTTCTGTTCGGCGGCTCGCAGAAGTTCTGCGGCCGAGACGGGACCAGGCGACTGCACCCGAGCCTGTGGCTGACTTGCGCCGGCCTCACGCATCTTTCTTTCAGCGGCTTGCAGCAGTTCCGTTGCAAGGGAGAACCTGGGATTTTCGGTCCCAGAACTCTCCGATTCCGCCCTTTGTAACGCGTCAAATATATTGCTCATGATTAATTCAGTGACTCACGCTCGCCTACGATTATTCATGCGCTCACTTGCTTCTTGCTGAATCAAGTTCAGGGAAAACGTTGCTCGCTTTCGAACCGCAGCGTCTTTTCTTCCCGCGCTTGCTCCGCCTGCAGGCGGGTGTACAGTTCGAGCAATGACCTCGCGGCTTTCCGCATATCGAGTTCTTCCGCTGTTTTCCTCTGCTCCAACGGGGGGGTTTGAACCCCAAGACGAAAGTCGGTCGCGATATCGTCGATGATGTCGGGGCTCACACTGGGCATTTGCCGGGCATAACCGGTGATCAGCGCGTTTTCGCAGATGGTATTGATTAGTCTCGGCAGCCCTTGAGAGTGCTGATATACCGCGGCGATGGTCTCTGGCGGAAATAGCGCCGTTGGGTAAGGACTTCCCGCAAGATAAAGCCGGCGCTGGATATATCCCTTCGTCTCTTCCGAATCCAGCGCTACCAGCCGGGAACGCAGCGCGATTCTCTGCTTCAGCTGCCGCAGAGCCGTGGAATCGAGTTTGTCATCCAGTTCGGGCTGGCCGACCAGAAGAATCTGTAACAGCTTTTCGTCTGCCGTCTCTAAATTGCTCAGGAGCCGGATCTCTTCCAGTATCTCTGTGGAGAGATGGTGCGCTTCGTCGACTACCAGAACCGTCGTCAGTCCCTTTTCGCTGCGGGCGATGACATAATGCGCAATCTGCAGCAGAAGTTCACCCTTGTTCTGGCTCGCGGCCGGCAGTCCCAGATCACTGACGATGTACTGCAAGAATTCGATCGGGGACAGACGTCCGTTGAAGATGTACGCGTACGCGACATCCTTGCTCTGCTTCAGCGATTGCAGCAGGCAGCGCAGCAGAAGAGTTTTTCCGGTTCCGACTTCTCCGGTTAGAACGACAAACCCTTTGCGCCGCCGGACGCCGTAGTATAGAGCGGCCAGAGCTTCATTGTGCCTCCCGGTGGGAAACAGAAACGAAGGATCGGGAGTGATCTCGAATGGATTGCGCTTCAGGTTGTAAAAGGCTTTGTACATTGGGGAATACCGTTAGCCGCGGAAGTAACTGAACGCCGATCCCAGTAAAATCGTACCAGATACGAAAACCGCCGTCGCCCACCCGAGCCAGAGTTTGCGGCGCTCATTGCGTTCGTCGGCCGCAGCCGCAATGGCTGGAATTTCCGAGATCACCGCAACCGGCAGCAGTGTCTGTAATTCCTTCTCGTCGTAGATCCGGTCATCCATCATCTCGAATGCGCCGGCCACGACTACGCCCAGCGCCAGCCCGATTCCCAGCCCCATGCCACAAAACTTCAGGCGATTGGGAAAGTCAGGTTTCGAGGGCAGGCTGGGAGGGTCGATAACCCGGAAGCGCTCACCCTGCTGAAGCAATTCCATGCTGGTGGCCATGGCGGACTCATTCTTTTTCTTCAGGAGGTCGTCATAATTCGCTTTCGACTGCTCATACCCACGCGTCAGATCGGAAAGTTGCTGCTCGCGCACTGGCTCCTGATTCAACCGCGCCTGATAGTCGTCCGTTTTTGCTTTGAGCTCGCCGATGGAACGCTCGCGATTGCTGATTTCCACCTGGTTGGATTTCAGCTGGCTTTGGATCTGAGCCAGCAGGGCCGCTTGCCCGGGATCCATACTTCCCGTGTCGGCAGGCGGCTCAGTAGCGCTGGTCTGGGCGTCACCATTCGCTTTGAGACTGGCCAGGAGCTGTTCCCGCATCTTCTCTGTTTGCGCGATCTGTTCCTCCACTTTGCGCACGTCGGGGTGACGGTCGGTATAGCGGGACCTAAGGTCGGCCAGCTGCGCCCTGAGCTTATCCAGCTCCTGGTCGAGAGCTGGCAATCCGCCCGTGGCTGTTCCATCGGAACTCTTGGATGTCCCCTGCAGCGTCCGATATTGATCGGCGAGCGTCTGGAGGTAAACGTGTTGCTGCCTGGCAGTGTTGAGAGCGTCTTCCTCATTTTGCAGCTGGGATTGCAGCCCGCTCAAAATCTGGAGGTTGCTGGCCAACTGACCGGGCATCTCGCCCACGTGCTGCCCTTTGAACTCACGAACCTTTTCTTCCTGGTCGGAAAGGCTTTTCCTGGCAGTTTCCAATTGGCTTTCGAGAAATGTTGTGGTGTCTTCCGATTGCTGCTGGCGCACTTCCAGGTTCTCGCTGATGAACAGATTCGTCAGTTCACTGGTGACCTGTTGCGCCATACGGGGATCGTGCGATGAATAGGAGACATTGAACGCCGTGATTTGATTGCGCGCGTCACGCACGAGTTCGATGTCGATATCCTTGCGCATGCGGTCCACCTTCTGGTCGGGAGACGGCTGGGAGCGCGGGGCAGCGTACAGGTTGAATTGATCGATGATATGCAAAAGACGTGTCCGGCTGAGAATCTGCTGGGTGATGCTCTGCATCCGCTCCTGCAAGTCATCGTTCACGTTAGGCGTGACGTAGTCCTTGGGCATGGTGGGCTGCTCCACCAGGATCAGCGTGCTGGACGTGTAGCGCGACGGTAGCACCCAGCTCGCGCCCCACACCACTGCCCAACCCAGGAAAAGCGGTATCAGGAACTGCATGTGGCGGCGGCGCACAATGCCGAGGTAGCGCTGCAGGTCAAAGCCTTCCGAACTTTTCTCTTCGAGATCGTCAACCATAAATTACCTTCCCAGCGGTCGAGAGAACTGATAGGAAATCGAAACGAATTCGCGATTGGTATCGGGAGTCGCAGCCAGGACGGCCACCGCGTAAGCACCCTGTGTACTGTAATCCTGGTGAAGTCGCGTGTATCCCAGCTGCACGTTGAGATGTTGGCCAAACTGTTGCTGCAATGATGCCGTTCCCGAAATCGTGTGTCCATTGCCGCCGCTGTTCAGCGGCGCCGCCAAGATGTCATTGTCAGCATACCCGCCCGCGACCGACGCACTCAGCATCCGCGAAAGTTGTTGGCGTATCGACGCACTGACGTTGTTCGTTTTCACAGCCCCGATCAACCCTCCGCCACTTGATATCAGATGCGCGTAGCTGATGGCCAGGCTGCTCAGGTGTCCCTGCCAGCTCAGGCTGCCTCCGGCTGCTGGATTCCAGCTTTGCGAAGCCGGCACGGGCGCGGGCACCGTCACTGGGCAGGGCGAAGTCCCGTAGATTGGGCATGCGGAAAACTGCGCGCCGCTGTCTGCGTATTGCGGCCCTCCGAAGACGGAAATCGAGAATCCCTTCGTCGGATACGCCGTGTAGAAAAGGAGCAATGCGTGGGTTTGCGTCTCGTTGTTTCCCGGCACCAGATACGGATAAGAAACCAGCCGTTGGTACTGGTAGGTCGCGCCGAAGTAGTTAGTCCTGGAAACCCGAACCGAATAGAATGCCAATCCGCTCTGCGATGCCGAATCAAAAAGACCGGGGACCTCGGCCTGATCGGGGTAGTGCAAATTTGTAAACGTTCCACCGGCACCGACCATGCTGTTCGCGGCAAATTGATAAGCGATACCGACATTCCCGGCATTGGCGAGACGGTCCGCAATGGGTGCGATCACCGAGAAATTGCCCCCTTCGGTGCCGCCAGACACCGCCGCGGCTGACGCGAGGTCGGGCTGGTTAAACACGTTGGAACTTTTCTGAAAGCCATCCCTTGCGCTGAAAGTCAAGTGTGGGCTCAGGCGGTACTGGAAATTGATCGATGCATTTTCGTCCGCCTCGTTCAAGTAACTCTCGCGCTGATAGAAGGTGAACCCAGGCGCATAGGTCAAGACCAGGTGCGATCGCGGTGTCGTCTCGTCGAGCGCGATCGTTGGCCATACCGAGTAACTGACATCGCTCACAGGATGCCCGTCAACCGGCCCTATCGCGTTATCCGTGTACGCGCTGGTGAATGCCAATCCGCCGCGAAGGTAGTTCGAGCGCTCTTGAGAAGTGAGCGCGATTGGATACGATTGACCGCTTACAGGCGGCGGCGTCAGCATCCGGCCCGAGCTATCCGAAA
>JBEKWP010000108.1:0-13452 GCA_049512915.1 Candidatus Sulfotelmatobacter sp.
GCCGATTTGGTGGAAACCTCGCGCACCTCGACCACGGATACGATCGGGCAGCGTCGCATCGACAACCTGCCCATCAACGGCCGCAATTACATCAATTTCACTTTGACGGATTCCCAGGTGGTACGCGACAACGCCCCGTTCCTGGGCGCCGCACCCACGTCGGGACTCAACATAAGCGGACAGCGCGGCCGCTCCAATCTGGTGAACGTGGACGGTGCCGACGCTACGGATAATTCGACCGACGGCGTGCGCTCCACCGTTTCCCAGGAAGCAGTCCAGGAATTTCAGATCATCACCAACGGTTACGCGCCCGAATATGGCCGCGCGTCGGGTGGAGTGGTCAATATCATTACTCGTTCAGGATCGAACGACTTTCACGGCGACGTTTTCGGCTTCTTGCGTAACCGAAACTTCCAGGCCGTGAACCCGTTCAGCACGGTTCCAAATCCTGCTTATACCCGAGTGCAGGCCGGGGCCGCTTTCGGCGGACCGATCAAGAAGGACAAGACATACTTCTACTTTTCCTACGAAGTCACCCGGCGGCACGAGACGGGATTCTCCGAGATCGGCCAGGATAACTTCGGATTAGTGCCCTTCGATGCCTCGCCTTTTTTTGGCGCTCCGGCCGGGACGTTTGACATCCAGGTGACTCCGGAACAATCCTCCTTCCTCAGCACACCCGGTCTCCCACTCTCGTTGCTACAGCAATATTCGATTTTGACCGGAGCGGTCTCTGGCGTGGCGGTTAACGGCAGCTACCCCGCAGCCTTCGCGCTGTTAGTCGGCGCTCCCGGCGGCCTCCCCGCGACTAGTGGAAATCCCCTGACCCAATTTATTACTTCGTGCAGCGGTGCAACCCCGATATGCGATGGCCTCCCCGCATCCTTCGCGTCGCTGGGTTCGCAAGCGGGCAATTTCCCCGTTTTCGAGGGCACGAGCCTCTACTCGCTTCGACTCGACCACAACTTCAGCAACAGCAATCGCCTGACTCTGCGGGCCAATGTGAGCCCAAGTACGGTCACCGGTCTTGAAGGCAGCGGCGAGGACCAGCCCTTTGGGCAGAACGCTTACTCACGCACTTCCGAGCAGACCTACCGCGACGTCACCGGCGTCTTGAAAGACACTTGGACCATCGGCAACAACCGGGTCAACGAAGTCACTTTTCAATATGCGCGCCGCGGACTCTCGTACTTCTACAATACCCAGATCGCCGCGGGGGCGGATCCAGCCGTCAACATTCCTGGCTTCGGGTATTTCGGCCGCGAACCCTACTCCTACATTCAGCGCGTCGAGCAGCGCTATCAGCTCAGCGATAACTTTTCCTGGACCATCGGCCGCCATGACACTAAGTTCGGCGTGGATTTCAATTACCTTCCGCTCACTGCCACTTTTACCGTGAACTACGGTGGGAATTACGACTTCGGCGCCGTCAGTGCCGCTGAAGTGGGATTCTCTGTTCCCGGTCTCCCGATCCCAGGACTTTCACCAGTGCAGGCTTATGGCGCCGGCATCCCCGGAGATTTCGTCCAGGGCCTGGGTAGTCCCAGCGACACGTTCCATAACGTAGCCATTGGCGCGTTCTGGCAGGACTCCTGGCGAGTCCGCCCCACCTTCACCCTGAATTACGGCGTGCGCTACGATGTCGAGATTCCGCCGTCGTTCAAACCGGTGACCCCGCTGGCGGAAGCTGGATACCACTTCCTCGGACTGCAGAAGGGCATTCAAACCGGATGGGATCACATCCAGCCCCGCGTGGGCGTGGCGTGGGATCCCGCCGGGAACGGCAAGACAGTGGTTCGGGCCTCTTATGGCTTGTTCTACGACCATCCGCTGCTAGGTCTTTATTTCCTCGGGAATGCATCCGACGGTTCCTCCAGCGGCCAGCTGGCTTTCCCGGCGTTAGGCGTTTGTGCTGGCGCAAACAATCCCGCCAACCTGAACGCCATTCCTATTTTCCAGGGTTTGGTCAACGACCCCAACTGCACTCCCGGGCCTTCGACTCTCCTTCCAGCTCTGGGTTATCTGCCCAATCAGCAGCAGTTCACTTCGATCAACTTCCCGAACTCCCTGTTTCTCAACCAGAATTATCTTACGGACGGGTTCCCGCTGTTCTTTCAACCGTTTGGTTATCCCCAAGCCAAGAACTTCGTGTTCGCCTACGCCGAGCAGGCCAACTTCAGCATCGAGCGCGACCTGGGCAAAGGGTTTGACTTCAATCTCGCCTACAACTTCAATGGCGGACGTCATCTCAACCGCCCCATCAACGCCAGCGCTCAGCGCGGCGACCTGCTGCTGGCGAACTATAACGCAGCCCTGACTGATCCCACGTCCTATGCGGCCATCGGTGGACCGCTCGGTGTCGGCAGCGGCCCCGCTTCAGAAGGCTTTGCCCCCTGCGGGCAGAATCCGAGCGGGCAGCCCTGGGTCTCGTCCGCACTCATGAATTTCTTCCGGCCCAGCGGTTTGAATGCATCGATCGGTAACGCTTTGCTCAGTGTCCCTGCCGCCGCTCCCTGTGTGACTATCGTAGCCCCGGCTGTCCTGCAGTTTCTTCAGGCATCGGGCTACAGCACGGCTGGCTTCAATACCTCCTGTAATCCCGCAACGCTCACCGGCTGCATTCCCTTTGGCGACATGGACGCCAATTACTCGAATGGCAGTTCCGTCTACCACGGCCTCAGCGCCAATCTCCGCAAACGTTTCGGCGCGCACTATGAATTCCTCGCCTCCTACACCTGGTCACATGCCATTGACGACTCAACCGACCTGCAAGCGACGCTCACCCCGCAGGACAGCTACTACCCTTCTCTCGATCGCTCCAATTCACTGTTCGATCAGCGCCACCGTTTCGTCTTTAGCGGCGTCTATCAGACGGGTAAATTCGGCGGCCACGGCTTCGCGGGCAAGTTCTTCAGCGACTGGACCATTGCCCCGCTGATCGAATTCAGCTCTGGGCGACCCTTCAACATCATCACGGGCAATGGCGATAATCTGCAGGAATCGTCCCTCACCGGGCGACCCAACACCTTCGTCAACCCCGCCTGCACCGCCCTTGGATACCCCGCGGTTCCATCGAAGTATTCGCCGACGGGAGTGTTTCAAGAGCCCTGCATCGCTGATTTCAACGGCACGTTGCTCTCCCTCGATGGGAGCCTGGGACGGAACGCAGGCATTACGCCCTGGACCGTGTTTGATGATCTTCGCGTAGCTAAACGGATTTATTTCGGCGAGCGCTACAACTTCGAACTGATCACCGATATGTTTAACATTGCGAACCGTTACAACGTCTCGGCCGTCAGCCCACTGTTCACCAACGCCGGCCAGGCAACAGCCGCATATGATCCTCGGCAGTTCCAGTTCGCTCTGAAGTTCAACTGGTGAGGTTTTGTAGCGCAGGCGTCTTGCCGGCCGGTAAAATGCCGGCGTTACTTGATTTCCGCAGCTCGCAACAAGTTAGGACTTAATTAGAATCCCGGCATCCACCCGAAGCCAAAGCCCGAAGTCTGCTTCCGGGTGTTACACTTCCTCTTCACCCATCCTTGGCGCTTGCCGGAGTTCTTCCTCCAATGTCCCAACCCTATACGCCCACCCCGCGCACCCGTGTGGTCCGCGAAGCTCACCGCGCGGTTTACGATCGTGAAACCGCCTACCGCATTCTCGACGAAGGCTTCCTCTGCCACGTCGGCTTTGTCGTCGACGGACAACCCTTCGTCATTCCCACTTCCTACGGACGCAAAGACGCGAACCTCTACATCCACGGCTCCGCCGCCAGCCGCATGTTGCGCCAGCTGAAGGAGAGCATTCCCGTCTGCATCACCGTGACGCTGCTCGACGGCCTCGTGCTAGCCCGCTCGATTTTCAATCAGTCCATGAATTACCGTTCCGTGGTGGTCCTGGGAAAAGCGACCCTAGTGGATGATCCCCAGGAAAAGCTCGAGGCCTTGCGCCTTCTTTCTGAGCATATTCTCCCCGGCCGCTGGGCCGACTCCCGCCAACCGAACGAGCGTGAACTCAAACAGACCTCGGTCCTGCGCTTGCCCATCGAAGAATTCTCCGCCAAGGTTCGCGTAGGTCCAGCCATCGATGATGAAGAGGATTATTCCTTCCCAACGTGGGCTGGAGTTATTCCTCTGGAGATGATTGCAGGCGCGCCGATCGACGATGCGCGGCTTGATTCCGGGCAGGAGGTCCCGGAATATGCAAAGCACTATTCACGAAAGCGGTAGCGGCACTTGCCTTGACATCACAAGTAAATATTGCTATCTTTACTGTAAAGAGTGCTAGTAAAGATCATGAAACCCTCCAGCACAATCAGCAGCAAAGGCCAGATCACCGTTCCTCAGGAGATCCGTAAACGCTTGGGCTTGCAACCTGGTGATCGGGTCGAGTTTGTGATGGAGGAAGATCGCACCGTGATCCGACCAGCCCGCTCGGAAGCCAACCCCTTCGAAAAATATATTGGAATTCTGGGTCCGTTCCCTGGCGGCGAAGAGGGGATCAAGGCCTGGATTGACGATATGCGAAGCGATGAAGACTACGAATGAGGACGGCCGTCGACACAAACATCTTATCCTTGTTCTGGTCGGGAGGTCCGTTGGCGGCCGCCACTGCGGCTCAGTTATCAAAAGCTCGCGCAGAGGGAGCGCTGGTGGTGAGCGCGCCGGTCTTCGTCGAGCTTTCGGCCATTCCCACAGGCGATGCGAAGCGTATTGAGAAATTACTCGGGCAGATGAACGTCGCGGTTGACTTCAACCTTGAAGAAGACGTCTGGCGATTCGCTGCAACGAAGTTCGCGGCTTATGCCGTCCGCCGCCGACGCTCTGGCGGAGGTTCACCAAAGCGCTTGCCGGCCGACTTCATAATCGCGTCGCACGCTCTGCTGCAAGCCGACAGGCTTATGACCCGCGATGCCAGCCGCTACAACGTGGACTTCCCGAATCTTCGTTTGATTTGAAGCTGTAGGGTCTCACGGAACCAGCAGTAGCTTACCCACCATCTTGCGCGCTTCCATGTCCCGGTGCGCTTGCGGCGCTTCTTTCAGCGGATACGTTTTGGCAATGCGCAGTTTCAGCTTGCCCTCAGTAATCATGCCGAAAAGAGCGCTGGTGCGTGCCAGCAACTCCTCGCGCGTAGCGGTGAAATGGACCAGAGTGGTGCGCGCCATGTAGAGCGACCCTTTCTCCAGCAGCCTCGCCGGATCCACCGGCAGTACGGACCCGCTCGACATTCCATAGAGCACCAGTATCCCCCGCAGGCGCATGACGTTCAGATTTTTCTCGAAGGTTGCCTTCCCCACGCCGTCGTACACCACTTCGACGCCCTTGCCGCCGGTCAGGCGCTTCACCTCGGATTCAAAATCCTGCCGGGTGAAAACGATCACTTCATCCGCGCCCGCCTCGCGCGCCAGTTTGGCCTTTTCTTCGCTCGAAACCGTGCCAATCACCCGCGCCCCAATCGCGCGCGCCATCTGCACCAGCAAGAGCCCCACCCCACCTGCGGCCGCGTGCACGAGAGCTGTCTCGCCCGCCTTCAGCTTGTGGGCATCGTTCACCAGATAGTGCGCAGTCAGGCCGTGCACCATCGCAGCTGCGGCCTGCTCATCGCTGATCGCCGCGGGCACAGGCACAAGAAACTCCTCGGGCGATACCACGAACTCCGCATAGGAACCCAATACTCCACTCCACGCCACACGGTCGCCAACCTTCACCAACTTCGCCTGCTCTCCGACCGACGTAACTACTCCCGCGCCCTCCTGTCCGGGAATGAACGGCAGAGGCGTACGGAACCTGCCATCGCGGAAGTAGCCATCCGCCGCGTTCACCCCCGCGACGGATACCTTCACCACGGCCTCGGCGGGCTTCGCTGGCCGGACTGGAACCTCCTCCAGTTCCATCACCTCCGGGCCGCCTGTGTGTTGCACGCGGATTGCTTTCATGGTTTTCTCGGGGAGCAGCTCTCGGTCAGGGGATCAGCAGCAGCTTCCCAGTCGTCTTCCGTGCTTCCAAGTCCCGATGCGCCCGCTGCGCCTCAGCCAGAGGATAGGAATGTTCGATTCGCAGCTTGAGTTTTCCGGCAGTGATCATAGCAAACACCGCGCTCGACCGCGTCACCAACTCTTCGCGCGAAGCAATGTAGTTCGTCAGCGAAGGCCGGGTCAGAAACAGCGACCCCTTTTGCGTCAGAATAATTGGGTCAAACGGCGGCGCCGCCCCGCTCGAGCCGCCGAACAGCACCATCATGCCACGTGGCCGCAGGATGTTGAATCCCTTCTCAAATGTTGTCTTACCCACCGAGTCGTAGACCACGTCCACTCCCTGGCCGTCGGTCAGCCGTTTGGTTTCCGTTTCGAAGTCTGCTTGCGTGTAAAGAATCACCTCATCTGCGCCCGCCCCGCGCGCGAGCTTCGACTTCGCCTCGGTAGACACCGTGGCGATTACGCGCGCCCCGAGGTTATGCGCCATCTGCACCAGAAGAAGTCCCACGCCGCCCGCCGCGGCATGAATCAGAGCCGTCTCGCCCTTCTTGAGCGGATAGGTGCTATGCGACAAATATTGCGCCGTCATGCCCTGCAGCATTGCCGCGGCGCCCTGCTGATCGCTCACGCCCGGCGGAATCTGCACCAGCCGGTCCGCCGGCACCGCCTCGTACTCCGCATAAGAGCCCAGAAGCCCGCTCCACGCCACACGATCTCCCACTTTCACAGACTTCACGTCGGCACCGGTGGCGCTCACCACACCCGCGCCCTCTTGACCCAAGATCAGCGGCAACGGCGCTTTGTACCGCCCCTCGCGGAAGTAGACATCGATAAAGTTGACGCCCGCGGCAGCCAGCTTCACCACCGCCTCATTAGCCTTCGGCTGTGGCACCGGAAAATCAACCAGTTCCATCACTTCCGGCCCGCCGACCTGCTTCACTTGAATAGCTTTCATGGTTGCCTTGGATTCGTTTATCGCAACAAAGGATTCCGTTCTTGATGTCAGTTCTCAGTTCTCAGGAAAACCAAACCCTCACGGGTACAGGTTGTCAACATTCTGCTGCGAAAAAACGTCGCGGCGGCCCATTGGGATGTTGATTTTACTGAGAACTGAGAACTGGGAACTGAGAACTGAACTTAGAACTGTTCCTCTGCTAGACTGGCCATTCGTGCAAGGAGCCCTTCGTCATGGCTGAAAAGAGACCACAAACCTTCGCTAACCATGGGCGCTATGATCCGCTCTTCCACTTCTTCGTGTTACCGGTCTTCGGGCTTTCCACGCTCGCAGCGATTGTTCTGTTCTTGTGGCATCCCAGTCTGCATTCTGCGTGGCGTTTCGTTGTCCTCGCCGCCAGCACGGTCGCCGTAATCCAGATTCGAATGTACGCGCTCCGCGTGCAAGACCGCGTGATTCGCCTGGAGGAGCGTCTGCGGCTGGCTTCGCTTTTGCCCGAGCCGGCGCGCTCGCGCATTCCGGAATTAACCGAGAGCCAACTCCTCGCCCTGCGCTTCGCATCCGATGGGGAAGTCGGCAAGCTGGCCGAGAGGGCACTCGCCGAAAAGCTTTCTCGGGCGGACATCAAGAAGGCGATTCAAACCTGGCGTCCCGACTACTGGCGTGTGTGACTCCGGCCGGTCGGGGCGATAAAGGGTCGAGGAACCACTCAGCCGATGCCAAAAGTAATCGCCGAGTTCGGTTTCAGCGTTGACCCGAGGCTCACCGCGGGGTACGATTTTGATAGAATTCCGTGGATCTTAGCCCCAGGGAGCAGTCCGTATCTCATAGATAAATATGCGCGTTGCAAAACTCCACGTGCGGATCGCGACGCTGGCTGTTCTGGCTTTAGCAGCCTCCTCGTGCCAGACAGCCCAAAAGCCAGCTTCCTTGGTGCCAGCATCAGCGCCGGCAAAAACTGCCCCAACCGCGACCGCCACTAAGACCGCCCCTCAGCCACCGGCACCAAAGCAGACCCCGCCCGCTCCCACATCGGTCGCCGCCGAAAAACCGCCGCAGACCCAGACTCAGGCCTCGACTCAAGCCCCAAGTCAAGCCCAAGATCCCGGCCCAAATCAAGACAAGACCAAGCCCGAATCCCCGTCACTCACATCCACCGCCGATCCCGTGGGCAATCTGATCGCCGGCGTCGAAAAGGATTATCAGGCCGGACTCGACGCTTACAAAGCAGGCCAAACCGAAGCCGCCAAGCAGGATTTCGACAAGGCCATCAACGCGTTGCTCGAAAGCAACCTTGATATCCGCTCCGACGACCGCCTGCAGCAGGAATTCGATCGCATCGTGGCAGGCGTCAACGGCCTGGATCTCGCCAGCTTGGGCTACGCCTCCGACTCCGACGCTCAGAAGTCCGAGCCCGCGCCCATCGATGAGACCAATGGCATCACTCCTGCCGCTGACCCTAACGTGAGGGCCAAGGCCCAAGCCGAGATCAAATCAACCCGCTCCGATCTGCCGCTCATGATGACCGACCAGGTCGCCGGCTACATCAGCTACTTTTCCAATCGCGGACGCGGCACCTTCGAGCGCGCCTTCGCCCGCTCCGGCCGCTATCACGACATGATGGTCTCGATTCTCAAACAAGAAGGCGTTCCGCAGGATTTGATCTACCTCGCTCAAGCCGAGTCCGGATTTCATCCCCTCGCTGTTTCCCGCGTCGGCGCCCGCGGCATCTGGCAGTTCATGGCCAGCCGCGCCCGGGGTTACGGCCTGCAGCACAACCCCTGGGTTGACGATCGCCAGGATCCCGAAAAATCCACGCGCGCCGCCGCCCACCATTTGAAAGATCTCTATGCCCAGTTCGGCGACTGGTATCTCGCCATGGCCGCCTACAACTCCGGGCCCGGCACCGTACAGGCTGCCGTCAAACGCACCGGCTACGCCGATTTCTGGGAACTCTACCGCCGCAACGTTCTCCCCAAGGAAACCCGCAACTACGTTCCCATCATCCTCGCGATGACGATCGTCAGCAAGAATCTGTCGCAGTATGGCTTTGATGACGTCTCCATGGACGAGCCCGTAGCCTACGACCCTGTAACCGTCGACTACTCCGTGGATCTTCGACTTGTGGCGCAATGCGTGGATGCGACTCCAGCCCAACTGCAAGATCTCAACCCCAGCCTGCTCCGGCTGACCACGCCTCGAGAAGGAACCTTCGTCCTCCACCTGCCTGCCGGGACGAAAGATCAGTACTTGACCGCCATCGCCGCTGTTCCGCCCGATATGCGCCTGTGGTGGCGCTATCACCAGGTTCGGCCCGGCGACACCCTTGTCTCGCTCGCCCGTTCCTACCACGTCACGGCCAAGTCCATAGCCGCGGCGAATCACCTCGATGAGACTGATAAAAACCTGGAAGCTGACGCCAAGCTGATCATCCCGCTGGCAGTTGGCAAGCATCCCGCCAGCGATGCCGCCACCTACGCACGTCGCATTACTCGCTACCGGGTTCACAAAGGAGACACCGTCGAGAGCGTAGCGGAGAACTTCGGCGTTTCCGCTCAGATGGTCCGCCGCTGGAACGGCCTGCCCCGCGGCTCCGGTCTGCGCGGAAGGAAAGTGCTCGCCCTGCACTTGCCGGTTTCCCCCAGCACCGAAGCGGTCGCCGACAAGCCAGCCTTGCACACCCGGAGGACCGCTCAAACCGCCAGCGCGAAGCTTTCCACTGAGAACTCAGCAAGCGACTCCGCTCCAGATAGTTCCGGTCAAGCCGTGCTCCGCCATACCGTGAAAAGCGGCGAAACTCTCTACTCGATTGCCACCACTTATAAGACCACCGTCGCCGCCCTCAAGCGCAACAACGGTAACGTAGCCGTACTCCACCCCGGCATGATCCTGATCGTCGAACCCAGCCGGTAGCCCAAACCCGTACGCCGGAACCAGCCGCCGGAGCCCCGTCCACTTCCTTTTTTCGTCCTCGTTATGTTACGAATCTTCTTCCCTTCCGCCCTCTCGTGTGGTAACAGGATAGGCAGGGTGGATGTGTTCACGGCCCTTGCCGTCTGCCGCAAACGTCGTGCTATAATCGCCCGCCGTTCCAGCATAAGTTCTGGTGGTCTTTTAATTTCTCGTGCCCGGCAGCCTCGCGCAGCCGTTCCTGCGCCCGGAAGCCAAAACAAGATCAGGAGGAGCAATGACGTTCGACGATCCCACACTCTACGGCCGTGATGAAGAAGAAGAATTCGGCGACAGCGGCGCCTACAGCGAGTCGCTCGAAGAAGATTTCGAAGAGGAAGAAGAGGAGGAGGAAGAAGCGGGTCTGCCCGAACCCACGTTAAGTGAGTCGGTCACGCCCCCTCCGCCGCCTCCCGCACCCAGACCTGCAGCTCCCGCCGGAGGAGGCGGTGGCAGCAAGCCCGCCGCGAAGAAGAAAGCAGCCAAGAAGAAGGCGGCTAAAAAGCCTGCCAAGAAGAAGGCAGCCAGGAAGCCTGCCAAGAAAAAGAAAGCCGCAAAAAAGAAGCCCGCAAAAAAGAAAGCAGCCAAAAAGCCGGCGAAAAAACCCAAGAAGAAGGTAGCGAAGAAGCGCCGCCGCTAGAGGTAGTGTAGTTTGACTATTACACGACGACTGTCATCCTGAGCGGAGCCGTTTTTCAGGCGTAGCGAAGTGCCTGCCCTGAGCGAAGTCGAAGGGATCTCCCGCTTAAACGGCCTGGCGCGTAAGCTAAAGTGCGCCACACCCCGCTAGGACGAACGTCCAGATTCAAGAACCGCGGCCCGTGGGCCGCGGTTCCTTTTTCTGCGGTGCGGTGTTCAACTAATTTTTCTCCCGGAACTCACCAGGCGCGCGAGCGTTCAATCTGGCCGTGGTTGGCGCGTTTCTGCTCAACCGACCGTTGAATGACAGTCTTGAGCCGATCCTCATCGTCGTCGGCGAGCGCCACGAAGCGAAACGGCTGCAGGCCCCAGGAGATCGGGCTCAGCATTTCCGCCGAGCCCAGCACCATTCCGGCCCCGGTCAGAAACATTAATTTTGCGCTGGATCCTGTGTTGACCGGATGAGGCACGGCGAGCAACCCGCCAGTCAGGGAAACGACTTTCAACTTGCCCGAGACCCGGCGCCCGTCACCAAGTCGAAGCACCGCTGGAGTGCGCTCGGTAAAATGCACTCGCGTGGCCCGCGGAGCGAGCTGCGATTGGGGAAGGGACATCATTAGGTCAAGTATCTTCCCTAACCAACCCATTCGAGCAGATTACGGAAGGCCTTGTCCACGGCCGGTTACGGCCCTTACTTCTTCCCCTCCACCGCCGCCCGGCACTTCCCGTACAACTCAAGCAAATGCGCAGCATACTCCTCGGGCTTCGACGCCGAGCCCGTACCCTGAAAACCCACGCCCGACGAAGTGGTCCGCCCATACCCCGTGGTCATCGCCACAAATTTCATCAGATCAAGCGCAATGTCCTCATTGCGCCGCGCGCTCCCATGCGATGCTGGACCTTCATCCATAATTCCTTCTCCTGAACCCGAAATATAAGGAAGTCCCTCGTCGTCTTCCATGTCTTCCATAACGAAGCGATCCATAACCATGTCTTCGATAGCGTTCAACAAAACTCCGCCCACGATGATAGCAGGCTCGACGCCGTGCCGCCCCACTCCAAGCCGGGCGTCATCCCGAAGTCCCGCGTTTTCACCAGCGGGACGAGGGATCTCCCGCGCGTACACAGCCGCCCCAGTAGGGCGTCTTAGCCCGGATTCACTCCCCGGCCGGCAATCGAAAATCCACTTGCGCCGTGCGCCGCAGCCGGTACATCAGCCACAGCGAAGCCACGAACAGAAACGGAGAAGAATAAAACCCCGGCCCCGGACGCGGCACCGTCACCGCCGCCACCGTATGTCCCAGAATCGAGAACAGGTCGGATCCCAGCCCGCTAAGAAACATGAGAACAGCGTAAACCCACGCCAGTGGCCGCAACCCGCTCATCCCGCGCCCCGCCACCGGGGTCAGAAAAAACAGCACTCCGCAGGCCACGATCAGCGCTGCCAGCCACTCCCCGAACTCGAATGTGCCGGTGGGAAACCAGCCCCAGCGCCCGCGCAGGATGGTCACGGTCGGGTTGTACACGGCAAGAAAGCCGCTGGAGGCCTCATCGAGGATGTGCAGCGCGAACGCCACGCACAGCGCAAACCACGCGCTGCCAAAACCCGGCGCTGAAAGTGCAGCTGCTGGCTTCACGAAACCGCCCGTCAAAAGAATTCTCAATCACCAATCGAAGAATTAGCAATCGAAAATGGTCTTCTGAGAGCGCACGAATGGGCACCCGCAACAGGATTGTCGCCCGAGCCACAGACTTGTCATCCCGAGTGAAGCGAGGGATCCTGGTTTCTGCCCGCACCGACACCGAGCACACAAGCTGAAACGTTTTCCCCAGCCCTCAGCGTCCTACCGCGCCACTTCACACATCAGCGCCAGCAGATTTTCTTCCGAATCGCGGAAAAACGTCATCCACAAATCATGCGTCGGCATCTTCGCGATCACGTGCGGCTCGTCCTCAAAGTGCACTCCACCTTCTTTCAGTTTGCCGTAAGCCGCGTGAATGTCGGGCACGGAAAAATACAGTACCGAGCTCAGATGATCAAACTCCGGCTTCTCCGCCCGGTCCAGCATCAGCCTCACCCCTCCGCAATCGAAAAATGCCAGCCCCGGCGGAGCCTTGAACAGCAATTTCAACCCCAGTTTGTCCTGATAAAAACCCGTCGCCCGCTCCACATCTTTCGCGTTAATGGCAATCTGCCCGAGCCGGGTGATTCCAATTCCAGTTACGGTTGTGCCCATGTCTTTGGCTCCTGAGTTAGCTTAGCAGCATGGCGGTAACACTCGTCGAGAACGGCCTGATGCAGGAAGCTAACGTTACCAACGTTACCTCTCACCCTCATGGATATCGGAACGCGCCTCTCCTTCGGGGCGAAGATAGAAGACATGGGATTAGAAGTGCTTTCGATTGTGTGGCGGCTTGATTGCTTGTCTTGCGTGTTCACTATTTTTTCGACGATTCTGATCGGGAGAAGATGCCGGATGGGTTGGGTGCTGGCGGCGGTCAACAGCCTCATCATTTGCGTCATCGGGTTAAGAACAGGGCAACTGGGCTTCATTCCGGCGAACCTGTTTTGTATTGTCCTCTACGCGGTCAACCTTCGAATGTGGCGCAAGGCCCAGTTCTCCTGAACCGCCCGCTGCCAGTCAGCGTAATGCCGGTAGCTGCTCCAGCCCCACTGCCGAGGTTCCAGCACTGATCCTCGTTTCACCGGATTGCGATGAGCCGAAGGCGGGAGTCGGGAATGCTCGCTGCGCACGTACCCAAATTCCTGCATCTTGACAGCGCAATCCGCCAGGACAATACTCAAGCTGATCCGTGCCTTGAGGAGTGGGAACCATGATCATCACAATGAAGATGGCAACGCGGCCAGTTATCAGCATCTGGATTAGCGCAACTTTCGCATTAGCGGTGGCTGCTGGGACGGCATCAGCCAGCA
>JBEKWP010000109.1:0-14210 GCA_049512915.1 Candidatus Sulfotelmatobacter sp.
GGAACTCCACGACGGGGCCGGGCAACTTCTTGCAGCGCTCGGCATGGAGGCCGCCAATTTAGCCAGCGAGGGCGAACGGCTGAGTGCGCGTGCCGCCTTGTCGCTGAGCAACATCGAATCGTGTATCGCACAAATGACCAAAGACATTCGCACCATGTCTCACCTTCTGTACCCGCCCCTGCTGGATGAGGTTGGCCTGCAGTCGGCACTCACGGAATATGTCAATGGGTTTGCGGAACGGAGTGGAGTCAAAGTATCGCTCGACGTGCCCGCGGCTATCGGGCGTTTGGACCGCGACTACGCGCTGTCATTGTTCCGTATTATTCAGGAATGCCTCACGAACATTCATCGCCATTCGGGAAGCAAGACTGCCAGCATCAGCATCGTCCACGACCAGGGAGCGCTTGTTCTGGAGGTTCGAGATGAAGGCAGGGGCATGTCGGCCGAACGGCTGTCAGAAATTCAGTCGCGCGGTTCGGGTGTCGGAATCCGAGGCATGCGGGAACGGGCTCTCCAATTATCCGGGACGATGAGTATTGAGTCCGGCGGTTCGGGAACCAGAATCCATGTCGTAATTCCGGCTCCCAAAACTGTTTCGCGAGAGAGAACGGGCTGCGAACCGGTACAAACAGTGGTCTGACCAGTTTCGGCGAATTATCGCTCTGGGTTCCGACGAGCGGGAGATCCCTTCGGTAGGCTCAGGGCGGGCTCTTCGCTCCGCCTGAAGAACGGCCGCGCTTCGGATGACCCCCAGCCAAGATCAGACGCCGGTTTCCGGGTCAGGCGTTTGAGGTGTTTGGGGGGAAGACGATTCCCCAGAAAGTTTCTGCGCGTTCACCCTGCTCGGCAAACTCGATCGCGTATGTGGAAACGCCATCGAGGGCGGCCACCTGTGCAACTACGCGGGCTGAGAGCGCGGCGCCCTGCTTGTTGCTCACAGTGACGAAGGAGCCCACCAGAAGCTCGCGACGGAGTTGAACGGCAGCGCCGTGCTTATTCAATTTCGTGGCCTTGGCCGGCATGGTGAAGGCTGATTTCTGCCGATCTTCGCCGGACAATCCGACAGTGGCGTGAAGCGCCATGCGATGGCTGCGGCGTTTTGAGACCTGGCTGCGGGTAGCGTTTGGGTTAGGAGCGAGGCCCGGACGGTGTGATTTCGAGTGGGGATGTGCAGGTTTCAGGTTCATTCTGATCGCGACAGTAGAATGTGCTCTGGACCGCTGCAATGTGCCGTTCGTCACCTCCCGAGGTTACCACGCAGAACTCGTTGATTCTTCAAAGTGCGGGACGCGGTGCTTCACGACACGAAATAGGACATGTACCAGATCGGCGGCGGAAGACCGTGGAACTTCTGCAATTCATTCCCGTATTGGGAATCTTCCCACTTTAATTTTACCTTCTGTGCAATTGTGATCATTTCCAAGATATGCCTCGATTGTAAGTTGATTCTCATGGGTTGGACGGTAATAGGAACTCACGCGGCCCTCCCCCAGTGTCCGCTGTTTTCCTCGGATGGCGCAGTTTAGGGAGATACTGCGCCACCTCTTATAGGAGAGCGCATGATCATCGAAGTACCACCTCAAGTGTCTGATCAGTATCCCGGCGATGAGCAGAGGAAATTGGCAATCCTGCCTTACAAACCGAAAGCTGCGTTCCACTGGCCTCCAGACTGTTTGTGGCCTTTCATGGATCACAAACCAGAAAACGACACTTAACGGATATGTTCGTTCGACCGTTAAGGCGGCAGGAGGAAGAAATCATGATCAATTTCGATCAAGTCGGCGTCTCGCCCCGCGACCAGCAAGTGTTGAACTTGCTCGTGCAGGGCTGCAGCAATAAAGAAATTGGAGGCCAGCTACATATCAGTTCGCGAACCGTAAAGCAGCACTTGCGCATGCTGTTTTTGCGCGCCGGAATTCGCGAGGGGAGGAAACGTGTGAAGTTGGCTCGCTATGCGCACGGAGATGACAGTGCAGTCATGACCCCTTGCGAGAGTCTCAACCCGAGGGAAAATCAGATTTCGAGGCTGGTTTGGGAAGGCCTGACCAATCGCGAAATTGGCAAGATCGTCGGCACCAGCGAGCAGGTAATCAAGAACCACTTGAGCAGCGCGTTTGACAAACTTGGAGTCTGGACCCGGCTGGAACTGGCAATGTACGTTGCCAGCCATGCCCGTGGTATCCGCTCTGAGATGACGATAAATCCCATTTCACTCGTCGACCCTGGCCGGGCCGTTCTCAATGAGTGCAAGCGTCCCTTAACCACACCTGGCGGTCAACAGTAGCGACCACGGAGGCGCTCTCCAGCTATTGCAGCCTGGCGTACTCCGCCTTGGCTTCTTTCAGGATTGGGATGTCGGGGTCGGCGGAATTCCAGAGGGTGAGGAAGTCTTTGTAGGCAGCGAGGGCGCGGGCGTGGGACTTATCGGCATCCGCTCCCTGGCCCTGTTCTTGAAACGCTTTCGACTGCAAGGCGTGAGCGCGAGCTACTCCCAGATGCGCCAAAGTTCCGGTCCAGCAGTTCCACACAATGCCGCTGTGAGCGAGGATCTTCTCGAACTCGGCGGCGGCGGCTTCGGCCTGTCCGGCTGCCAGGTAGGCCTCTCCCCGCACGTACACCGGATAGAGGCAGGAGATATTGTTGACGAACGGAATTTGCCCCAACTCGACGGCGGAGGAAGCTTGCAGAATATTGAGAGCATCGGCCGGTTTCTTTTTGTCGAGAGCCAATTGCGCGCCAATCGCCGGCAGCCAGAGCGCTTGTACCTGGGTATCGAGTGGGAAGCGTTTGCTTAAATCCTGAGCCAGGGATTCGGCTCGTGCCGTATCGCCGGCCATGGCCAGCGCGAGGGCCGATTCGCTCTCCGCCCCCTGACTCGCGGGAGCGAGTTTCAAAGTCCCTACGACGGTATGCCGGGCTTGCGTGGCATTGCCGAAAGCAGCTTCCCTCTGCGCGGCAATCGCCAAATAGACTGCTGCATTTTCTTTGTTATCCGCTCGGACCGCGGAGTTGACTGCGCGTTCGGTCAGTTCCCGGGCCTTGCGAAGATGGCCCGCATAGGCCTCGGTGTCTGATTCCAGCGCAAGTCCGACGTTGTCAAACTCCGTCTTGCCGGCGAACCAACGTTCCTGCTCAGCCAAGGCCGCGGAGTCTGCTCCGACAAAGGCAAGAGCGTACGAGGCATTGTGCAAAATGAAATCATCTACATTTCGCGACTGCGCCTCGTGGATGACTTGCCGGGTTTCGTCGTAGCGCTGCAAAGCAAGAGTGTAGTTGGCGAGATTCTCGTATTCACTTACGGCTTCCGGTGCGCGGCGTGCGACTTGCGTCGTCATCTCCGTGGCTTTGTCGTACTGCCCCAGTGCGGCGTACACCAGGCCTAAATTGACATAGGCTGCATCTTCGCGCGGGTAGATCTCCATCTCTTCGCGAAACGTCTGGGCAGCCTTATCCAGTTCTCCGGTCGCGTAGGAATAATAGTCAGCACTGATGGTCAGCCTTTCGCGCTCGCTGGCATGCTCGCGCAACTGAAACGCTTTGCTGAAATATTCGCTGGCCCGCCCGAGTTCGCTGAGCGTGGCGTAGTCGATGCCCATTGCCCGGTAGGCCATGGCAAAATCAGGATCCAGCGCAATGGCGCGTTGATCGTAGGGCAGGGCTGCGGCGGGGCCTTTGTCGTCAGATGCTTTTCTGCCGAGACTGAGCGCTCGCAAAGCTTCGAGCGAAGACGTCGTGGCCTGTTCGAGCGGAATATCAAACTTCTGCACCGTAGCCAGCGATTCGCCCAGTTCGGCACGCAGCTTTGATGTAGCTTCGCCGAGAGCGTCGAGCACTTTCTCTTTGGAAGCCGCCGTCCTCTGATCCTCGGCGAGCGTGTCTCCGCTCTGACAGTTCACTGCCTTCAACCCCAGAACGTATTCGCTGCCCAGAGTGCCGATTGCTCCGGCGAGATAAGCCTTGCTGCCGGCTCGCTGGCAAACTTCGCGAGCGACCTCGGGCGTGAGCTTCGTGCTTGGCGGACGGGTCATCAGTTGCAGGGCTTTAGCGACCTCGCTGTCGGAGAGGACGTTCAGGAAAGGGGATTGCCGAAGGGAAACATTGAGCGCTGTCTTTAGCGTGTCATCGAACACTACATCGCCAGTGGAATTGGAGAAATCGCCAAGAACAATGGTGTCCCTGGCAGTGATTTGGAAGGCGGGACGGTGTAGGGTCCGGTATGCTGCAACCGCCGTACCCGCCACGATCAAAGCCATGGCGAGCCAAAAATACCAGTGCCGGCTGACCCGGTCTTTGATTGGAACCACGGCTGGAACTGCGACGGGAGTTATGTTTTGCAGTTCGGGTATCCAGGCCACCGGAGCAATGAAGCGATAGCCTCGGCGGGGGACGGTTTCCAGAAACCTGGGATTGTCGGCTGAGTCGTTCAAGGCTGCACGCAGCTTCCGCACTGCCGTATTCAGGGCGTCGTCGAACTCCACAAATGTGTCACGCGACCAGAGTTTTTGCCGGATCTCTTCCCGGGTGACGATTTGACCGGGGCGCTCGAGTAACAGCGCGAGAATCTGTAAGGGCTGCTCCTGGAGATGAATTCGGATGCCGGCCTTGGTGAGTTTGCCGTCCTGGAAATCAGCCTCGAAGGATCCGAAGCGAACAATCCGGCCCGCTGGTCTGCCCTGCTGCATACGAACGCCCCGCTGCAGAATGCCGGAAATTTTAGCATGGGAGATCAGAAATTCGGGTAACTGCTTTTTCTTCCGTGCGTTAGCTGGTTAGCTCGAATCCGGGAACAGTTTCGTTGCCTTTTCCGCGGAGTTCGAGCAAATTGCCCCTGTGATGAATGCTGGCCGGTGCCGGACGGGTCCCTGCGGAGTTAGCACCAAGCCGCAGTGTCGCTGGGCCGTACCGGCGGTTTCATACTTGAGGGGGTAAACCCGAGTCGGGAGAACTGCTGGGGGAGCAGTTCTCCTGACGCGCTGAGAGATCTGGACGCTGACTTAATTGGGACCACTGAAGTCGCTACCAACATGAACCGAAGAAAGGGTCGCCTATGTTTGCCCGCAAAGTCGCTGCGCGCTTGAAACCGAACTCACTTACGAAATTTACGAATCTTATGGAACGCGAAATCCTTCCCTGGCTAAGAAAGCAGGATGGCTTTCTGGATCTGATTGTCCTGGCAGCCGGCGATGGCAGCGAAGTCGCAACCATCAGCTTTTGGGATCATAAAGCGAATGCGGAAACTTACAACTCAACCGGTTATCCGGAAGCATTGAATACTCTGGGAGAACTCCTGGACGGGAGACCCTATCTTAAGACGTTTGAGGTCGTCGGCTCGACCCTTCAAAGGATCGACTTCGCCCCGCCACCGGAGGCAGAAAATTTGCTCCAAGAGACTGGTTCAGCACTACATCGCTCTCACTCTTATGTGACGAGCGTCTGAAACTCGATCAGGAAAATCGAAGGGGCGGGTGCGGCAGGGCCTTCGTAGGATCGCTGGCCGAGATCACCCGCTACTCGTCTACTTCTTCCGGCCTCGTATGGCTTCCCGCGCCTCTTTGTCCGCCGTTCTGCGGCGTTCGGTTTCGCGTTTGTCCCAGAGCTGTTTGCCTTTGGCCAGGGCTAATTCGACCTTCACTTTGCCGTTTTTGAAATACATGCGGGTGGGGATTAGAGTCAGGCCTTTTTGCTGGGTCTTGCCAATCAGCTTGCGGATTTCTTCTTTGTGCATTAACAACTTGCGGGTGCGGAGCGGGGCATGGTTATGGATGTTGCCGTGCTCGTAGGGGCCGATGTGGGCGTTGAGCAGCCAGAGTTCGCCGTCCTTGACCAGGCCATAGGAGTCTTTGAGGTTGGCCAGGCCGCCGCGGACCGATTTGGCCTCGGTTCCGGTAAGAACAGCCCCACACTCAAATTTTTCCAGCAAGAAGTAGTTATGTGAAGCGATCCTATTAACGGCGGCGTCTCGTTGGCCGGAGGCTGTCGGTTCGCGGTGGGGAGATTTCTCCGGGCTGGCCTTGGTTTGGTGTGTGGGTTGGCGGGGCATGGGTTCGGCTTCATCTTAACAGCGGGCTTCGGGCTTCGGCTATCGGGCTTCGGGAGAAGCCATGCGCCACGCGGTCCGAGAGTGTAGTTATGGAAATTCCCCGTAGGCCGTTGGTAGCGTATGCCGCAAGGGGTGTTCCGACTGCGTTGGATTTTCCTTCGCGAACGCCGACTTCGCTCAGGATGACAGGTGCGAGCGTGCCGGGAGCCCGAAGGACGGAAGCCGGTCTTTATCCCTTTTGGACTAAGACCAAGGAGTATAACTGCAGCAGGTGCAATCACATGGGGAGCCGGGAAACGCGATGCTATAATCGCAGCAAAAGCGCGGGTTTGCGCTCGCGCGGAGTATTCATAGTGTGAATCCCTGGTTCGCTGGCGGGTGGGGTAGAGTCTGCTTGCCCGGCGAAGATTTTGTAGACGAGGAATGCGAATGAGACGTCTGAAACCTGCGGCTGCTGTGCTGCTGGTTATACTCGCCATACTGCCGGCCGTCGCCGATAAGGCCAAGACTGCCTATGACAAGGGCCAGGATGCCGAGGCGCGGGAGAACTTCGAAGCTGCTTACAATTTCTACAAGCAGGCTTACGACCTGAAACCAAAGGATTTGCGTTATAAGGCGTCATTCCAGCGGTTACGCTCGAAGGCGGCCATGACGATTTCCCATCAAGGTCAGGAACTCCGCGATCAGGGCAAACTGCAGGAAGCGCTGGCCTATTTTCAAAAGGCGGCGCAGATCGATCCTTCACTTGTTATCGCGCAGCAGGAGTTGCAGCGCACGCTGCAGATGATTAATGATGCCAGCCATCTTCCGCCGCAAGCCGCGGGTCCGCCGAACAACCTGGAAAAAGAGATCAGGGATGCGGCTGGTCCGGTAGAACTTGCCCCCATCTCGAACGTCCCCATCACGGTAAAGCTCACCGAAGATTCCAAGGTTATCTATCAAACCATCGGGCAGTTGGCTGGGATCAACGTCCTTTTCGATCCGGATTACACCTCGCGGCGCATCAAGGTCGAACTGAATGGAGTGACGCTCGAAGATGCGCTGCAAATTACGGCGCTGGAATCAAAAACTTTCTGGCGTCCGGTAACCAGCAACACGATCTTCGTGGCGCAGGACAATCCCGCCAAGCGCAAGGAGCTGGAGCAGAGCGTCCTGAAGACTTTTTATCTTTCGAACATTTCGCAGCCCACCGAGTTGCAGGATGTGGTGAACGCGATTCGCGCCGTGCTGGATGTGCAGCGCGTGCAGCAGTTGCTGTCGCAGAATGCGCTGGTGGTGCGGGGCACGCCCGACCAGATTGCCCTGGCTGAAAAGCTGGTGGATGACCTGGACCGGGCACGTCCGGAAGTGATCGTCGACATCGCAGTATTGCAGATCAGCAAAGACAAATCGCGTACCCTTGGGTTCCTCCCGCCGAGCAGCGCCACCGTCACCCTGCAGAGCAATATCAACACTACGACTCCCACGACGACCACCACGGGCACGACCACCACCAGCAGCAGCCCAAGCGGGCTGGAGTTGAATACTCTGGGCAATCTGAACGCGACCGATTTTCAGGTGGCGGTTGGTTCCGCCAACCTGTCGGCAGTGATGGGCGACAGCGATACCAAGATGTTGCAGAATCCCCAGGTGCGCGCGCTGGATAACCAGAAGGCGACGCTCAAGATCGGCGAACGCGTGCCGGTGGCCACCGGATCGTTCCAGCCCGGAATCGGCGGCGTGGGAATTAATCCGCTGGTCAACACCCAGTTTCAATACCTGGATGTAGGCGTGAACATTGACGTAACTCCGCACGTGCATGCCGACCGCGAAGTGACGCTGAAGATCACCATGGAAATTTCCTCGGTGGTGGGACAGTCGAGCATCGGTGGCATCAGCCAGCCCATCATCGGGCAGAAGAAAATCGAGCACGAAATCCGGCTGAAGGATGGGGAACCGAGTTTGATTGGCGGGATCTTTGACGATTCGCAGACCAAATCCCTGGCCGGAATTCCGGGGTTGGCGCAGATTCCGATTTTGCGATACCTCTTTGGGCAGGTAACGCAAGATAAAGAGCAGGATGAGACGGTTTTCGCCATCACTCCGCACATCATTCGCGGCAACACAATCAGTGAGTTGAACCAGCGCCAAATCGAGATTGGGACGGCGAACACGATTGCACTGCGGCACGTCAGCCGTGTAGCAGCACCGGCTGCGCCCGCGGCACAGCCGCAGGCGCCGGGAAGCCAACCGCCGGCGAATCCGGTTGTGAATCCAACTCCCAATCAGGCGGCAAATCCGGCGGCGGCAGGCGGGACGAACTTCCTGTTCGATCCGGAGCAGATTACGGCGGTGAAGGGCAACACGTTTGTCGTGAACCTGCTGATTTCCGGGGCGCAGAATGTTTATTCGGTGCCGGTGCAGATGAATTATGACCCCGCCAAACTGCAGTTAGTGAACGTTTCCAACGGTGGGTTCCTTTCGCAGGATGGGCAAGCCGTGGCTCTAGTGCACCGCGAAGATGAGACCACTGGAACGTTGCAGATCACGGCCACACGGCCGCCGGGAGCGGGCGGAGTTTCCGGGCAGGGTGCCGTGGTTACGATGACATTCCAGGCGAAGGCCAGCGGACAGACTCCCCTGACCATTACACGGGGCGGAGCGCGCGACCCCGCGCAACAGGCCATCACGGTGAATGGAGCGCAGGCGTCAGTGACCGTGCAATAGGACCGTGCAATAAGATTGTCGCGCGGTTTCCGCAAGCCGTGCTTTTGAGGATCCAGGAATTCGAGATCAGGATTTCGAGATCAGGAATTCGAGATGAAGCTGCACAGATTCCATCGCGGGCGGAGCGCCAGGCCCGTGCGCGGTTTTACCCTTCTGGAGTTGATCATCGCTACCGCCATCCTGCTCGTGCTCTCGACCATGGTGTTGCCGATGATGCGGGTGGTGGTGCAGCGCGAGCGGGAGAAACAGCTGCGAAACGATTTATGGGAGATGCGCGACGCCATCGACCGCTATAAAGATGCGGCGGACCGGGGCGGATTCCGGACCAAGGTGGACAGCCAGAACTATCCGCCCGATCTGGAAACTCTGGTGAAGGGCGAAGATGTGAACGGCAAGAAGGTTCGATTTCTGCGCAGGATTCCAGTCGACCCTATGACGGGCACGACGGAGTGGGGCTTGCGCTCGATGCAGGACGATCCGGATTCCGATTCCTGGGGTGGGCAGAGCGTTTTCGATGTCTACACCAAATCGCAGGGCGAAGCTTTGGACGGCACGAAGTATAAGGACTGGTAAATGGTCAGAAGGCTGAAGAGCAGGCGCAGCTTCGGGTTTACGTTGCTCGAAATGATGATCGTGATCATCATCATGGGCATCCTGCTGTCGATCGCGATTCCCATTTATAGCCAGTCGATCATGCGAGCGCGCGAGTCCGTGCTGCGCAACGACTTGTCCGAACTGAACAAGCTCGTCCAACAGTACACGCTCGACAAGCAAAAAGCGCCGCAGTCGCTGGACGATCTGGTTTCTGCCGGCTACATCAAACAAGTCCCCAAGGACCCGATGACGGGTGAGGCGAACTGGGATGCGCCACAGTGTGAGGTACTCGAGTCTATCGACCAGCAGGATCCCGGCATCTGCGACGTGCATTCGGCGTCAACTTCGATGTCGACCGAGGGCACGGCGTACAACACCTGGTAGGGCAGTTGGTCTATTCTCTTCTTATTTCTGGTTGCGCTCTAAACTTGAATCCTCTCCTTTCAATACTGCCCGTTGAATACTTCCGCACTCAACCAGTAACATCTAGTCATGCCCGTCGAAACTGAAATTCAGGCTCCCATCTCCATTCGCGCGCCGCGCGGCAATCAGATCACCTGCAAAGGCTGGCAGCAGGAAGCCGCGATGCGCATGCTCATGAACAATCTCGATGAAGAGGTGGCCGAGCGTCCGCAGGATCTTGTCGTCTACGGCGGAACCGGGCGCGCGGCGCGCAGTTGGGAGGCTTACCACGCTATCGTCGCAACTCTGAAGAAGCTCGAGAACGACGAGACGTTACTCGTGCAGTCGGGCAAGCCTGTCGGCGTCTTTAAGACGCACGATCATGCGCCGCGCGTGCTCATCGCGAATTCCAATCTGGTGGGTCATTGGTCGAACTGGGAGAAATTCAACGAACTGGAGCGCGCCGGGCTGATGATGTACGGCCAGATGACGGCGGGCTCGTGGATCTACATCGGCTCGCAGGGCATTGTTCAGGGAACGTTTGAGACTTTCTCGGCCGCGGGCGAGAAACATTTCGGCGGCGATCTGGCAGGGAAGCTGATCGTTTCGGGCGGCATGGGCGGCATGGGTGGAGCCCAGCCCCTGGCCGCGACCATGACGGGCGCGGCGTTTTTGGGGATCGACGTCGACCCAGAGCGCATCAAGAAGCGGCTGAAGACCGGCTATTGCGATTTCATGGTCACCACGCTCGATGAGGCGCTGCGCATTCTGAAGAATGCGGTGCGCAAGAAAGAGAATGTATCGGTCGGGCTGGTGGGGAATTGCGCGGACGTAATTCCAGAGCTGGCCGCGCGCGGCGTGGTACCCGACATTCTCACCGATCAGACTTCTGCGCATGATCCGCTGAATGGATATGTGCCGAACGGCATGACGCTCGCGGAGGCGGTCGAGCTACGGAAAAACGACCCCAAGGCGTATCAGGAGAAATCGCTCGATGCCATCGCGGCGCATGTTGAGGGTATGCTGCGGCTGCAGAAAATGGGATCGGTGACGTTTGACTACGGTAACAACATCCGCACGTTTGCGTTTCAACGTGGCGTGAAGAATGCGTATGACTTTCCCGGGTTCGTGCCCGCGTATATTCGTCCGTTGTTTTGCGAGGGGCGAGGACCGTTCCGCTGGGTGGCGCTGTCGGGCGAGGCGTCAGACATTCACGTCACCGATGAGTTAGTTCTGGAATTGTTTCCGGAGAATCACATTCTGCGGCGTTGGATTGATCTGGCCCGCAAGCGCATCAAGTTTCAGGGACTGCCGGCGCGCATCTGCTGGCTGGGCTACGGCGAGCGGGCGCAATTCGGCTTGGCGATGAATGATCTGGTGAAGAAAGGCAAGATTAAAGCGCCCATCGTCATTGGACGCGATCATCTCGACTGCGGCTCGGTGGCGTCTCCGTTTCGCGAGACCGAGAGTATGAAAGACGGCTCGGACGCGGTCGCAGACTGGCCGCTGCTCAACGCTTTGTTGAATACGGCGGCGGGTGCGTCATGGGTCTCGATTCACAACGGCGGCGGCGTGGGTATTGGCTATTCACTGCATGCCGGGCAGGTCACGGTGGCCGATGGTACCGATGCGATGGCCAAGCGCATCGAGCGCGTGCTGACGACGGATCCGGGGATGGGCATTATTCGCCATGCCGACGCGGGCTATGAAGAAGCCAAAGAATTTGCGAAGAAGAACGGCGTGAAGGTGCCGATGGCCGGAAAATGAATGCCCGCCGCGGAATTCCAGCGCGTAGAGAATCGGCGTTGCTTCTCGTCAACATTGGCCAACTACTGACGTTGCGGTCCACCTCGGGCAAGCCGGGCCCGCGCCGCGGCCCCGACCTGAAAGAACCGGTCATCATCGAAGACGGCGCCGTGCTGTGCCTCGGCGGGAAGATCGTTTCTGTCGGCACCACTAAAAACGCGCTGCGCGATCCCTGGCTGAAGAAGAATCGCAGGAAAGTTCTCGAGATCGATTGCGCGGGCAAAGTCGTTCTGCCGGGCTTGGTCGATTCGCATACGCATCCGGTTTTTGTCAGCCCGCGGCTGGTGGATTTCGAGAAGCGGATCGAAGGCGCTTCCTACGAAGAGATTGCCGCGGCCGGTGGCGGCATACGGTCGAGCGTCGAAGACGTGCGCAAGGCAGGGAAGCGGATTCTGACGGGGAAAGTTTTGGCCGTGCTGCGCGACATGGCTGCGCACGGCACCACCACAGTCGAAGCGAAGTCAGGCTACGGGCTGACGGTTGAATCAGAGCTGAAATCGCTGGAGGCGATCCGCGAAGCTGCGTCCCGCTGGCCGGGAACGGTGGTCGCGACTCTGCTCGGGGCGCATGTCGTCCCAAAGGAATTTCAGGGTCGCTCACAAAAGTATGTTGAGGTTGTCTGCAACGAAATGATTCCGCAGGCGGCGAAGCGGAAGCTCGCCCAGTTCGTCGACGTTTTCTGCGATCGGGGAGCGTTTACCGCAGAAGAGACGAAGCAAATCTTTGAAGCCGCCGAACAGCGCGGCCTGAGCGTGCGAGCCCACATGTGCCAGCTTTCGGAAACGGAACTGCGGCCGTTCTTCCGTTTCAATCCCGCGTCATTTGATCACATGGACCACGTGAACGAAGACGACATCGCGCAGTTGGCAAAGCACAACACCATCGCCACTCTGGTTCCGGGGGCAAATTATTTTCTGGGGCTAAAAGAATATCCTCGGGCTCGCCATCTGATTGATGCGGGCGTGCCGGTTGCGCTGGCGACAGACTATAACCCCGGCACGTCGCCGACGCTGAGCATGCCGATGGCAATGTCGCTGGCCTGCACGCAGCTGAAAATGTCGCCGGCCGAAGCCATCGCCGCGGCCACGATCAACGGAGCCTGGGCGCTGCGGGTCGCGGACCGGAAAGGCAGCATCGAAGCCGGCAAAGATGCTGACTTGGCGGTGTTCGCAGTCGAAGATTACCGCGAGATTCCCTACTGGTTCGGGATCAACCGATGCTGGATGACGACGATGAATGGGACCGTGATATAACCTGCGCCGCCGGTGACATTGAGCGAACTCGCGGCCATTGCTATAATCGAAGCGTTCCGCACGTGTTCGGCAACGAGCCGTTTCATTCGGTTGGAATCCAGCAATAATCAGGGTGAAGGGAACAATCCTCGCGGTCCCGGCGTTTCTCCTTAATTTGGGTTGCAACCCATCGTAACGGCGAAATCGTGGGTTGCGGGCTACATCGTCCGCGTGCTCGCGGGTTTTGCGTTTGCGAGCGCAGCTTTCGAGTCTTCCGTCAGCAGTTGTTGCATCACCCATCCCTGAGCCTCAATCTTCGCCGGTGTCGTAGAACGCGAATAGGCGTCGAGCGTGATCAAAGGGTTAGAGTGGCGCAGCAACTCCTGGACCAGTCGAATGTCGTTCCCGTTCGCGACGAGCGCACTTGCTAACGTGCGCCGCAGTGTGTGGAAACCGACCTGTCCGGTGATGCCTGCCTTCCGAGCCGCCGGTTGGAGATGGTCGGCCACCAGCATGTTGGCACGAGGTGGTTTTCGACCTTTCAACCGAACGCTGGGAAAAACGAGGTCATCGTTCGCTTGATACGGCGTTTCCTTACGCCACGCTTGCAACGAATCTGCCAGCGATGGATGCAAGGGTACGGGCTTTTTCGATGCGCTGCTTTTAGGGGGCCCGAACTTGCCGTATACGTAAGCACGGTTGACGCGAATGCATGAATTGTTCCAATCGATGTCCGACCAGAACAACGCCAGGGCCTCGCTGATGCGAAGTCCTGTGGCTGCAACAAGCAAAACCAGCACTCTGAACATGCCATCCAAGTGCGCCATAATGTCGACGCACTGCGAGAATGCGAGTACGACAGGCTCGTAGTTGCTGACGGATGTTTGCCGCACGAAAACCATCGGATTGGCTTCTTGCGTTCTCGGCAAGAGTCCAAACCGCTGTCCGTGCTTAAAAATGGCAAACATTACGTTACGAATCTTAACTAACGTGGAATTCGACAAATGGCAATCCTTGTGCAATTTCCGTAACCAGTTCTCGATTGCAATCGGTTCCATGTCGCTTGCGCGTACCGTTTCCCATCGCCGCAAAATGTGACGGTAGATATAGCGACGATACGTTTCCACGGTCGAGTGCGCTTTCGGAATAGCCGCGTTGGATTGATCGATTGCGAGTTCCACTCGAATGTAATCCTTCGCTAGTTCTCCGAAAGTTATTGGTGTCGTTGTTGTGTTAACCGGAGAATTTGGGTCAAAATGCATCTTTCGAAGTTTGGCCCATGCTCCATTTTCCGTTTTCAGTTCGGCAACAGATCCCAGGACGATGTTCGTTGGTTTGTTTTTGCCGTCGGCTTGAATTCTGTTGAAGCGGTATTCGTAAACGTCCCCCGATTTTCGGGAGAGAATACGCATACTGCCGTGTTGATTCCG
>JBEKWP010000110.1:0-12805 GCA_049512915.1 Candidatus Sulfotelmatobacter sp.
AGATAAGTAGAGAGACCAGCCCCAGGTGGAGGTGTGTCCATGAGCCGGGTGTGGGGACGAGAGGAAACGTATCGCTGGCCGAGCGACAAGCCGGTGTGGACGATCACGGCGCTGGCGCTGACGGTCGTGGCAGTGCTGGCCATGGCAACACATGAGTACTTGCGGAAATGGACGTACTTTCAGCAAGCGTATCTGGGGATGTACATCGGCAGCGAAGTGCGGCTGTGGTCGAAGACCACGCCGTCTCTCGTGGCGTACCGGATCGAGGGCAAACAAAAGCGGGCGGCGTTGGACCGGGACCTGAGCGATCCGGCGGTGGGTGTTGGCAAGGAGACCCAGGCCAAGGTGAAGCTGGAATGGGAGCGCGGAACGTACAACAACGCGGAGCTGCGCGAGTGGTTGGAGCGGGCGATCTATGGCGGGCAATCGCCGTGGCTGCTGCTGTGGGCGGCGACGTGGAAGGTGGGAGCGGGTGTGCTGGTGGTGGGCTTGGCGTTGGCGATTCCGCGCGACCGGCAGCGGCGGCGGATGCGGAAGTACGGGCGCAGGACGAAAGGCCCGGAGCTGGCAACGGCGGCGCAGTTCAATCGCGCCAATCCATCGAACGGCATCGGCTTCCTCACGAAAGAGCGGCGCACGCTGATCGAGTTTTTATTGCAGCGCGAGGGCAAGATGGTGCGCGTGCCGCGCGAGCGGGAAAGCTCGCACTTCCTGATGATCGGGGACACGGGCGCAGGCAAATCGAGCTTGATCCGGCAGATCCTCATGCAGGTGGAAGAGCGCGGAGAAACGGCGATCGTGTACGATCCGGCGCTCGAATACACGCCACAATTTTACGAGCCGGGGCGCGGCGATGTGATCCTGAATCCGCTGGACGCGCGAATGCCGTACTGGTCGCCATGTGACGAAGTGCGGCACGAGGCGGAAGCCGAGGGCCTGGCGGCGGCGCTGTTCAAAGACGATCCGCGCACGAATCCCTTTTTCGTGATGGTGCCGCGCCAAATCTTCGCGCACTTGCTGATCGAACAACCGAAGCGAACGCCGCAAGAGCTGCTGGCGATCTTGCGCGATGAGCGCGAGCTGTCGAAACGACTCAAGGACACTGAGCACGCGGCGGCGATTTATCCCGACGCGGGGCCGCAGCGCGGCGGCATGATCGCTACGCTCAACAGCGTGTCGAATGCGCTGAAGCTGTTACCGCGAAAAGAAGAAGCCAAGACGAGTTGGACGGCGACGGAATGGGCCGGGCAGCGGCAAGGATGGCTGTTTGTCACCAGCCCGCCCGAGTTCCGCGAGAGACTGCGGCCACTGATCAGCATGTGGCTGGACATGCTGGTGCTGCGTTTGATGAACCAGGGCAGGCCGGGAGTGCGCCCGGTGTGGCTCATCCTGGATGAGCTGCAAAGTTTGCACGCGCTCCCGCAGTTGCACACGGCGATCACTGAGAGCCGGAAAGTAAAAAATCCCGTGGTGCTGGGCTTTCAAGGGCGCAGCCAGCTTGAGGAACTGTACGGACGCAAGGCGGAAGCGATGCTCTCGCAGCCCGCGACCAAAATCTTTTTACGAACGGATGAGGCCAACTCCGCGAAGTGGATCAGCCAGACCATCGGCGAGGTGGAGATCGAGCGATTACGCGAGAGCCGCACAGAAGGCCACTTTCCGCATAAAGGCCGCAACTCGCGCAACTATCAGCTTGACCGCCAGACCGAGCCGCTGGTGATGCCGTCAGAAATCGCGGGCCTGCCCGATCTGCATGGTTACCTGAAAAGCGGCAATCTGGTGGTGCCCTTGAGCTTCCCCTACATCGAACTGCCGCAGAAACAATCGAGCTTCCTTGCGCGCGAAAACACGGCGCGGGTGATCGAAATCGGGAAACGGCCGTCGCAGGAGAGCAAGCCGCGCGAGCCGCAGAGATCGAAAGACATCGCCGCCGGACAAGAACCGTACTTCCAGTGAGTGAATCATGCTGACGATATCGAAGCCGCTCAGTGCAGGGCAGGCGCAGGCGTATCACAAAGAAGAGTTTGCCAACGCGCAGGGCAATTACTACTCCCAAGGCGAGACGATACGCGGCGAGTGGCACGGCAAACTCGCCGAGGAGTGGGGCTTGCGCGGTGACGTGCAGGAGGAGCACTTCGCGCGACTCGCCAACGGCCAGCATCCAATGACGGGCGAGCAACTGGTGCGCTACCAGGCCGCGCGCGAATACACGAACGAGCGCGGCGAAACGGTGAGCACGATGGAACACCGTGCAGGCTGGGACGCCACGTTCTCCGCACCAAAGAGCGTATCGCTGACCGCGCTTGTTGGCGGTGACGAACACGTGCGCGAGGCGCATCGGGAGAGCGTGAAGGTTGCGCTCAATGAACTCGAAAAATATGTGCAGGCGCGGATCGGCGGCAACCATCCGGCAGAGACGACAGGCAAATGGGTTGCGGCCAGCTTCGAGCACGACAGCGCGCGGCCCGTGGACGGCTACGCGGCGCCGCAACTGCATACGCATGTCGTGTTCTTCAATCTCACGGAAACGGAGAACGGAGAAACGCGCTCGCTGCAACCGAGGGAGCTGTACCGTTCGCAGCAGTACGCGACCGCGATCTATCGCTCAGAGCTGGCGCTGCGCTTGAAGGAGCAGGGCTACGAGATCGAGCAAGGGAAAAGCGGCCAGCCTGAAATCAGAGGGTACACGCGGGAATATCTGGAGGCGTCGAGTCCGCGCAGTCAACAAATCCAAGAACATCTCGCCGAGCAAGGCGTGAGAGGCGCTGGCGCGGCACAGATCGCCGCGCACCAGACACGCGACGACAAGCTACCTTCGATCACGCACGAAGAGATGCAGCAGCGGCACCGGGAAATGGCGGCGCAGTTCGGCCAGCAGCCGGAGCACGTCATGCGCGAAGCCCAGGCCCGCCAGGTTGAACAACAAAGCCCAGAGCAGAAGCAGCAGCACATCGAATCTTCGCTGACCTACGCGAGTGAGAAAAATCTGGAGCGCCACGCGGTGACGGATGAACGCGAACTCATGCGCGATGCGCTGAAGCGTTCGATGGGCGAGGCCAGCTTCTCCGAAGTGCGACAGCAGTTTGAAAATCGCGTGCAAGCGGGTGAGCTGATCGAAGTAGAAAACCGAAGCCCAGGCCGCGCGTTCACAACGGGAGAAATGATCGGCTATGAGCGGGACACCATCGCCGCGATGCGCGCGGGACAAAATCAGCACGAACCGATGGCGAGTTCCGAAACGTGGCGCGAGGTCGAAGAAAAACACGCGCACCTGAGCACCAGCCAACGCGCAGCGGTTGAACAAATCGTGTCGAGCCAGGACAGGATCACGGGCCTTGAGGGTGTGGCAGGCGCGGGCAAAACTACTTCTTTAGCTGCTGTCCGTGAAGCCGCCGAGCATGAAGGCTACGAAGTGCGCGGGCTTGCGCCCACGTCGCGCGCGGCGCACAAGCTGGCAGAATCGGGCATCGAGTCGGAGACGTTGCAGCGGCATCTCCGCCACGAGGAGCAGCCAGGAGAAAAGCGGTTGTACATCCTCGACGAATCGAGCCTCGCCAGCACGAAACAGATGAACGAGTTCCTGCATCGCTTGCACGGCGAGGATCGCGTGTTGCTGGTGGGCGACACGCGGCAGCATGAAGCTGTCGAAGCGGGCAGGCCGTACCAGCAGCTACAAGAAGCGGGAATGCAAACCGCGCGGCTGGACGAGATCGTGCGGCAGAAAGACCCGGCGCTCAAGGAGGCCGTGGAGCAACTCGCCCGCGGTGACGTGCGCGGAGCGATTGAGAATCTCGACGGACAAGGCCGTGTGCATGAGATCGTGGGCCGCGACGAGCGCTTAAGTGAAATCGCGCGCGAGTACGCGCGGGAGCCGCAAGGAACGCTCGTGATCTCGCCCGACAACGAATCGCGTCGCGAGTTGAATGGGCTGATCCATCGGGAAATGCAGGAGCGTGGCACGGTGAGCCAGGACGAACACAAACTCCGCGTGCTCGACTCGCGGCAGGAAATGACGAGCGCAGATCGGCAATGGGCCGGACAGTACGAGGAAGGCGACGTGGTGCGCTACACGCGCGGCAGCAAAGTGCTGGGCATCGAGCCAGGTGAATACGCGCGGGTGCAGAACGTGGACCAAAAAGAAAACCGCATCACCATCGAACGCGAGAACGGCGAGCAGCAGACCTACGATCCGCGCCGACTCTCCGGTGTGACGGTGTATCACGAAGCCGAGCGCGCGTTCTCCGAAGGTGACCGCGTGCAGTTCACAGCGCCATCGCGAGAGTTGCACGTTGCCAACCGTGAACTGGGCACCATCGAGAAAATCAACGACGCCGGCGACGTCCAAATCCGCGTGGACTCAGGCCGCGAAGTTGCGTTCAACATCCGTGAGCATCCGCACGTCGATCACGGTTACGCGGTGACGAGCCACAGCAGTCAGGGCCAGACTGCCGACCGTGTGCTGGTTCATGTGGACACGGAGCTAGGCGAGCAACTGGTGAACAGCCGCATGGCTTACGTGTCGGTCTCGCGCGGACAACACGACGCCGAAATCTACACCAACGACAAAAGCGAACTCGCGCGCGATCTGAGCCGTGATGTGTCGCAGCGCACAGCAATGCCGGGGCAGGAGCAGGAGCCAGCGGGGTTTAAGATCGAGCCAGCCGCGCAGACAGCCCAAGTGCAAGAGCACGACCAGGCCCACAGCATCGGCCACGAGATCGCGATGTGACTCTCTCATTTTTTCCGCAGGGAGTGTACGGAGCGCGGGAGGCCAGTCAAGGCTCTGCGCTTCGCTCCGATGAACGCGCACAGAACGCGCGGCCTTGACTCGCCTCCCTCTCCGCTCCTGTTTTGCTTCCAGCTAGGAAAAAATGAGATGAAAAAATGGGGAGTCTCTGCGTGTGAAGGCGCGACACCGGAAAATCAAACGCGCTCCTGTTTCTCCAGCAACATCTCTCCGCCCGCCACCTTGAGCGCGGTTGCATCAATCGAGGTCTTCTTGTTCCACAAATCCCGGCGCATCGCCGCCGCTGTGTTCACGTAGGAGCTGTACTCCGGTTTGCGAATGAACTGCGCCATCGAAGAAACGACTTCGTCACTGGCAAACAGAACCGCGTTGAACAGCTCAGTGCGAATCTCGGTGTCCAGATCGTCTAGGTCTTGCAAATCCGGCCTGTGATCGTGGATGTGCCGCAATCCAGTCTTAGGATCGAGCTTTGCGAGCATGAGAATAAGAATGCAGAGATAGCGTCTGCGCTTCAGCTCGTGTTCTTGTTCGTTGAGGTGCTTCCGATGTTCGAATCGCGACTGGAAGAACGCGCCAAAGAACGTGCCGACCGCGCTACCGATACCCAACGCTGTCACCAACGGGACAATAGCTCCGATCATGCTGGCGAGTGTGTCAGGAGTGCTCATGTCCTCTCTTGCGCTGCCGCCGCGAGGAACCCATCAATCGTGGTCAGCAAAGCCCGCTGTCGATAACGAGGCAGGTTCTCGATCTGTTCCAACCGCCGCAGGAGCTTGAGACTCGGCTGCCGTCTTGAGCTTGCAGCGCTCTTCTTACCGCGCAGCAGATCATCCGTACTGACTCCCAAAACATCGGCAAAGCGCACAGCCATCTCAGCAGTAAGACGTAGCTTCCCGTGTTCGTAGTCTGAGATCAATACCTGAATGAGGCCAGTACGTTCCGCGAGCTGCTGTTGAGTGAAGCCCCGTTCCTTCCGAATCCGAGCTAGGCGCTGGCCCAGCGTTTCCTGCCCGGAGCTTGCAGACTTTGGTTTCGACTTCTTCGGCATGCAGCCAATGTAAGGGCAGATTGCTGTTGGCAAGGTGGATTCGATGTTGCATGACATAGTAAATTACTGTATAACGAATCACGATTACAGGCACCATAAAAAACAGCAAAATCCTCTTGACAGGATTTTTCTAAAAGCCCGGAAAACGGGGAGGAAGGAGCCGAGAGCCGATGCCCTACGTTCCCCCGGAACTGAAGGAACGGATCAAGCGGGAAGTCTCAATCCAGCGTCTCGCGGAAGCGCGAGGCATCAAGCTACGGCGCAGCGGCAAGGAACTGATCGGGCTGTGCCCCTTCCATCAAGACCGAAATCCCAGCCTCAACATCGATCCCGTAAAAAACGTGTGGCACTGCAAAGGCGCGTGCAACGAAGGTGGGGACGTGATCGAGTGGGTGAAGCGGGCCGAGGGCATCAGCTTTACGCACGCCGTGGAACTGCTGAAGCGGAACTATCTTCCCTCCGCCGCCAGCACAGCCGAACCGCCGCCCAGAATCTCGACCGTGCCGAAACTCCCGGCGTTGTTCCAGACGAACGTGGACGATCAAAAACTGCTGAACATCGTGGTGGACTACTACCACCGAATGCTGAAGCAGTCGCCGGAGCCGCAGCAGTATCTCATCAAGCGCGGCCTGAAATCTTCGGAGATGGTGGAGCACTTCCGGCTGGGTTTTTCCAATCGCTCGCTCAACTACCATCTGCCGGACAAGAACCGCGTCGAAGGTGCGCGCCAGCGCGGACGCCTGGAGGAGCTGGGCATCTTCCGCGAGAGCGGGCACGAGCACTTCGTGGGATCGCTGGTCATTCCGATCCTCAATCTCAACGGCGAGGTGGTGCAGATGTACGGACGAAAAATCCGCGACCATCTGCGGCCCGGAACTGAATATCACTTGTACCTGCCAGGTCCACGGCGCGGGGTGTGGAACGAAGAGGCGCTGATCGCGTCGAAAGACATCATCCTCTGCGAAGCGCTGATCGACGCGCTGACGTTCTGGTGCGCGGGCTATCGCCACGTGACGACCAGCTACGGCGTGAATGGTTTCAACGAGTATCACCGGGAGGCGTTTCAAAAGCACGGCACCAGGCGCGTGTACATCGCCTACGACCGCGACGAGGCGGGAGAGAAAGCCGCCGCGAAACACGCGGAAGAGCTGATCGAGACAGGCATCGAGTGTTTCCGGGTGCAGTTTCCAAAAGGCCAGGACGCGAACCAATACGCCTCGATGACGCAGCCCGCAGCGAAAGCCCTGGGCGTGTTGTTGAACAGCGCGGCGTGGCTGGGCAAGAGCAAACGGCCAAGCACAGCGGTGATGAAGCCGACGCCGGCAGCGTCACAGGAGGAACAAAAACCAGAGCCGATGAAAAAACAGGAATCGTCCACACCATCCGCAGCAGTGCCGCCACCAGAGAGAACACCAGAACCCGCAGCTAAAGAAAAAATAGCAATCGAAACTCCAACTCCCTCGACTCCGGGAGAGAGCGTTCTTTCATTAGCCGCCAATCCCGAACCTGTGCAGCGCGAAGAAGCCGCGCAACCACAACGACCGATGCCGCTGGTCGCGCCCACGCAGCCGCAGGTGGAGATCGAGCAGAGCGAGATCGTGGTGACCATCGAGCCGCGCACGTATCGCGTGCTGGGCTTAGAGAAATGCACGACTCGGGGCAAGATGCACGTCAACGTGAAGGTGTCAGGCCGCAACGTGCGCGGCGAATACTGCTATCACGGCGACACGTTCGACATGGAGAGCTTTCTGCGGCGCGCAGCGTTCATCAAGCAGGCAGCGTACGAACTGGCGACCAAGGAAGAGACGATCCATCGTGAAGTGGGCCAGTTGTGGACCGTGCTTGCCGACTTGCAGCGTGAGCAAATCAGAAAAACGCTTGCGCCGACCGAAGAAGAATCCCTCATGACGGCAGAGGAAGAATCAGCCGCAATGGAACTGCTGCGCGATCCGCGCCTGCTTGATCGAGTGCTCGCCGACTTCGAGAGATGCGGCGCAGTGGGTGAAGAGACGAACAAGAAAGTAAGTTATCTCGCCGCCGTGTCGCGTCTGTTGCCGAAGCCGCTGGCCATCGTGGTGCAGTCCTCGTCCTCTGCGGGCAAGAGTTCGTTGATGGAAGCGGTGCTCGACTTTATGCCGGAAGAACAACGCGAGAGTTACACGGCGATGACCGGGCAGGCGCTCTTCTACATGGGCCAGAAAAATCTCAAGCACAAAATCCTCGCTATCGCAGAGCAGCAGGGCGCGGAAGCCGCCAGCTATCCGCTGAAGCTGTTGCAGTCGGAAGGCCGGATCAAGATCGCCTCAACCGGCAAAGACCCGGTGAGCGGCAAACTGGTGACGCACGATTACGAAGTCGAAGGCCCGGTGATGATCTTCCTCACCACGACGGCGCACGATGTGGACGAGGAGTTGGTGAATCGCTGCATCGTGCTCACGGTGAATGAGGACCGGGAGCAGACGCGCGCCATCCACCAGAAGCAGCGCGAAGCGCAGACGCTCGAAGGACTGAAAGCGCGGATGCGGCAAAACAAAATCATCCGGCTGCATCGCAGCGTGCAGCGCCTCTTGCGCCCGATCCAGGTGGTGATCGAGCACCTGAAAGATCACAGCTTCCCCGACGCGATGACCAGGACGCGGCGCGATCACATGAAGTTCTTAACGCTGATCCAAGCCGTCACTCTGTTGCACCAGCACCAACGCGAGATCAAAACCAGCACCGAAGACGGCGAGGCACTGGAATACATCGAGGCCACCGAAGCCGATGTGAAACTCGCATGGGAGCTAACCAATCACGTGCTGGTGCGCTCGCTCGATGACGTGCAGCCGCAGACGCGGCGCTTGCTCTTGCTGATCGACAAAATGGTGACCGAGGAATGCGCGCGTCTCGAAATCGAACGGCTGGATTACCGTTTCACGCGCGCCACGGTGCGGCGCTTCACCGGATGGGGAGACTCGCAGCTGAAGAAACATCTCTCGCGCCTGGAGGACCTGGAATATCTCGCGCTGCATCGCGGCGCGCCGGGGCAGAGCTTCGTCTATGCGCTCAACTTCGAGATGGACGAGCGCGGCAGACCCGTGCTGCCAGGGTTGAGTTACGGTGCGAACCGGTCACGCTTTGCGGAGGGGGTGTCACACTTAGAGGCGGGGGTGACACCGTCGAGTCACGGCCAGGTCACGGGGGTAGCACGGGGTGGTTACGGTACGAAACCGCCAGTGTTGACGCGGGCGGGAAACGGTTTTTCCGAAAAAAGCGGGAAACACATATCAAGGGACGCCGAGGCCCACGAAAACCTTCCTGATGCCATCGTAGTTGCAGGCAAGAGCAACGGCGCGAATGGTCATGCACGCGCGGCGGTGAAGTGATGGCCCGCATCACTCGAAAACGCAAACCAGACCCGGAGCCGCAGACGCCGCTCGAAACCCTCATGCAGGAGCACTTGAACTCTCTCCGAGTGCGCGGCTACTCCGAGCACACGGTGAAAAATCGTCTGGTTCACATCGGCTTCTTTATCCAGTGGGCCTATGAGCATGGCTTGCGGGAACCCATCGAGGTGACGCGGCCCGTACTCGAACGCTATCAGCGTTACTTGTTCTTCTACCGCAAAAAGAACGGCGAGCCGCTGACGTTCCGCAGCCAGCACGCGCGACTGGTGCCCTTGCGCGTGTGGTTTCGCTGGATGACGCGGCAGAACCACATCCTGCATAACCCGGCATCGGAGATCGATCTGCCGCGCCTGGGCCGCACGTTGCCCAAGAACATCCTCTCCGTGCCGGAGATCGAGCAAGTGATGTTGCAACCGAATCTCGCCGATCCGCTGGGCCTACGTGATCGAGGCATCCTGGAAGTGATCTATGCAACCGGACTCCGCAGGCTGGAGATCATCAACCTGAAACTGTTCGATCTTCAGCTAGACCGTGGTCTGATCGTGGTGCGCCAGGGCAAAGGCAAAAAAGACCGCTACGTGCCGATCGGCGAACGCGCGATCGCGTGGCTTCAGAAATACATTCGCGAAGCGCGGCCCCAGGTCGCACTCGAACCCGATGACCTCACGGTGTTCCTGACCGCCGAGGGCGAACCGTTCAGCCGTGACCATCTGACCTGGACGGTGCGCGTTCACATCGTGGCCGCGAAGATCGGCAAGGTGGGAGCGTGCCATCTCTTGCGCCACTGCATGGCGACGCACATGCACGAGAACGGAGCCGACATCCGGTACATCCAGCAAATCCTCGGCCACGAGGACATCAAGACCACGCAAATCTATACGCACGTGGCGATCCGCGCGCTGCAACAGGTGTACGCGGCCACTCATCCCACGGCGTTCATCGAGAAGGACAACGCGCCGCCGCCGCCGCAACCTACCCATGCAGAGATTACGGAACTGCTCACGGCGCTTGATCGTGATCCTGACGAGGACCACGAGGAGTAGGCTTTTTAAGCTGCTTTCCTTCACTCGCTGACCTACAATGTTCGTCAGTGTTTGCGCCCTTCACAACGACGGCTAAAGAAGAAATCCTCTCTTCGTTCCCGATGTGGTGCGCCGATCCCGCATCAGCCGCTTGCACGTTCAATGTCGAAAAACCGCATCAGGGGGTCGCGGGCAAAAATCCTGCATTGCATCCGGGCATCACGTGGTCTAACTCCACAAGTGCGTTAGGGTTGCGCGGGCTGGGCTGGGAAAATCACGTCGGGTCACGTTGTACCGGCAAAGAACGCGATTCCGAATCCGGCCTGGATAACTTCGAGGCTCGATACTACGGGTCCTCGCTCGGAAGATTCATGTCTCCCGATCCTGAACAGATTGACGGCTTCGATCACTTGAGCAATCCGCAGAGCTGGAACGGCTACGCTTACGTCCACAATAATCCCCTCAATGCAACTGATCCCGACGGTCTCGATTGCATTTACATAGACAACGACAGCGGAAAGATGACGGGCTTCAACTCAGGAGACTGTGACAACTCGACCGAGGAAAAAGCGAACTCGGGGTACTACGTTAACGGCACCGTTAACACAATTTCCACGACCACCGGCGATTCTACTGGGGTGGTCACCGGATTCAGCGGCACCGGCGAGAACGGAAATTTGATATCCGGTGCATTCGCGCCCACGCCGGCCGATACGAGCGGTCAGCTGAACCCAACCGCTCAAGCAATTTTCTCGCAGCCCGTGTTCGGGTATGCAGCGGGAACAGTTGATCTCGCGGCGAGGCTCGAATACCGTGCGGCGTCGTTCTTCTTCCCGATCACAGGTCTCCTGATAGATCAAGTAACTGGTATAGACTCGGGAACCTCAGGAGTTTCCGCTGCTGGCGTCAGCAGAAAACCGGGCACCCTTGGTGAGTTCAAAGGGGCCGACGCACTAAGACGGGAAAACAAGGTTGCCAGGGACATCATGAAGGAACTGAAGCTTGGGCCGGAGGCCAGAGAAGCGGTACACGAAGCGTTGTCTGAAGGCGCTCAAATGGCTGGTCGAAAACTCACGTACCAGGAGGGAGTGGCTGCGGTGAAGGCCGCGTTGGGCTTGTTATAGGAGAAGATGAGCCAACTCTGCCCTTTGTGGCGCTGATAAAGCAGGTGAAGGTTTTATGATTACATCTAAAGAGCCGTTCAGCATCGACATTGTTCTCCGCCATCCATCTCGCAGCCCGGAGAGCATAGCCGAGGCGTTGTCTCTGAAGCCTAAAGGTGCTTACAGCGTGGGTCAGAATCTGGGTACCTTGCCCGCGAAGTGGACGTTCTTTCACGCTTGTTTGCAGGAGGCGCGTGACCCTTCCGACTACGAGAGTGCATTGGCGAAAGTCGGCCAGTTTCTCGAAAAGAACGCAGCTTTCTGGGCCGACTTCATAGCTGGAAATGGGGAGGCCGAGCTGGTTCTGAACCATGCGCTAGAGCCACCGGAGGAGGAAGGGGACAAGATCCTCGAAATGTATCTGGGTCCAGCCTTCCTGCGCGCGCTGTCCGCTCAGGGTGTCGGCCTCAGAGTGCAGGGGTGGCAGGGGACCGTCAAGACTCGGGAGTTTGCCGTTCCGTCTACGCGGGCCAACAAGGGCTGCCCCTGACACAAGTGTCCCGATCCCGGCCTGATCCAGGTCTGATTAGCCGCCCGATCTGATCCCGATTCGGCCGCCGATCTGGACCGTGCAATGTGGTGATTCGGGCACGGTGAGGGGTGGCTTTTTGGTGCTCCCGGAGTGCGGTGGCGGGGTTGAGGTTTTTAGCCGTGCTGCGCACGCGGTGGAAGGGTGACACGTCACCCCGGAACGGGTGCTGCGCGCGAGCGGCGGGTTAGCGCGCGCGAACTTGTTGAAACGAGAGCAGCTAAAGAAAAAATCCCGCCATCGGGTTGCCGTCCGGCAACCGCGCGTTAGCGCAGGCGAACTTGTTGATTCCAAATGAATGCTGCTAGTCTCGGCTGAAATCCTTCCAGGAGCCAGCCGGAGATGGTGAAGCCGCCACTGCGCACGAAATCCATCGGTTTCAAAGTCAGCGAGGAAGAATACGCGCAGCTGGAAGCGGCGGCGCAGGCCAGCGGGCAGACGCTCGGCGAGTGGTGCCGCGAGGTGGTGCTGGACAGCGGCCAGGAGACAGAACCAACCGGGCCGAGCGGAGCTGAGTCCCAGGCGCTCATGGCGGAGCTGGTGGCGTTGCGGGCGATCCTGCTCAATGTGCTGTTCAAGCTGGCGAGCGGGGAGAAGCCGACGGCGGAGGAGATGCAACGGCTGATCGACCGGGCGGACGCGGACAAGCTGAAGAAGGCGCGGGAGCGGCTGGCGCAGGCGGCAGAGTCGGAAGGGCAGCCGGAAGAGAAATCCTGAAAATATTTTGATCGTTTTTCCTGTTTCCGGGTTCCTAGATAAGTAGAGAGACCAGCCCCAGGTGGAGGTGTGTCCATGAGCCGGGTGTGGGGACGAGAGGAAACGTATCGCTGGCCGAGCGACAAGCCGGTGTGGACGATCACGGCGCTGGCGCTGACAGTCGTGGCCGTGCTTGCGGCAGCGGGATATGAAT
>JBEKWP010000111.1:0-12417 GCA_049512915.1 Candidatus Sulfotelmatobacter sp.
TCTTCGGTAGGGGGTCCGTCGAAATGGAGCTTGCCGATGGGGTAGCGCAGGTCAGTCATCTCAATCTCCAGAACGAGAGTGTTGCTTCAAAGATGTCCTGCAACCCAAGGAAGGTGCAAGAATTGAGACTGACTGCGACCTGTATTTTGATGTACCATTTGAATACGTACGGAGAAATCGCGGCATGCCGAGGGTAGCAGTTGAAGACAACAACAGAATGTCCCTGCGGATTCGAGCTGAGGAAAAGGCGCTGCTCATGCGGGCGGTGGCGTTGAAGCACACTGACCTGACGGATTTTGTACTTCATCATGCCTTGCGTGCCGCCAAGGCTGTCATCGAGCAGGCGGACCACGTGCAGCTCTCCGCGAGGGACAGTTTGCGGGTTCTCGATCTGCTGGAGAATCCTCCTGCGCCGAATGCAAGAATGCTGGCAGCCGCCCGGGCTTTGCCCAAGCGGAAATAGTCGTGACGGCATGGCACGAAGAGCCGATTAATAAGAAACATGATCGGCAAGCCTTCGACTGCGGCGAAGAAGTGTTGAATGAATTCCTGCGCCGCTACGCCCGCAAGAGGCACGAGTGGGGCGGGGCGAAAACTTTCCTTGCGATTGAAGATGCCGGCAGCAAGTCCATCCTCGGCTCCTATAGTCTGAGCCCGGCATCAGTTGACTATGCGCGGACGCCAGAGATCATAAGTCGTGGGCTGGCTCGCCATGACGTCCCGGGCTTTCGCTTGGCGCGCCTCGCGGTGGATCGCAGGTGGCAGGGGAAGGGGTTCGGCGGACAACTTTTGCTCGCCGCAGGCCGACGCTGCCTGCTGGCCGCGGCGGAGGTTGGCGGCGTCGTGCTGGTCATCGATGCCAAGAATGAAAGGGTAGCAGCGTGGTATGCCAGCTACGGCGCCGTGCCGCTGCTGGATGCGCCGTTATCTCTTCTGCTCCCGCTCGCGACCGTCGAGGCAGCCCTCACGAAAGCGGGGAAATACTGAGGAGCCGGATTCCGTCTTCCCGCAGTCAAGTTCTCCTCTCGCTCGGTAGCTTAAAGTTCTTTCTCGCATCCGCATAAATCCAGAATCAATTCAGTTAACTACAACGGATAGCGGAAGATGGCAACCGACCCCATCCCCTCCGGCTTCGCATTTCGATTCCCTATGCCCTAAGATTTGTGCAACTAAAAGCTGGTTTCTAGGCTAAACTCCCAATTCTGGGCGGTTTATGCTGTCCATGGGTGCAGCGATTGCATCTTAAGGGAGCGAGGGGGATTATGGCAGCGTCAGTATGGTCTGGACACTTAACTTTCGGACTCATCTCCATGCCGGTGCGTTTGTTCTCGGGGGCGCGCAGCAGCGGCATCTCTTTCAACATGCTGCATCGCACCGACAAATCCCGGCTCAAGCAGCAGTACATTTGTCAGTTAGAGGGCGTTGTCGTCGATCGCGCTGACATGGTCAAAGGCTACGAGTTCCGCAAAGACGAATACATCATCATCGAGCCGGAAGAGATCAAGAAGATCGAGCCGCAAACCGCCAAGACCATGGAGATTCTGGAATTCGTCAAGGCGGGCGATGTGGATCCTGTCTATTTCGAGTCTTCGTATTACATGCTGCCGGAAGAGGCCGGGCGGCGTCCTTATGCGCTGCTTACTAAAGCGTTAGAGGAAAGCGAATATGTCGCCATCGCCAAGATCACCATGCACAACCGCGAGTACACGGTGTTCCTGCGGCCGCATGAAGGCGGGCTGATGTTGCACACTATGTATTACGCCGAAGAAGTGAAGAAGGTGGAAGGATTCGGCGCGCCCGATGTAGAGTTGAAAGAAGCCGAGGTAAAAGTCGCGCACCAGCTCATCGAAGCCCTGGCGGACAAATGGGATCCGGAGAAGTACAAAGACAGCTTCCAGGAAAATCTGAAGAAGCTGATCGAGACCAAGCTCGAGGGCGGGGAAGTCGCGGCGGTCGAGAAGCCGAAGAAACTGGCTCCGGTGGTCGACTTGATGGCCGCCTTGAAGCAGAGCCTGGCGCAAATGGAAGGCAGGAAAAAGCCCTCGGCCACGGCCAAGTCAGACGAGCCGGCCGCCGCGGCCGGCGGCAAGTCCCGGCGCGGACGTTAAGCTGGCGGGCTTCGGCTTTCGGCATGCAGCCTTCGATCCAACCTGCTCCATCCAACTTGCCCCACCGTTCCGGCATCCCAGACACAGGTGAGGAGCAGCCGAAGCCCGAAGCCTGAGCGCGGCCCGATCCCACTGGCACAGATCGTGGCCAGCCGTTAGAATGTTTAATTCCTGTAATCAGAAGCGTATCGCCAGAACTTTTCCCTTGGGGTGCTGATGAGTTTTCGACGTGTGGGCCGATTGGCGGCCTTGATGCTTGCCACGCTGCTGATGATGGCGTGCGGCCAGGTCTACCGTCCTGTGGTCATCCCTTGCTCGGAGAATGGGATTCCCGGGTGTCCGGTGCAAACTCCTCCTATCCCGGCAAACTTCCACGCTGTCTTTGCCATCAGTAGCAACGCGCCGGGCAATCCGGGCGGGGCCCTGCAGATCGACGTCTCGGGAGACTCCATCATCGGCGAAACTCCTACCTCGAATCCCAGTGCGCCCAACCTTGGTGATGTGCCTACGCACGCCGCCATTCTTCCCAACAATTCAAGAGTGTTTGTAGCCAGCGCAGGTAGTGTGCTCCCGGGCGGGATCGATGTAGTTTCCGCGTTTACGCCGGCAGGTCAGGCCCCCTTTGCGACCGGATTTGGCCCGGTGACTACGGTTCCTCTGCCCACGGGATCGCAGCCGGTCTTCGTGAACACTACGCAGAGTAATGCGGTGTATGTCGCGAACTTCGGGACGAATTCAGTCAGCGCCGTAAATCCGTCTACCAACGTTCTGGTGAATACGGTTTTGGTCGGGCTCAATCCCGTGGCGATGGCCGAGCTTCCGAACGGCAACAAGCTCTACGTGGCAAATCAGGGAACCAGCCAGGCGACCAGTTCGGTCAGCAGCTTGAACGTCGCAGACCTATCTTCGAACCCCGTGACCGGTTTCACCGGGACGAATCCCGTCTGGATAGCGGCTCGGGGCGACAGTCAGAAAATTTATGTACTTACCCAGGGTGACGGACAACTGATCACGATCGACACCGCCACGGACACGGTTTCAAGCAGCTTGGCGGTGGGCGCCGGAGCCAACTTCATTTTCCTTGACCCTAACCTGAACCGTCTTTATGTGACGAATCCTCTGACCAGCACGGTCTATGTTTTTTCCGACACTGGGGGAGCTGGCGACACCCCGACTCAGCTGGCGGCAATCTCATTCGCTGTCGGGTCAGCACCGTGTCCGTTGGGGTGCGCGCCCACCTCAGTGACGGCGCTGGCTGATGGAACCCGGTTTTACGTGGCCAGCTACCAAACGGCCGCAGCATGTCCCCAGGGAAGTGGTGTGACTGGGGCGTGCATCATCCCCGGCCTCACGGTGTTCAACGCCAACAGTCTCAGCTTGCAGTATCCCACCGCGCCAACTCTGAGTTTGCTGAGTTCCCCGTTCGCAGCGGGTCAATCTGCCGTTCCGCCCGTCGGAGCTTGCGTCTCGCCGGTGCTGCCTGCTCTCTACGCACCCGGCGCCACTCGCTTCCGGATCTTCACTGCCGCATCTCTGGACAGCAGTCATGTCTACGTGAGCATGTGCGACGCCGGCTATATTGCGGACATCATTACAACCGGCAGCAACACGAACGGCAGCGGGGACGGCGGCATTCTCCCCGATACCCTGATCACTGACCTGCCCACGGCCTTCGGCGCCGGGCCGATACAAGCGAATGGCTACCCGGCAAACCAGAATCCGATTTTCATGATGCCTGGGCAATAGCCGGTTGCACGAAACGGTCCTGTCATCCCGAGCGGAGCGAGCGATCCTGGTGCTTGCCTGGGCCGGATCTGACGGTGACAGAAGCAGGCGGGATTGAGCGACGCACGGCGTGACAGGCGCGCGGCGTGACAGGTTAGGTTACGCTGGACGACGCTAATTCCTGGCCGCTACTTCTTCTTTTTGGGTCTCTCTCGCCGCGTAGTGCGAATCGACATACTCATCGAGAATCCCGATGAACTCGGCGACGATGCGATCGCCTTTGAGCGTGGTGAACAGGCGTCCATCCACGTAGACCGGGGCCTTTGGTTCCTCGAAGGTTCCCGGCAGCGAGATGCCGATGTTGGCATGCTTCGATTCGCCAGGGCCGTTAACCACGCAACCCATGACGGCAAGCTTCATTTCTTCCACTCCCACGTAACGGCCTTTCCAGGTTGGCATCTGCTCGCGCAGGTAGGTTTGAATCTGCTCGGCCATTTCCTGGAAGAAGGTGCTGGTAGTGCGTCCGCAGCCGGGGCAAGCCGTAACCTGCGGCGTAAAGCTGCGCATTCCCATGGACTGCAGAATCTGCTGCGCCACACGGACTTCTTCCGTGCGGTCGCCGCCCGGCGCCGGAGTTAACGACACGCGGATAGTGTCGCCGATGCCTTCCTGCAGCAGAACGCCCATGGCGGCGCTCGATGCGACTACACCCTTTGCTCCCATGCCGGCTTCAGTCAGGCCAAGGTGCAGCGGATAATCGCAGCGCGCGGCTAGAGCGCGGTAGACGTCGATCAAATCCTGCACGCCGCTGACTTTCGCGCTCAGAATAATCTGATCGGGGCGCAGGCCGAATTTCTGCGCGAGGTCGGCGGAGTTCAGCGCGCTCACCACCATCGCCTCCATCGTGACTTCGCGGGCATCTTTGGGTTCGGCGAGAGCTGAGTTCTCGTCCATCATGCGGGTGAGCAGGACTTGATCGAGCGAGCCCCAGTTTACGCCGATGCGCACCGGCTTCCGATACTTCACCGCCACTTCGATCATGGTGCGAAAATTCGAATCGCCGGTGCGTCCAATGCTGGCGTTGCCGGGATTGATGCGGTACTTGGCGAGGTCGCGGGCGCACTCCGGATACTTGGTGAGCAGCACATGCCCGTTGTAGTGGAAGTCTCCAATGATGGGCACGCGCACGCCCTGCTTGTCGAGTTCCTCGACAACGCGGGGAACCGCGGCAGCGGCCTCTTCATTGTTGACGGTGACCCGTACCAGTTCGGACCCGGCGCGAGCCAGCGCGGCGCACTGCTGGACGGTCGAAGGCACGTCCGCGGTATCGGTGTTGGTCATGGATTGCACCACAATCGGTGCATCCGAGCCAACGCGCACGCCGCCGACGACGACGGTTAGGGTTTTTCTGCGTGGAATCATTGCCATGGGAATCTTTATTTTAGCACGCGGATACGGGCGATTTTGTTAGGGGTGCTGATTGTGCCGAGCAAAACACTCGTCGCTAGCCGAAAAGCTCGCTGTGCGAACCCATGCGAACAAGTTGCAGAACCTGTGCCTCTGGCTTGCGGTAGATTAGCAAGAGATCTGGTTTGAGGTGGCACTCGTGATGGTCGTCCCAGTCTCCGGAGAGCTTGTGGTCGCGGTTCTTCGCCCACAGGGTCTGTCCTCGGCCAGGAGTGAGACGATCTCGGAAACCAGGGAGTCAATGTCGCGCCGGTGTGGTCCGCGTTTCTCGCGCCTGAAGTCACGGCGAAACGCGCCGGTGCGTTCAATCCTCCGCATTCAAGTCGCTCATTAGTTCGGAGACACTATTGAACGGCGTCAGGCCCCCTTTGCGAGCTTCCCGCATCGCGGCTGCGGTTGCAGCGTTGGGAACCTTCACTTCGAAGGGCAGCGCTTTCTCCGCCGCTACGCGCGTCAGCAGAACGCGGACTGCGTCTGATACGGACAATCCCATGGCGGCTAACGTCTTGGCAGCCTGAGTCTTGATTCGCTTTTCCACTCGAACATGAACCATCTCAGTTGCGGCCATGATCCCTCACTGAGATACATTGTATCTCACCTCAAGGAAGGCGTCAACACTGTGTCAAAGCCTTCTGGTACTCTGCCTAAATCATGCGACTTCCCCAAACTCTCGTCCTCACCCTCACACTGTCCGCCTCCGTGTTTGCCCAAAACCTTAAACCCGTTGCCGATCGCCTTGCCGCCCAGAACGCGCTTTTCGATGAGTACTACGAGACCGATCTCCGCAACTTTCCTGAGCGCGCCACTGCTTACGGCGACTACCGCTACAACGACAAGCTCGCCGAGTACTCACTCGACGCCATTCTCCAGCGTCACCATTCCGACGCGACCTTCCTTGCACAGATTGAAGACATCCCCAGCACTGGCTTCTCCGGTCAGGACCAGCTCTCGCACGATCTGCTGGTTCGCGTGCTCCAACAGCGCATCGCCGACTTCGACCTCAAAGAGTATGAGATGCCGATCAATCAGCAGAACGGCATCCATACCAGTCTGGCGGACCTGCCGCTGTCCATGCCCTTCGACTCCGTCAAACACTACGAGGACTACATCGCGCGCCTTCACCAGATCCCCCGCGTCCTCACCCAGACCACCGAAGTGCTTCGCGCCGGCATGAAGGACAAGCTCATGCCCGTCCGATTTCTCGCGGAGAAACTTCCGGTGCAGTGTCAGGGAATTATCGACGCTGACCCTTTTCTGCTGCCAACAAAGAAGTATCCCGCGGACATTTCGCCCGAAGACCAGAAGCGCTTGACCCAGCAGATCACTGACGCTATCAATACCGACGTCATTCCCGCCTATAAGACGTTCGCCGCGTTCCTGCGTACGGAATATGCCCCCGAAGGCCGTACCACTCTCTCCATTACTTCTCTGGCAGACGGCGAGAAGCGCTACGAAAACGACATCTACGGCCGGACCACCACCCGCATGAAGCCGGATGAGATCCATCAACTTGGCCTGCGCGAGATCGACCGCATTCAGGCGGAGATGACGGCTATCGCCAAGAAGGAAGGTTTCGCCGACCTGACTTCTTTCCGCGCCTCCATCAAAACCAATCCCAAATACATTCCTACATCCGGGGATCAGATCCTCGACGATTTCCGCCACTACATCGCCCAGATGGAGCCGAAACTGCCAGAACTCTTCACGCTGCTTCCGAAGTCGCCGGTCACTGTCGAAGCCATACCGCCCTTTCAAGCCGCCGCTGCAACCCATTACGTCACCGGCACGCCCGATGGCAAGCGCCCTGGCCGCGTCGTGGTGGCCACGTCTAACTTCGCCGAGCGTTCGATGATTGATGATGAGGCCGTCGCGTATCACGAAGGCGTCCCGGGACATCACATGCAGCTATCCGTTCAGCAGCAGCTCACGGGATTGCCCAAGTTCCGTTTGCATGGCCTGGGCTTTAACGCCTACACCGAAGGCTGGGCGCTGTACGCCGAGGAACTCGGCAAAGAGGTTGGCTTCTACCAGGATCCGGTCTCGGATTACGGCCGACTTTCCTCCGAACTGTTCCGCGCCGTGCGTCTGGTTGTCGACACCGGAATTCACTCGAAGGGATGGACCCGCGAACAGGTCGTGGAGTTCATGCGCAAGTCTGGCGCGGTTGACGAGCCTACTATTCAGTCCGAAACCGACCGCTACATTGCGTGGCCCGCGCAAGCCCTCAGTTATAAGCTCGGTCAGCTCAAGATCCGCGAACTCCGGGAACGCGCTAAGAAAGAATTGGGACCCAAGTTTGACATCCGCAAATTCCACGACGAGATGCTCGACGGTGGAACCTTGCCGCTCGATCTCCTCGAGGCCCGCACCGACAAATGGATTGCGGAACAGAAAGCAAAGTGACGGAAAGTCAGCGAGTAAGACGGCTTTCGGGCAGTCGGGCGCAATGCGAATAAATTGCGCTTCGAATGCGGGCCTCTGGAGATAGCGTTACTGGAGCCGGTCCATGAGCCCAGGCAGAGTCTTCATCAGATCGTTGTAGATGACCATGACGGCGAACAGCACCAGGAAAACGAATGCTGCCTGGTAGACGCGCTCTTTAATGCGCAAGCTGACGTCGCGCCGCATAAGCCCTTCAATGAAGAGGAACAGGATCACGCCGCCGTCCATAATTGGGATCGGCAGCAGGTTAAAGATGCCGAGGTTGAGGCTGATCCCGGCGGTTAGCTCCATCAGCGGAGTCCAGCCTTTTTGCTGCGCCGCGTAACCTGCGTCCTGCGCGATGCCGATCGGGCCGGAGACGGCCTTGAGCGATACTTTCCCTTGCACAATCTTTTTGGCCAGCTCAAGAATCAGCAACGAGTATTTCTTGTTCTGCTCCAGCGAACGGCTCAACGCTTCGCTAAACGGCAGCGTGGTGACCTTGGTTTCGCTTCTGGCGACGAATCCCAGCCGATATCTCTGCTCCTTCGGGTCTTCGGTTTTCCCCAGCACCGGCTTCAGGCCCACAAGGCTCAGAGTCTGGCCGCCTCGGTTCACTGTGAGATCGACCGGAGTCTCCTTGGTTTGCTGGAGACGTTCAATCATGGCTTCGATGGAAACCAGCGGCTTGCCATCCAGGGCAACAATTCTGTCATCTTCCTTCAGCCCGCCCTTGGCGGCAGGCGAGTTAGGCTCGATCTGGCCGACGATGACAGGATCTTCGGGAAACCATCCCGCGGAACCCACTTCAGAGGTAGTCACCGGCTGGGGCACAATGGTTTTCTCGAAGGTCTGATCTCCTCGCTGAACAGTAACCGTCAGAGGCTGATTGGGACTGAGCCAGACCCGGGGCTGCAGCTGTTCCCAGGTCGGGTTCACGATACCATCGACCTTTACGACCCGGTCACCGGGCTGTAAGCCGGCGCGGTCGGCAGGCGAGTCGTGCTTCACTCCTTCGATGACGGCCGGCTTGTCCAGAAACACCGGAACCTCGTAATGCACCATGTAAACCGTAGTGAGCAGAAAGATGGCCAGCAGAATGTTCATCGCGGGACCGGCAATCGCGATCAGGAAGCGGTGCCAGCGCGGGTGAGACATGAACTCGCCCGGATCCCCGGTGCGCTCGTCCATCGGATTTTCGCCGCTCATCTTTACATAGCCGCCCAGGGGGATGGCGTTGATGCGATAGTCCGTATCGCCTTTGCGGAAGCCCACAAGCCGCTTGCCGAACCCGATGGCGAACTGCTCCACCCGGACCCCAAGCAACTTGGCCACGGCGTAGTGGCCAAATTCGTGGATCAGAATCATGAAGCCCAGAACCACAGCCACGGCGGCGATAGAGATAAGAATGTCAGACATAAAAGAAGTACGGAACAGCTCCCCCTAATAGATTAGCTACTAAACCACTGATGCCGGCCGCGAGTGCGAGGTTCGCCGGCTTGTCTGCAAAACTCGCTGTTGACTATATCGGCGGGCTTCGGCGTCGGCTTCAAGCACCTTCGTAATCGACTCCAGCGTCCCAGAATTAGATGCAGAAACCGCGTCTTCGATGATCCTGGGAATTTCATCAAAAGGAATCCTGCCCTCAAGAAACGCAGCGACCGCGACCTCATCAGCGGCATTGAGCGCAACCGTCTTAGCCCCGCCCGCTTCCGCCGCCTCGTATGCCAGACGCAGGCAAGGAAATTTACTCATGTCGGGAGGGCAGAAGTCGAGATGACGCAAGTTACCGACGGGGAAGCGCAGATCCGACTGAATCCGCTCGGGATATGTTAGAGCGTACAGAATCGGCAGCCGCATGTCAGTCACCGAAACCTGGGCCAGTATGCTGCCATCAATGAACTCAACCATGGAATGGATCGTCGACTGCGGATGCACCAGCACTTCCACCTTAGCTGGAGGCAGGTGAAACAATCGGCAGGCCTCAATCACTTCGAAGCCTTTATTCATCAAGGTCGCGGAGTCGATGGTGATGCGCTTGCCCATCTTCCAGGTGGGATGATTCAGCGCCTGCTCCACCGTGATCGAGCTGAACTCCGAGCGGGGAGTATTCAGAAACGGGCCGCCGGAAGCCGTCAGCCAAATGCGTTCCACTTCCTCCATGCGGCCGCCCCGCAGGCATTGGTGCACTGCATTATGCTCGCTGTCGATTGGCAGCAGCGGCTTGCCCTGCCGGCGCGCCTCGGCTGTGATCAACTCTCCGGCCGCGACCAGGCATTCCTTGTTGGCTACGCCGACAATCTTCCCGGCCTTTACCGCCTCGTAGGTGGCCTCAAGCCCGGCTACGCCCACAATGGCACTCACCACGAAGTCGGCCTCAGCATGGGTCGCGACTTTCACCGTGCCGGCGGCTCCGTAAACCACCTCGATTTCGCTAAGACCCGCTTGCTTCAGGCGCCTGCGCAACACATCGGCATCAGGTTCTGCCGCGATTGAAAGCACGCGGGGACGCCAGCGCCGCGCCTGCTCGAAGGCCGCATCCAGATTGGCGCCCGCGGCCAGCGCGACGATCTGAAAACGATCGGGATAGGACTCAGCTACACTCAGCGTGCTGCGGCCAATCGACCCCGTCGATCCAAGGATAGCAATGCGTTTCATGCAAAAATTCTTCAGCGAGCCAAACCTCTATTTTACGCGCTACCAGGGGCGGGCGGGTGGGAAGAGTGCTGCCGCGTAGAACCATAGTACCGGCGCGGCAAACAGCAGGGCATCGATGCGGTCGAGCATGCCGCCGTGGCCGGGAAGAATCGTGCCCGAGTCCTTCACCCCGGCGCCGCGCTTGATCAGCGATTCCACCAGATCGCCCAACTGCGCCGCGATGTTGACCGCGACCGTCAGCAGGATGATGGGCCACATCTCCGGTTTTTCCAATCCGAACAGGCCGTCTCGACGCTCGATCAGTCTCACCCGCAGCAGGAACGAACTGATCTGAAGCGCGTGACTGAAGAGCATGCTCGTTACCAGCAAGCTTGCGGCCAGCGAAGCCGCCGCGCCCTCCCAGGTTTTTTTCGGACTGATGCGCGGTGCCATCAAGTGCCGTCCCAGGGAGCGGCCCACAAAATAGGCGAAGACGTCTCCCGCCCAAACTACCAGAAGCAGATAGAGTATCCAGAACGCTCCCGCCAGTTGCTGGCGAAGCTCGACCAGCATGGCCATGGGCAGAGCGATGTAGGCAAAGGCGAACGCCGAAGCCGCCGCCGCCGGATACGCGCCGCTCATCTGTGCCCGTCGCATGGCAATCGTCAGAAATAGAAAGGGAGCGAGCGCAGCGGCAAATCCCACCCCAAGAACAAATTTCAGCATCGAGACTTGCGGTGTCTCGCCCATCGCGCTTGCTGCCAGCAGCAGGAAGAACAGTCCAACGAAGATGTAGGTCGGCATGCGAAGCGGCTGCACACCATAAGATTCGGTGAGTTTGAGAAATTCGTGGACCGTGAGCAGCGCCACAGCCCCGGCCACCAAAGCCAGCGCCGGTACCGGCGCGCGCAGCACCAGCAACAAAACAACGGGAATCAGGACGACCGCGGTCGCGATGCGCTTTAGCATGCTGGCAGGTTATTTGGTGATCTTCGCCGCTTCGCCGTGCGCATCCCCGTGGTTCAGCCCGCCATAGCGCCGCTCGCGCTTCTGATATTCGGCGATCGCTTCGAGCAGATGCACACCGCGGAAATCCGGCCACAAAGTTGGCGTCACATAGATTTCAGCATACGCCAGCTGCCAGAGCAAAAAGTTGCTCAGCCGCATCTCGCCCGAGGTGCGCACCACCAGATCCGGGTCGGGCAGGTTGCGCGTATAAAGATGGCGGCCCACCGTGTCTTCGTCAATTCGTAAATGTTCAATCCCGCCGTTCTGCGAAGCAGCGTTCACCATGGAGCGGAACGCGTCCACCATCTCGCTGCGCGCGCTGTAGTTCAGCGCCAGCGTAAGCACCGTGCCTGTATTCAGCGCCGTGCTTTGGCGCGCCCATTCCATGCGCTCCTGCACATCTTCCGGGAGTTGCTGTTGGCGCCCGATATACTCCAACCGGATATTGTTCTCGTTCAGCGTAGGCACTTCCGCTTTCAGGTAGCGGCTCAGCAGGCCCATCAGAAAATCGACTTCGCTCTTGGGACGCTTCTTCCAGTTTTCTTCGGAGAAAGCATAAAGCGTGAGGGCGTGAATGCCGACGCGCGCTGCCGTCTCCACCGTCGAGCGCACCGCCGCCACTCCGGCGCGATGCCCGGCCACGCGCGGCATGTGGCGCCGCTTCGCCCAGCGCCCGTTGCCGTCCATGATAATAGCGATGTGTTTTGGGAGCCGCTCCGGATCAAGATGCCGGTAGACTTCAGTTTCTTTGCGATCCAGCCCGGCGGGAACTTTGGCCTGCAAAGTGATCCCCTTCGGATTGAAGCTAACACAGCCGTAAAGCGGGTGGCAATGACGCGAAAGGCACACCGGCAAAGGTCCGACGGAGGCAGTACTGGATCGGGAAGAGCGCGACCTGAGACGTTCCGCCCACTAAAACTTGCTACTTCGCTTCTTCGGGCACGATCTTCAACTCCAGCTTCTCCGTATGCCGCAGCAGCGTCAGCGAGCAACTCGCGCCCGCGCGAATGTCAGCCAGCACGCGGTGCAGATCATCCACGCCAGCCACCGC
>JBEKWP010000112.1:0-22835 GCA_049512915.1 Candidatus Sulfotelmatobacter sp.
TGGACGCGGCGGTCAAGATGATTCTGGATCGGGGGCTGGCGGTGGTGATTGATCTGCATCCGGACAGCGAATTCAAAGCGCGGCTGGCAAAGGATGACAGCTTTGTGCAGCAGTTCGCCGACTTTTGGCGGGCGCTGGCGCGGCATTATTCGACATGGGATGCGGAACGAATATTTTTCGAGGTTCTCAACGAGCCGGAGATGTCGGACCGTTACCGCTGGTATGGGATGCAGGCGAAGCTGGCGGCGGCGATTCGCGAAGGCGCGCCGCAGCACACCATGATCGCGGCCGGAGCGCGCTGGTCGAACGACGACGATCTGGTGTTTATCGAACCGCTGCGCGATCCCAATGTGATTTACAACTTCCATTTCTACGAGCCGCACATCTTCACCCACCAGGGTGCGACCTGGGGCTCCTATTTTTGGCAGTGGGTGAAGGGCTTGCGCTATCCGTCATCGCCGGAATCGGCTGCGAAAGTGGCTGCCGGGGTGCCCGATGCGGTGGACCGACTGGCGGTGATCCGCTACGGGGCGGATCACTGGGATGCGGCGCGCATTGATGCCGAAATTACGCAAGTCGCAGAATGGGCCCGCCAGCGCGGAGTTCCGGTGGTATGCAATGAGTTCGGCGTGTACCGCGACTATGCGGATCCGCAAGACCGCGAGGCGTGGATTCGCGATGTGCGCACGGCGCTGGAGCGGCATGGCGTGGGCTGGGCAATGTGGGATTATTCGGGCAACTTTGGTGTGGTGACGAAGAACGGTGGGCGGAATGTACCGGATGAAATTACGCTGCGGGCGCTGGGGTTGAGTCAGCAGGCGGGGAAATGATTGTGCTCGCCAGAATTACGACTACTCAGTCGCCGGCACCGGCTGGCCTACCGTCATCTTGAAGACTTTGATGTTATTGCCGAACGAGTTGAAATGCAGGTCGCGGAACTCGGCGAAGTGCTTGCGCAAGTCCTCGGGAAGATAAATTCCCCATCCCATCTGAACAACCCAGACCGTGTCCCCGGGCTTGAGATTATAGGATTGCACGACGCGCTGCCATTCCTTGGGGAAATTGTCCCCCCAGAGCATCCAGGCGGTTTTATAGTCCGCGGAGGCGACGCGGTAGCCCTCGCAGGAAAATTGTTCGTAGTGAGCCGGGGCCGGGTCGAAAGAAATGGGACGCTGCCGGCACAGATAGTGACCAAGAATAAGGTCGCTCTGATAATCGGTAAAGATGAGATCGGAGGGAGCAACATTTTTCCGCATGAAGTCCATCGCCTCCGCCATGTTGGTGCGGCTTTGATCGGCGCGCTCTATCCAGGGCTGGCGAGGTTTGCCGAAGACGAGACAAGCCACGACGATGAGGCCTGCGATCGTGAGTGCGCGATTCCATCTGCCCGCTGCCAGACGCGCGATTGCCACGCTTACGCCCGCTATCGCCGGGATAATCAGGAATGCAACGTGCCGCGTACCGCCGTAGGGATAAACGTGAGCCAGGCAAGCGCCGCCAATAATCGCAAAAGGCAGGAGCAGAAATAATCCCAGACGGCGGGAAGATTTTAGATCCTGCGGGAAGCCTTTGCCGCGGAACAGCAGGATGACTCCCAGCACGAACAGAAGCGCCATCGCATCGCCGACTGCGAGCTGCCCGAAGAAATATTGGAAGACTCCAAAGGTGTGGCCGATCAAGAACAGGACTGGGTTGTCATGGGCGCGGTCGAAAAAAGAGCGGCGGAGATAAGGTTCGTTTATTAACCATTGCAGCTGATTCGTTGAGTTGTTCGCGCTCAGTTTTGAAAGATGCGTCTTGTACAAGAATGCCGCGAGCGCGAGTCCGCCTAATTGGCTGAGTGCCCAGGCTGCCACCACGCGGCCGGGCGGGCGTTCCGAGAAGATTCGGAAAAGGGCATAAAGGCCAAGCGCGGCGGCGAACCAGAATGCCGAATAGTGAAACAGCATGGCGAAGTACAAGCACAGGGCAAATGCCGCCATCCGGCTCGCGGAGTTTTTTGTGAAAGCTTCGTCGAGGAAATACAGAGAGCTGACCAGGAATGCCAGCAGCACGGAGTACTGCCGCACTTCCGCCGCGAGCCGGATGATGGGCGGAAGGAACGCGACGAGAAGAAGTCCGATGAAACCGGCCAGGCTGCCCGCGGCCTTGCAAAGCCATTTGTAGAACATCCAGCAAAAAGCCGCGCCTGCAAGCACCGAAGGCATTCGCAGCCAGAGTTCCGAGCTGCCGACCGCGCGCCAGTAATAGAGCAAGAGGATGAGCAGCGGAGGATGGGCGGCAGTCAGACTTTCTTTATAGGCAAGGGCCAGCGAAGTCTGATTGGCCAGTCGGAAATGCAGAGCTTCGTCGGGATTGAGGAAGATTCCATGGGCAGCCCACATGCGGGCGAGAAGGCCGAGCAGAGTAATTAAAGCTGCGGCCGGAGTGGCGCGGCTTTCGAACCACTCATCTTTCTTCCCCGCTTCCGGTGAAATCGTCATACCTTGTCCAGACATAATACCCATAGGCGAGCGGAAAACCAGGAGGGACCACGCCTTGACACTGCTTTCTATCAACCATTATCCTTAACCCTTGCTCCTAGCGGTACTTGCGCCTTCCTGGCGTGCTTCCGCGGGCCTGGGGCGGTAACAGGACGGTGCGCGGAGGTTTCCGATGTTTTTCGAGATCAAAGATTTGGAACTTCATCCCGTTGAGTTTGCGGAGAAGTTCGAACCGGGCGTGATCGACCTGGGGGCGGATTATCGCCAAGTGACGCCCATTGAGAGCAGCGGGCGGGCCGATCTGGTAGAAGAGCATCACGGCAAGCACAAGATTATTCAGGACATACGGATTTTGGGCCGGTTGGCAACCAGCCTGGAATTGAGCTGTGCGCGGTGTCTGGAACCGGTTCTGCAGGATGTGAAGCGGGAATTTGATCTGCTCTATCGTCCTCAGGGGGCCGATGCGGGGCGCGACGAGATGTCGGTGACCGACGCCGAGGCCGAGATCAGCTATTATGAGGGTGAAGGAATTCTGCTCGACGACGTGGTGCGCGAGCAGGTGCTGTTGGCGGCTCCGTTAAAAGTGACGTGCCGCGAAGATTGCAAGGGATTGTGCCCGCAGTGCGGCACAAATCTGAATCAGGGACAATGTTCGTGCGCCGTGGAGCAAGAAGAACCGCGGTGGGCCGCGTTGAAGGAAATCCGCAGCAAGCTGGCGCATTAAATCCTTTACTGCGCAAAGCACGCTTGTTCAGGATGACAATTAAGTTTGAGATTGAGTGATGCGGGGCCGAAGGCCTCAGCGAGAGGAATTTTACTTACCATGCCGAATCCGAAACGAAGACATTCTCAGAAGCGCACCTCGACCCGGCGGGCGCATGATGCCCTGAAGAGCCACTCGCTCTCGGAGTGTCCGAACTGCCACGAGAAGAAGATGCCGCACCGCGCTTGCGTCAAGTGCGGCTACTACAAAGGCCGCGAAGTTCTGGACGTTGAAGAAGCCAGCTAATTCCCTGCCACAATGCCTAGCGTGATCGCGCTGGATGCGATGGGTTCGGACCGGGCTCCCAAGCCTGAGGTCGAAGGCGCAATTCACGCCGCTCGCAGCTACGGCGTGCGCGTGCTGCTGGTGGGTCCGGAAGCCACGATCAAAGCGGAACTGGAGCGTCACCCATCGGCAGGGCGGTTGCCGCTTGAGATCGTCCACGCCAGCGAAGTCATCACCATGGAAGATAAGGCGGTGCAGGCGGTGCGCGCCAAGCGCGACTCCTCCATGCGCGTGGGGCTGCGGTTGGTGCGCGAGGGACGCGCGGCGGGTTTCGTCACCGCGGGCAACACCGGCGCAGCGATGGCTACGGCCAAGATGGTGCTGGGCGCGTTGCACGGCGTAGACCGCCCGGCGCTGGCGGCGGTTTTTCCTACGGCGCCGGGAACAGCGGCGATCTTATTGGACGTTGGCGCGAATGTCGATTGCAAGCCGCGCAATCTTGAACAGTTTGCGGTGATGGGCGAGATTTATTTCCGGTCGATGTTCGGGCACACCATGCCGCGCTCCAATTTCTCGGCCGGGAAAAGACCGCGCGTGGGCTTGCTCTCGATTGGCGAGGAAGAGACCAAGGGAAACGTGTTGACGCGCGAAGCGTTTCAGTTGTTGAAGCGGCTGCCCCTGAACTTTGTGGGCAATGTAGAAGGCCGCGATCTATTCAATGGCCACGTCGATGTCATCGTCGCCGACGGGTTCGTGGGCAACGTGGCGCTGAAGATCTCCGAGGGTGTGGCGAACCTGGTGCGCACCGTCCTGAAAGAATCGCTGAAGGCGACCATCACCAGCCAGGTCGGTTACATGCTTTCGCGCAGCGCGTTTGCTGATTTCAAAAAGCGCATCGACCATACCGAGTACGGAGGCGCGCCCCTGTTGGGCGTGAAGGGCGTCTGCATTATTACGCATGGTTCTTCCAACGCGAACGCGATCAAGAACGCGGTGCGCGTAGCTGCGGAGTTTTCCGAGCGGCGCATCAATCAGTCGATTGAGCACGGACTGGCCGCGCTGCGTCCCGCACCGGTGGAAGTGGAAGTCGCTCCGGTTCACTAATTCCCGAATTCCCGCAAGATCAAAACCATGACCGAACAGAACGCCGCAGCACGGAACGCCGCAACACGAAACGCCGAAACACGGAATGCCGAAACACTGAATGCTGAAACAAAGATCGCATTTATTTTCCCCGGCCAGGGCTCGCAGGCCGTAGGCATGGGAAAGGATCTCGCCGAGAAGCATCTCATTGCCCGGCTAACGTTTGAAGAAGCGGACGAAGCTCTGGGCTACAAATTGTCGCAACTCTGCTTCGAAGGCCCGGAGGAACAACTGCGCTTGACCGAAGTCACCCAGCCGGCAATCCTCACCGCGTCGATTGCGGCCTTGCGAGTTCTCGAAGACCACGTCCCCAAGCCGAGTTTTGTGGCTGGTCACAGCCTGGGTGAATATTCCGCGCACGTTGCCTCAGGGACCATGACCTTTGCCGATGCCGTGCGGACCGTCCGCAATCGCGGGAAGTATATGCAGGAGGCGGTTCCGGTGGGAGTGGGCGCCATGGCCGCAATCCTGGGCATGGAATTGGAAAAAGTTGCCGCGGTTTGCGAAGACGCAGCGCAGGGCGAGGTCTGTTCTCCCGCCAATATTAATTCGCCGGAACAGATTGTGATCTCCGGCAACAGTGCGGCAGTTGAGCGCGGAGCGAAGCTTGCCGACGAGCGCGGGGCCAAGCGCGCCAAGTTGCTGCAGGTAAGCGCGCCTTTTCATTGTTCTCTGATGAAGCCCGCGCAGGACCGCCTGGAAGTGGATCTGAACGCGCTGAAGATGCAAAAACCGGTGTATCCAGTTGCCTGCAATGTGGAAGCTTCTTTGGTGCGCGATGATCTGCGGGCTCGCGATACGCTGGTTGCCCAGGTAACCGGCTCGGTAAAGTGGGACCAGAGCATGCGCCTGCTCATCGCGGAGGACGTGCGGACTTTCGTGGAAATCGGACCCGGGAAGGTTCTGTGCGGCCTGATGCGGCAGATTGACCGCTCGAAGACGTGTTTGAATGTTGGAGACGAAGCGTCCCTGGCGAAGGCGCTGCAGCACTTCGGAAATTAAGTCCTAGCGAAATTCCAGATCGCAGGGCGGCGTGCTGATTGTCTTATCGGTTTTATCCACGTACAGCTGGGCGTGTTTCGCGCGATCGTTCACGATCAGGTCGACGACCACTCCGCTTCCGCCTCCCGGGCAGTTGCTGGCGCCGTAAATCTGATAGCTCTTAACGTTGCCCCACTCGCCGCCCGGTCCCCAATCCTGCCAGAACTCGTTGAACGGATACTGCTTGTGATTCTGCGGATGCTGCTTCCAGGCGGGATCGGCAAAGTAAAGACCGTAGGCCGTTTCGAAATCCTGCTTCTGTAGCGAAGAAAAGAATTTGTCAGCGACGTGCTTCTGGGGCCAGAAGCGATTGAACCAGCCCACCAGCGCCAAAATTAGAAGCAGAACGATCGCCGAAATAATCCGGATTCTTTTCTTCCGCTCTTTTTCGGGATGGTACTCCTTCGCGTCCAGTAGCGTCATCACTCCCTAGAATACCGGACACCGGAGACAAGTTAAAGGTTCCAACTGGAGAATTGAGTGATTGGGCGATTGAGTGATCGGGCGATTGAAAGTCAAAGTCGTCGCGCAGCGGCCGGGCGGAGTTTCCAACAATCGCTCAATCACTCAATCGCCCAATGACTCAATCTCCTACAGCGTGCGCTTGAACAGCGGAATTGCGATCCCCAGGGTAACGGTCGCGAAGATCGTGAGGTACAGCATGTCACCCCAAACCGCGGCCAGCGTTGTCTCTTTGAGCAGTAGACATTTGAAGCCGTCAACGGCGTAGGTGAAGGGATCAACCTTGGCAATCACACGCAACCACGGCGGAAATGCCTGAATGGGATAAATCGCGCCGCTGGGAAAGAACAGCAGTGTATTCAGAATGCCGAACATCGCCCGCGGCACCAGCGGGTCTTCGATGCGGACCATCAGCAGGAACATCATGGTGTTGAATGCAAGCGAGGTGAGGACGATCATCACCAGCAGCCCCAGCATCGTGAGCGGATTAAAAATCGAACTGACACCCGCAATCAACGAACCAATCACGCAAATGATCACGCCCGTCATCACCGCCTTGATGGCACCCGCCAGGTTAAGGCCCAGCACCAGTTCCAGCTTGGTGATCGGCGTGACCAGATAGCCTTCATGGACGCCGCGCGCCTTGTCGTCGATGTACAGCATGCCTCCGCCGATCATGACCGAGACGAACATCGCCAGCGCGAGCGAGCCGGGCAGGAGATATTTCATGTATTCGATATACGGGTAGAGTTCGACAATCTGAAGCGCGGTCTGCTGCAGGATGCGCGGCTCGACCGTCGGCTGATTCAGTGAGTTGACCAGGTCAGTGAGTTCCGACTCCAGCGCGGAACTCATGAAGTTGTCGCTGTTGTCGACCACTACAGCAACCTGAGGATGGTTATTCTCGTAAACGCGCCGCGAGAACTGCGGCGGAATGATGACCGCGCCATCCAGTTTGCCGTTACGCACGTCTTCCATCGCCTTTTTTTCGTTGTCATAGTAGACGGGCACGAAAGTGCGGATGTTCGCGCGAACGGAGTCAAAAGCTTCATGAATCCGCAGCGCTTGCGGACCGCCGTCCTCGTCGACAACCGCCAGCCGGGCGTCGCGAATCTTTCCACCAAAGGCGCTGCCCAGGATGACGAGCTGCACCAAAGGAAAGATCATGGACGCCAGCATCAGCGCCGGGGAACGGAAGAACTTGCGCATTTCGCGCTCGACAATCGCCATCATTCGATTCATAAAATCCAATCCGAGCGGCTCACGGCTGCAACCCTGGCCGCTGGGGCATCACGAAGGCGTACGCCTTCTGCAGTTCGTCGCGGAGTTGCCGGCCCGTGTAATGCACGAATACATCGTCGAGCGTTGTGTTCTGCACCGAGAGCGACTTCACCGCAACCCCGGCTTCCACCGCCATCTCGACGAGTTCAGTAGTGGTTCGCGATCCGTTGCCGGTAAGGATTCGATACATGCCAGCGCCTTCATGCTGCACCGACGTGACGTCGTCCATGGTGTGCAGCCGCTGCTCCCAATCGTCCGGAGGATTCTCGAACTGCGCCTCGATCACGTTCGACCCCGGCACACTCGCCTTCAGCGCCATAGGCGCATCGAGCGCGACAAGTTTGCCGTGATCGACAATGGCAATGCGATCGCACAGCCGGTCGGCTTCATCCATGTAATGCGTGGTGATGAGGATCGTCAGTTGGCGCTGGTTCTTGATGTTGCCCAGCATCTCCCACACGGCCACGCGAGAGACTGGGTCTAATCCGGTGGTGGGTTCGTCCAGGAAAAATATTTTCGGATGATGCACCAGCCCGCGTGCGATCTCCAGCCGCCGCCGCATGCCGCCGGAAAGCGTCTTGGTCTGCGCGTCGCGCCACTTGGTCAGGTCCACCAGCCCCAGCAGTTCGTCGATGGACCGCTTCCGTTCCTTCGCGGGCACATCATAGAGCTTGGCGTAAATATTCAGGTTTTCTTCAACGGTAAGATCGAGATCGCTGGTCAGCGCCTGCGGGATCACGCCGATCGTTCGCCGCACCGCATCCGGATCTTTCGCGACATCGTGACCGGCAATCCGCGCTATTCCGCCAGTGATTGGAATCAGCGTAGTCATCATTCGGATCAGCGTGGACTTCCCTGCGCCGTTCGGCCCCAGCAGGCCGAAGATTTCACCGTCACTAACGTTGAACGAAATATCGTCGACGGCGGTGAAGTCACCGTACTTCTTGATGATGTGCTCGACCGCGATGGCATAGGTTTCGGGCATTATTGCTGCCCCGCTGCCGCCGTGCTCTGGGGATTATTCCCTTTCAACTGGTCGGGTGAAACCAGCACCTCGGCCGTCATTCCGGGCACATATGCACCTTTGGGATTGTCCAATCGAACTTTCAAAACGATGGTCCGAATATCCCTCTTACGCCGGCTCACGTCACGCTGGGTCGCGAAGTCGCCTTCCGGTCCTTTGAAAAACACCTTGCCGCTCGTGATCGTTCCGCCGGGCAGACGGATTCGCAGCACGTCACCGTAGCCGATGTGGTCCGCGTAAGTTTCGGGAATCGCCGCTCGCGCCCAGGTGTCAGTCAGATCAACGATGGTCACAATCGGCGCTCCGATGTTGACCACTTCTCCCTGCCGCGCCGCCCGCACCGAAATCGTGCCGGTCACGGGCGCATAGACATTGGTGTAGCCCAGTCGCACCGCGGCTTGATTTTTCTGCGCGATGGCATTCTTGAGATCAGCCTCGGTCGATTGCACCGTGCTCTTCGCCGCGTTGGCTTGCTGCGTGCGCGCGATGGCGGAGGTCAAATCGGCGTCCGCTGCATTCACCAGATCCTTCTGAGCCTGAACAGCGGCCTGCGCCGCCTGCAGGTTGGTCTCAGCCTGGACGCGGTCCTGATCTGAGGTGACGCCGACTTTGGCCAGTTCGATGGTGCGCCGGCTGTCGCTCTCGGTACGATCGAGCGTTGCCTTGGCCTGCAAGAGCTGCGCTTTGGCGGAAGAAAGCTTGGCCTGCGCATTGGCCACGTCGCTCGATGTGGAACCCGACGTGGACTCTTCCGTGTGCTGCATCTCAGAAACCTTGTGTTGCATGCTGGTGATGTTTGCCGAGGCCGCGGCTTCCTGCGTTTGCAACTCGGAGGGATCAAGCACGGCGATCAAGTCGCCTGCCTTTACCGGCGTGCCTTCGTCCACCAGTAGTTTCTGAATGCGCCCTTCCACCTGCGCGCTGACGATCACCTGGTTCGAGTCCACGGTGCCGATCAGCACCAGGTCTTTCGAATGGTCGACGGAAAACCCATAGTAAATCGCGGCAATCACGAAAATGATGCCGAGCAGAATAAAAAATCGATTACGAGCGCTCATCGTCTGACTCCTGGATTGCGAACCGCTGAACCCGCGTTGCCACGGGGTTGAAACAGCGCGGCGGAAATAAAATCGAGAACCGCGGTCCGCCGCTCCGCAATGCGCCGGGGCGTCAGCGGATTGAAATGCACGATGCGCTGCATCACCGGGGCGCTGCTGAAATAAAAGAGGATCATTGCCACCATGGAAGGAATGAAGTGTATGGGGTCGACTCTGCGGAACTCGCCGTCCGCAATTCCCTTGCGCAACAACTCTCCCACCCGCTGGTAGATCGGCTGGAAGTAAGTCTTAACCAGTCTGTCGATATGCTCCGAATGGCCCTCGCGTGCCCGCATCATTTCGCGCTGCATCAGCTTGGGATAAATCGGGCTCGAGGCGATGAAATCGAAATATGCGCCCACGTAGGCCATGATTTTCTCCCGCGGCGGCAAATCGCTATCGAGCACCTGAAAAACTCTGGACCGCATCCCGGAGAAGGCATCGTCGAGCACTGCGCCGTAGAGCGTTTCCTTATCCTTGAAGTAGTAATAGAGCAGGGCCTTGTTGACTCGCGCCTCGCGTGCAATGGCATCAGTGCGGGCTCCGGCAATGCCAAGCTCAGAAAACTCCTTCGCGGCCGCCTGCAGAATGGCGGCACGGCTCTCCTCCGGCTGCCCGCGGGAACCCAAGGGACGGGACCCGTGCCTGCGTCCGCGCAACTGTTTGCGGAGATCGCGGGCTTCCTGGCGCCCCCGGCGAAGCTCTTCTCGATAAGCTGACTGAACCATGATTAATTAACTGGTTAGTTAGATAATACACGAGAAGACACGACTTTACAAACGAACAGCTTTGAAAGGACGACGCCGAGGTCTACTGCGCCCCACCCGCAATCGAAGGCACTAGGAGCACTTCGTCCCCATCGGTGAAGACATAGGCTGGTCCGCCCAGAAAGCGGATATCTTCATCATTCACATAAACATTGAGAAAGCGGCGTACCTGGCCAGCCTCGTCGCGCAGGTGAGGCTTAAGTTCTGGAAACTTCTCATCGAGGACGGAGAACAGCTCCCCCAGATTCGTCGCCGCGCACGCGATCGAGCCTACGCCCGCCGTGTGCCGCCGCAGAGCGGTTGGAATTTGTACGGTGATCGCCATCGGATGCCTCTGTACCTTACACGCCCACCGTGGCCGCCGCTTCTTTCGCGACCTCGACGGTGTCGAGAGTTTCGTTCAGGTACTTCTCGAACTCAGCCAGCTTGGGCGCGATTGGCTGCTCGATTTCATACACACCCGCCAGAACATCGGTGGTCTTCAAGCCGTTGCCGGTGATGCACAACACGGTTGTTTCTTCGGGAAGGATGCGATCCTGCCGATAGAGCTTGCGCGCGCTGCCCACAGTCACGCCGCCGGCGGTTTCGGTGAAGATGCCTTCGGTTTCCGCCAGCAGCCGGATCGAATCGATCACTTCAGGATCGCTCACGTCTTCGCTCCATCCGCCACTGTTCTTGATGGTCTTGATCGCGTAATGCCCGTCGGCAGGATTGCCAATAGCGAGTGAACGCGCGATGGTCGCCGGTTTCTGCGGATCGATCTCCGCGCTGCCGGTCTTCACTGCCGTCGAAATCGGAGAGCACCCGGTAGCCTGGGCGCCGAAAAACTTCACCGGCTTCTCCTCGACCAAGTCGAGTTTGATCAGCTCGTCGAAAGCCTTTTTGATCTTAGTAATCAATGACCCGCCGGCCATCGGAACAACTACGTTGTCAGGCAAGCGCCAGCCGAGTTGCTCGGCGATTTCGAAGCCCACGGTCTTCGACCCTTCAGCGTAGTAGGGCCGCAGGTTTACGTTTACGAATCCCCAGCGCCGCTCTTCTGCAATCTGCGAGCACAAACGATTTACCTGGTCGTAGTTGCCGGCGATGCGCACGACGTTCGCGCCGAACACTTGTGTGCCGAGAATCTTTGCGGGCTCAAGATCGGACGGGATGAAGATCCAGGCTTTCAGTCCCAGGCGTGCCGCGTGCGCCGCCACGGCATTGGCCAGGTTTCCGGTGGAAGAACACGCGACGGTATCGAAGCCGAAAGCCTGCGCCTGAGCGAGCGCCACGGCCACAACTCGGTCCTTGAAGCTCAGCGTGGGCAGGCAGACTGCGTCGTTCTTGAGGTAGAGATTCCGCGCGGCAGTCTTTGCTTCGTGACTGCTTTCGCCCCGGGCATCGGTAAGCCGCTTGGCCAGACGCGGCGCCTGGAACAGGGGCGTGAACCCCACTGGCAGCCGCGGCTCAAAACCCGCCGGCAGCGGCAGCAATTCAGCATAGCGCCACATGTTCGGCGGCCGCTGCGCGATGCGCTCGCGGCTGAATGTCCCTTGGGCAATCGCCGACCGGATCGTCTCGTAGTCGTATGTGATTTCGAGAGGAGAGAAACACTCGTCGCAGATGGAGCGCGGCTGGTTTCCCCAGCTTCGGCCGCATTCCCGGCAGCGCAGTTCGTATTGAGCTTGTGCGTCGTTGTTCGACATCGGGCTACTCGCTTTCTTTATTCTTTACGTTCAGCGAATAGCTGGGGACGAGCCGGGAAAAGGCGGCCTAAAATACAAAGCCCCTTTTCCAGGAAATAAGGAAAAGAGGTATCGGAATGCAAATAGAAATGAAGCTCGCATCCGAATCTCATGTTCCCCGTTTCCGGGCGGGAGTTGGCACCTGGCGGTCGGGATATATGATCCCGATCCGGTTGCCGTGGCGTCACAGGGCTCGTCCCTCAGCCACTCTGCATGAAGCATAATGCTACAACGCAGGATGATGTTCGTCAACCCGCAATTTGAATCCGAGCTAGCCGGTCCTTTTCTAGCGGCGGTCGCGGAGAGTCATTTCCCGAGCCAGTTCTCCGGTAGTGACCCTTAGCCGCTGCACCAGCACCAGCGCCAGCGACCGGTAAAAGCGAGAAGCAAGCCGCGGAAAAGCTTCCATGATTTCCCGCAGGTCGATGGCCTTGATTTCGTCGACTTCGACCTCTTCATCCTTCGCAATCACAGCCGCCGTGGCCTTACCCACCTCCAGAAATGCCATGTCGCCGCAGATATCCTCGGCCCCGAGCACGGCCACAATCGTTCGCGAACCAGTCCCGGCGATTTCCACGGATGCTTCCCCTCGCCGGATGATGAAAATGCTACCGCCCCAATCCCCCTGCCGGATGATTTCCTCACCCAGGTTGAAGGTGCGCCGCACCGCCTTGGCCTGCAGCAAGACCCAATCATCGACAGTCAGATAGCGAAGGCGATTGCCAGCCATGCCAACTCTATCGGCAAGATCAGTTCCGCAGTCCAGTGTACAATTCATGCCGTTCACGAACTTTACCCCGCATTTCTAAACGAGGCCCCGATCATGAGATCAGCTTTCCTGGCGTTGGCCACGGCGTGTGTTCTTTTAGCCGCTTGCGTCGCGCAGCAAACCAACCCTCAGCAATCCAACTCCCAGCAAACCAGCTCCCCGAAATCTCAAACTCAAAAAAAGCCGGCGCAGGCTTCCACCGAGCCCGCCGAGAACACCGCACCTAAGCCGGAGACATCTTCCGAGCCGAAACCCGCGCCACAAGCCTCATTCGACAAAGAGAAAGACAGGGACAAAGAAGAGCACTACGACATGACCGAAGCGCCCCCGGTCGCGACGCACCACCAGATCACCGTGGATGGAAAGCTGTTGAAATATACGGCGAGCGCCGGCCGTCTTCCGATCAAGCGCGGGGATGGCAGGATCGAAGCCGAGATGTTCTACGTTGCCTACACCCTCGACGGCCAGGACGCCGCCAGGCGCCCGCTCACTTTCGCCTTCAACGGCGGCCCCGGCTCGGCTTCGATTTGGTTGCACATGGGAGCGCTCGGTCCCAAACGCGTCGTGCTCCAGCCCGACGGCTTCATGCCGCCCGCGCCCTACCGCATGGAGGACAATCCCTACACCTTGCTCGACAAAAGCGATCTGGTGCTGATCGACGCCATCGGCACCGGCTTCAGCCGCGCCGCCGACACCGAGATGTTCAAGAAATTCTGGGGCCTCAAGGGAGACATCGAAGCCTTCAGCGAGTTCATCCGCCTCTACATCACGCGCAACGAACGCTGGTCGTCGCCGCTGTTCATTCTGGGAGAAAGCTACGGGACCACGCGTGCCGCCGGAATCGCGGGATATCTCGCCGATCGCGGCATTTCGTTCAATGGCATAACTCTGCTCTCAAGCGTGCTGAATTTCGAAACTCTCGAAGAAACCAAAACTAACGACCAGCCTTATATTTTTCTGATTCCGTCTTTCACCATGATCGCGGGCTATCACCACAAGCTCGCGCCTGATCTTGCGCAGGACATGAACCACGCCCGCCAGGAATCGGAACAGTGGGCATTTGGCGACTACGCCATGGCTTTGGCGAAGGGAGACGCACTCACTCCGCAGGAACGCGAAAAAACCATTGAGCAACTGACCCGCTACACCGGCCTGACCAAGGAAGTTGTAGACGAAGCCAATCTGCGCATCAATGTCGGCAAATTCACCCACTATCTGCTGATCGATCAGAAACTGCGCGTCGGGCGCCTCGATGGCCGCTACACCGGGCCCGATCCCAACGGCTTGCTTGACACTCCGTTTTACGATCCCACAGGCTCGGCCACCCAGCCTCCCTTCACCTCCGTCTTCAATAACTACGTACGCACCGAGCTTGGATACAAAACCGACATGCCCTACAACGTGCGGGCGCAAAACGCGGGCATCCAATGGGACTGGGGATCGGCCGGCGAAGGTTTTCCCGACACGGCTTCCGCCATGCGCCAAGCCATCGTGAAGAATCCCTACCTGAAGATTCTGGTGATGGAAGGTTATTACGATCTGGCCACGCCCTATTTCGCGGCGAACTACGCCATTCAGCACCTCGACCTGCCCCAGAAGTATCGCGACAACATTTCCTACACGACCTACGACGCCGGGCACATGGTCTATCTGCCGATGGAAGGACTGAAAAAAATGAAGGCGGATCAGGCTAGTTTCATGGAGAAAGCGGGAGCACAGTAGCTCGCCACAAAACCCTGTCATCCTGAGCGGAGGTTGTGGTTCGCGAACGCGAACCACAACCGCAGTCGAAGGATCCCTTGCATCTTGCACGATCTCAGGCCAAGCGAGGCATTTCTACCACTGGCTCCACTGCGATCTCAACGGCTGTACTGATTCTTCTTCTTATCCGCATGCCGCTCCAGCCCCAACTGGATCAGCCGGTCGATCAGGTCCGGATAATCCAGTCCCGACGCCGCCCATAGCTTGGGATACATGCTGATCGCCGTAAACCCCGGCATGGTGTTGATCTCATTCAAATAAATCTTCCGGGATCCCGAGCCAGGCTCCATCAGAAAATCCACGCGCGCCAGCCCGGAGCAATCGACAGCTTTAAACGACCTCACCGCCAGCTCCTGAACTTTCTTCGTTTCCGATTTCGTGAGCTTCGCCGGAATAATCAGTTCGGAACCTTCATCGACGTACTTGGCGTTGTAGTCGTAGAACTCCTTGACCGGAACAATTTCACCGGGAACCGAGGCGACAGGCTCATCGTTGCCGAGCACCGAACACTCGATCTCGCGCGCCTTATTCTTCTTTCCGCCCACGCCCTGCTCGATGACAATCTTGCGGTCGAATCTCGCCGCTTCTTCGATGGCCGGACCGAGTTCCTTCCGGTTGCGCGCCTTGCTGATTCCCACCGACGATCCCAGGTTCGCCGGTTTCACAAACACGGGATATTTCAGCTTGCTCTCCACAAACTTCTGAACTTTCTTCGGCTCCTTCTCCCAGGCGCTGCGCAAAATGGTGACGTGCTTCACGATAGGAAGTCCTGCAGCAGTGAACAGCGACTTCATAATGTCTTTGTCCATGCCCGCCGCCGAGCCCAACACTCCCGCACCCACATAAGCGATGTCCGCGAGTTCGAGCAGGCCCTGAATCGTTCCATCTTCGCCGAAGGTTCCGTGCAGCACGGGAAAGATCACATCCACATTGATGGCGCGGTCACTGGCGCGCCGCGTGAGCGCGGCATCCGTCTGAAAAGGGATGATGCCGCTCTGCCGGTGCGCCGGCTCCGGCGGCACCACTACCGACTCTCCGCGTGCGAGCACGGCCGCAGCGGGCGTAGTTTCGGGATCGCCCGCACGAAGCTGACGCGCCTCCAGCACCAGCTTGCCCTGCAATAGGTTCTCGGCGTGCTCCGCGGTAAGCCAGCGGCCATCCTTGGTAATGCCGATAGGCACAACTTCGTATTTGTCTTTATCGATGGCGTTAAGGACGGAGGCAGCCGAAAGCAGCGAGACTTCATGCTCTCCACTGCGCCCGCCGAAAAGAATGCCGACTCGAAGCTTTTTCATAATCTCTTACAGTATCTTCTTCCCAAACGCCGACAGCGCCAACTCCACCGCCAAGTCCGCAGTCCGGTTGTGCTCGTCGATTACGGGATTCACTTCAACGATCTCGAAACTCACCATGCGTCCGTGATGCCGCCGCGCACCGGAGTGCCCACGCCCGGCGCGTCTTCCGGATCGATCCAATCCATGTCGAGTGAAATATGATAGCCCGCGGTCCCGCGTCCGGCCATGCGCAGCGCTTCTTCCATCACCGTGCGCATGCCGCGCTCATCAATGTCGCGCATGGTGAAAACACCGATGCCGGCGCGGCGCACATTTTCTTTTTCAATCGCGTCAATGTCGCGCACCCCCACCAGCACACAGTTCTCCGGTCTCACCTTGGGAGAAAAATCGAAGATGTTTTGCAGCTCTGCTGGACCCAGCCCCATGAGCGCGGCCAGCGGCATCCCATGCACATTGCCGCTCGGCGACGATTCGGGCGTGTTGATGTCGGTATGCGCGTCGATCCAGATGAGCCCGATCCTCTGGTTCTGCCGCCGGTAAAATTCCGACACGCCCGAGACCGTGCCCGCAGCCATCGAATGATCCCCGCCGAGCGCCAGGGGAATCTTGCCCGCTTCGAGCGTCTTAAGCACCAGTTCCGCATGCTTGGTGCAGGTCGCAGTAATTTCCTTCAAATACTTGGCGTGAGTGTCGCCTTCTTTTTTCTGCTCCGGAATAGCCACGGCGACGTTGCCGCCATCCTCAACCTCATGCCCCAGTGCCTCCAGGCGCGCCTCAAGCCCCGCCACGCGGACGGCCGAAGGCCCCATATCGACGCCGCGCCGCGACTGCCCCAGATCGAGCGGCACGCCGATTACGCGAATCTTCTTGGGAGCAATGGTTGTGGAGGTCGTAGTCATAGGATGTTGTGATTGGGCGATCGGGTGATTTGGCGATTGAAAACCGAAGCTGAGAAACTAGGGTTCTTAAATCGCACAATCGCCCAATGACTCAATTCTTCACGGGTACAGCCGGTGCAGCATTCGCGGGAACGGAATCGTTTCCCGCACATGTTCAAGCCCGCAGATCCAGGCCACGGCCCGCTCAATGCCCATGCCGAAGCCGCCGTGCGGCACGCTGCCGTACTTACGCAGGTCGAGGTACCACTTGAACGCTTCCTCCGGCAATCCGTGCTCATGAATGCGTTGCACCAGCAATTCGTGCGACGCCATGCGCTGCGATCCACCAATGATTTCGCCGTAGCCCTCCGGCGCCAGCACGTCGACGCACAAGGCCAACTCGGGCCGCTGCGGATCGGGCTCCATGTAGAAAGCTTTTACCTTCGCCGGGTACCGATGCACCATCACCGGTTTGTCGAACTGCGCCGAAAGATAAGTCTCGTCAGGAGATCCCAGATCGCCGCCCCATTCGAATTTCGTTTCCAGCGCGCCCTTGGCGAAGCCTTCCTGCAGATTCTTCACCGCATCGTCGTAACTGATTCGCGGGAAGGGCGGTTCAATCTTTTCGAGCTTCGAAAGATCGCGCCCAATGGCTTGCAGATCAACGCGTCGTCGCTCCAGGCAGCGCTTCACCACGAAGCTTATCAGCCCCTCGGCCAGATCCATCAGGTCGTCGAGTTCGGCATAGGCGACTTCCGGCTCAACCATCCAGAATTCTGTAAGGTGGCGGCGCGTCTTCGATTTTTCCGCGCGAAATGTCGGGCCAAACGAATACACCTTGCCCAGCGCCATCGCCGTAGCTTCGATATAAAGCTGCCCGGACTGCGTGAGGTAAGCCTGCTCGTCGAAATAATCGACGGGGAAAAGCGTGCTCGTACCCTCGCAAGCCGCCGGAGTGAGAATCGGCGGATCAGTAAGCGTGAAGCCGCGCTCGTCGAAGAAATCGCGCACCGCTTTAATAATCTCCGCGCGCACGCGCAGAATCGATGCCTGCCGCTGCGAACGCACCCACAAGTGCCGGTGCTCCATCAGAAACTCGGTGCCATGTTCCTTGGGCGTAATGGGATAGGGATCGGACTCCGGCACGCGCTGCACCACCTGTACATTCACGACATCGAGTTCGTAGCCGCCGGGCGCGCGCTTATCGGCGCGAACCTTGCCTTCGACGATCACGCTCGACTCCTGCGTCAGCGTCTTGATCGCCTCGAACACTTCCGGTGTAACGGCATTTTTCGGCACCACGCCCTGAATCACGCCGGAGCCGTCACGAAACTGCGGAAACAGCAGCTTCCCGCTCTCGCGCAAGTTATACAGCCAGCCGCGAAGCGTAACCGCTTGCCCTTCGTGCTTCCCGATTTCAGCAATAGTAGTTACAGGAGAAGACATATGATGATTTTGTGATTGGGTGATTGTGCAACCTCCACTGTGCACTAGAGGATTCTCAAATCGCCCAATGACTCAATCGCCCAATCGCTCAATTCCTAGATTCCTTCCAGCTTCTCGAACATCGCCTCAAACTTCTCCAGCGGATTCACTTTCTCATCTTCCGCCAGTTCCAGCATCAAGGGCGGCGTTTGCGGTGCGGAGCGCAACAGTTCCATCGCTTCTTTCCAGTCGATCGTTCCCTGTCCCGGCCACAGGTGCGAATCCTGGAGCTTGGCATTGTCGTGAACATGCGTAGAGCAGACTTGCTGCCGCACCAGCTCAAAGGCCTCACGCACCGAGCCCATCATGTGGGCGTGCCCGAAATCGAAGCAGATTCCCACATCGTCAAAGTGGGCGGAGTGAATCATCTCCACCAGTCTTTCCGGCGTAGAAAGCTCGTTGGGAATGTTTTCCAGCAGGATCCGCACGCCCAGCGGCTTGGCGAACGCCCGCAGGTGCTCGATGGCGGTCATCGCCGATTCGAATTTCTTCTCGCTGAAGCTTTCGTTCGTAAGTCCAAGGTGCTGCACCAGAAAACGAAACGGAATCTGCTCTGCGATCTCCAGCGCCCGCTTCACTTCATCCATCGCCTCCACCAGCCCGGCCCGATCAATCGATGCCAGGTTTATCGGTGGGGCTCCGGCCCGGCCCCACTCATAGTCGGCGTACAGCGGCGAGTGCACCGAGTTCAGCGGAATCCCGCTCCCGCGGAACCATTCGGCAATCTCTTTAACGTGAGCTTTGCGGTTCGCGTAGTCAAGATGCTGGCGCGCCGCAAAAATCTCAATCGCCTGCACTCCGCTGCGAGCCAGCCCGTCCAGAATTCCCGGATGCAGCCGCTCCTTCACGTATAAGTAGGTTGAAACCGCTCTCTGCATCAGTACCCCATTGCCTTTCCATCACTCCGGTAGTCGCTGGCTCCAAGGCGTTCGCCGCTCTGCGGGTCAATGGCGATGCACTCCGCATCGCTCCAGTAAGGAACCACAAACGCTCCGTAGCGCAGCCCGATCTGCACGTTGTATCCCATCTTCTGCAGCGCCTGCACCGTATCCGGCGAAAACCATTGCTCGACGTCCAACGCGTCGGGCATCCACTGGTGGTGAAAGCGGGGAGCATCCACAGCCTCCTGAATATTCATCCCGTAATCAACCACGCCCATCAGAACATTCGCCACCGTCGTGATGATCTTCGAGCTGCCCGGCGAACCCAGCACCAGGAACGGTTTCCCGTCATGCACAACAATGGTCGGCGTCATCGACGAGAGCGGCCGTTTTCCCGGCCCAATGGCATTCGCCGTACCTTGAATCAATCCGTCAGAATTCGGCACGCCCGGTTTGGTCGAGAAGTCATCCATCTCGTCGTTCAGCAAAAATCCCAGACCCTCCGCCGTGACCCGCGCTCCGAACCAGCCGTTGAGGGTCGTCGTCACTGCAACTGCGTTTCCGTCAGCGTCTACGACAGAATAGTGCGTGGTGTTGGGCGATTCGTGATTCGCCGAAGCCTGGGGATGCAGGGCAGCATACTGTTCAAGCTCGCTGAAAATCGCCGGCCGCTTCAACTCTTTGCTGGGACTGGCACGCTCCGCCTGAATCGACTCCCGCCACGCGGCTCCATATTTCTTGTCGATGAGTTGCGCCACGGGAATCTTCGAGAAATCCGGATCTCCCATAAATTCCGCTCGATCGAAAAACGCCCGCCGAAACGCCTCGGTCGTGTAATGAATAGACTGCGCCGACCGGTCACCCATCTTGGCCAGATCGTATCCCTCCAGAATGTTCAGCGATTCGATCAGGACCGTTCCGCCGGAAGATGGCGGAGGCGAGCTGATGATTTCGTACCCGCGATAGCTGCCTCGCACCGGTTCGCGTTCTTTCACTTCATAATGCGCCAGATCGTCGGCGGTGATCAGACCTCCGCCTTTCTGCATCGCGGCCGCGAGTTCCTGGGCCAGGGCCCCGTGATAAAAGTCATCCGGCTTCGCCGCAATCCGCTCCAGCGTCCGCGCCAAATCAGGCTGGCGGAAAATTTCTCCCGGCCGGTAGTAGTTGCCGTCGCGCTGGAAGATGCGCCGCGACTCGGGGAACTTGCCCAGATATTTATCGCGTTGCAAGTCGCGAGCCTCACGCCAGCTCAGCGCATAGCCCTCGCGCGCCAGCCGGATGGCCGGACCCATCACCTGCAAGAGCGTTAGCTTGCCATATTTCTGCTCGGCGTAAACCATGCCGGCAACCGATCCCGGCACGCCGATCGACTTGTAGCCAATCTCGCTCGCGTCCTCGATCACGTTGCCCTGCGCGTCCAAATACATGTCAGCCTTCGCCGCCGCCGGAGCTTTTTCGCGATAGTCGATAAAATGCGCCTTGCCGTCCGCCATGCGGACCAGCATGAATCCGCCGCCACCCAGATTTCCCGCCGCCGGATGCACCACGGCCAGCGCAAATCCCGTAGCCACCGCTGCATCCACCGCGTTGCCGCCCGCCTGCATGATCTCGACTCCGGCGCGCGAAGCCAACTCATGACTGCTGACGACTATGCCGTGCGCCGCATGCACCGGCTCCGTGGAGCCGCGAGCGCGGGCTGGCCCAAACATTGCGCCGAACGTCGCCCCGGCCGCCATCAGCAGCCAAATCAATGTCTTGTTTCGGAATCGCATGAGGAATCGAACGGTCCAGCCACCGGCGGACTCTTGAGGCTAGCCGACGGCGGCAAGCAGAGTCAAATCAGGTCGAGCGGATTCTCAAGCTCGCTTGCTTCTCAGCGGCTTACGTTTGGGAGCGCTCCGCTTTTTCCCGGACTTTTTCCCCGGAGCTTTCGCCGCCACCATCTCAAACGACTGCCGGATCAGCTCCCGCAACTCATCCCACCGCACGGCGTCGAGCCGGTCCAGCATTACCCACTTGTACCGCCCCACATACGGCGCCGGACGAATGTCCTCACGCTCAATCAGCTCCGCAAAAGTCTCCGGCATACACTTGAAGCAAAGCCGCGGATTGTCCAGACCGGCTATCGCAAAAATCTTCCCGCCAATCTTGAAGCAGAGATCATCACCCCACTGCATATTCTCGGTGGCCTGCGGAAATGCCAGGCAATACTTGCGAATGGAATCGATATTCACGCATTGGCTGAAAGCTGATAGCTGACAGCCGCTGTCTCCTCAAACCTGTTCCCTGGCCTCGCCCAGCGCCACGCTCACGTCCATCTTCTTCTTGTTGCGGTAGATAGTAACTTTCACCGTATCCCCGGCCCGGTGGTTATTCATCATCTGCGAAAGATCCTGCTCGTCTTCAACCTTCTCGCCGTCGATGGCGACGATCAAGTCACCGCCCAGCATGATCGGAATGTTGCCCAGGTAAGCGCGCTCGGTGCCCCCGTGTAGTCCGGCCAGATCGGCCGACCCACCAGGAGTCACTTGCACGATCAGCAGGCCATAATCCACGGGCAAGCCCATTTCATCGGCCAGCTCCGCGCTGATCGGAATCGTGCGCACGCCCAGAGCCGGACGCCGCACCCGGCCGAGCGTCATCAGATCGTTGAGCACAGCCTTCGCCGTATTGATGGGGATGGCGAAGCCGACGCCGGAACTCTGTCCCACGTTAGAAAGAATCATGGTGTTGATGCCGATCACTTCCCCATGCCAGTTCATCAGCGGACCGCCCGAGTTCCCCGGGTTGATGGCAGCGTCGGTTTGAATCGCTTCATCAATGGTCGCGCCATTCGGTTCGCGCACCGGGCGAATCGAACTCACGATGCCACGCGTCATCGTTCCCGCCAGCCCAAACGGGTTGCCGATGGCGTACACCTTCTGCCCCACCTGCAAGTTGCGCGAATCGCCGAGCACCGCTGGAACCAGGTCCGGCGCCTTGATCAGGATCACAGCCAGATCGTGTGCCGGATCAGTACCCACCACGGTCGCCTTGTACTTCTTGCGGTTGTGCAGCGTCACTTCCACCTGCCGCGCGTCGGCGATGACGTGATAGTTGGTGAGGATGTGGCCATCCTTATCGATCACAAAGCCTGAACCCTGCCCCTCCTGCGGCACCAGCCCGTAAAAGAAGTCGAAGGTCATGGCCCGCGACGTGACGTTCACCACCGACGGAATATTCTTGCGATAGACGCTGATATTGTTCTGCTCTTCGCTATCAAGCCCCTCGCCGCCGGAAGCTTCCGTAATCTCGACTTGCGCGGGATGACTGAACCACCCCACCGGATTCGCCACGGCCAGCCTCCCATTCGAACGCCAGGTGGTGAAGTAAAAGAATGCACCGGCAATCATCAGCGCCAACAATGCAGGTCGTATAAGTTTCATAAGTTCAAACCCTTAAGACTGCGCCCGATCCCAAAAACACATCCACACTCGGTACTACGTTTGATTCTAAACAATGTTCCGCCATGAGGCACGCGCCCAGGATTCCCCGGGGCGAAAGAAAAGTCACGCCGCTCAGCGCATCCTGCCGTGACGGCTCCGCGCCAAATCACATTTTCCACAGCCCCAATGTGACATCTGACCTTGCCTCCCCAAATTAAATCAGCGATCATGGTCGAGGCCGTGACGGTCTGCTCCAGGGCAAGGCGTCACCCCGTAAGCCCTTTGTTGTCTAGATTTTGACCTCTAAGTTCTTTGTCATCCGGATTTT
>JBEKWP010000113.1:0-13870 GCA_049512915.1 Candidatus Sulfotelmatobacter sp.
TCATTATAGTCACGCTCGCCGGTCTGATGGATGATGTGAATCCCCGGCGCCTGCCTCAGCAACTCGGGCAAGCACCGGATCATCGCCTCATTGATGGCATGCGCCCCCTGGCTTCCGCCAAACACCAACAGAGTCGGAGTCCCGCCGCGCTTAGCCTGAATCTCAAAGAACGCCTGCCGCACCGGCACACCGGTCACTTCTGCGTGACGAAAATATTTCGCGGTCTCCTCAAAATGCACTGCCGCTCCCGACACAAACCGCGCCACCACGCGGTTCGCGAACCCCGGCACCACATTCGGTTCAAACGCCAGCGTCGGAATATGCTTCACCACCGCCGCCAGCATCGCCGGGCCCGAAGCATATCCGCCCACGCCGATCACCACGTCGGGAGCGAATTCATTCAGCATTCGGCCCGCGTCCCACACCGCCCGCGGTAAATCGAACGCTGTCTTGGCCCGCGTCACGAGGCTGACATTCTTCAGTTGTCCCACCCGCACCAATCGCAGGGGATACCCCGCCGCCGGCACCAGCCGATTCTCAATCCCGCGCGCCGTCCCGATAAACAGCACCTCAGCCGCATAACTTTTCTTGAGTTCGTTCGCGATAGCCAGCGCCGGGATCACGTGCCCACCCGTCCCGCCGCCCGCCAGAATGGCTCGCATGCAGTGACTATAAATGATTGAGCGATTGAGTCATTGAGCGATTGGGTGATTGACCTGTCGAACCATCCTTTCAATCACTCAATGGCCCGATCGCTCAATGACTCAATGCTTCTATTCCGCCTGCTTCGTAATATTCAACAGCACGCCCACACACGCCAGCGTGACAAATAGCGACGACCCTCCATACGACACCAGCGGCAGCGGAATCCCCTTGGTCGGCATCATCCCCAGCACCACGCTGATGTTGATGAATGCCTGTAAAACCACCATGCTCGTGATCCCCACCGCAAGGTATCGTCCGAAGACGTCTTCTGTCCGCCACGAAACCCGCATCCCGCGCCACAAGAAGATGGCAAACAGCGTCACCACAAACAAAGCTCCCACCAGCCCCAACTCTTCCGCAGTTACGGCAAAAATAAAATCAGTATGCGGCTCCGGCAGGTAGAACAGTTTCTGCTTGCCTTCCATCAGACCAGTCCCGGTGATGCCGCCGGTGCCCACCGCGATCAGAGATTGAATCAGGTGGAACCCGGCCTTCTCCCGCTCTGCGTACGGATTCAAAAAAGCCAGAATGCGCTCGCGCCGAAAGCTCACATGAAAAATCAGAAAATACAGCGGCACCAGCGAAGCCCCAAACGCATATGCGAAATACCGCATCCGCATCCCCGCCACATAAAGGATGCAGGCTGCAATTCCAGCGCAAGCGATCGCCGTCCCCAGATCCGGCTCGAGCACAATCAGCCCCAGCAAAACGACCACAGGCGCGGCCGCCGGCGCCAGCGTGCCGCGCCAGTCGTCCATCGTCTTCGTGCGCGCTTCGAGAAAATAGGCGAGGAAGAGAATCAGCATCGGCTTCGCCAGTTCCGAGGGCTGAAACGAGAATCCGCCGGCGCGCAGCCAGCGATGCGTGTTATGCGAGCGATCCAGAAAAAACACCGAGATCAGCAGCAGCGTGGTCACCCCCATTAGCGAAAACACCAGCGCCGGATGCTTATAGCGCCGGTAATCCACCCGCATCGCCACCACCATCGCCAGCAGGCCGGCCAGCGCCCAGATCAGCTGCTTCGACAGGAACGCATACGGAGACCCAAACCGCTCCCGCGCCATCACCGCCGACGCCGAAAACACCATCACCAGCCCTACAAAAACCAGCAGCAGGGTGACGGTAAACAGCCAGCGATCGACGCTAACCCGCTTCGCCATGGGAACTTCATTTCACCACGGACTCGCAAAGTCACGGAAAAGGAATTGTCGATTGTTGTGTCTGGACTGTTGATCGTCTTGGTTCGGGAGCGGGGCCGAGACCCGAGACGACGGCTCCAGTTGCTTATTGGTGGAGCAGTGTTTTCAGATCGCGGCGTCCGTGCAAAACGTGAAGGATGAGTACGTCGCGTCTCTCGATTCGGTGAATAATGACATACACGCCGACTGACAGATTCCTCAGACCGGCACGAAGATCGCAATCGCGCCCGCGGCCCAAGTACGGGTGTCTGGAGAGCGTAAAGAAGTGGTCGGTAATCGAATTGATCAGCCGTTTGGCGACGTCAGCGTCGCCGCTTTCTGTGGCGACGTACAACCCAATGGCGTCGAGCTCCGCCTCAACCTCGGCAGCAACTCGAAGCGCCATCAGCGTCGCGGCGCTGCCTGGCTTCGGAGACGGGCGCGTCCGCGTTGGTTCACTTCGCGGGCAAGCTTACGTGCATCCTGTTTGGTCACCATCACCCGCCCCTCGCCCCGATCCAGAGAAGCTTCAGCTGCGTCCACCGCGGCCAAAATCTCCGCCCGGGTCCGCTCCCGCTCTTCCCACAGCCGGAGAGCTTCTTCCACCGCGTCCTCGGGACGGTGCAACCGCCCAGACTCGATGGCCTGCCGCACAAACGCTTCCTGATCGGGCGTTAGATGGACTTCCATGCTTCAAGCCTATGAGGGGGAAATTGAGGTGTCAAGTGCCGAGAAGGTAGTGGGATCTAATCTCATGCGGCGCTAGCTTATCGGCTCACAAATTGACAAAGGGCTTATCCTGGAAGGCGCTCGGTGAAAGAGCCAGTTAATGATTGACCAACGGCTAGGCGCGCTGTTTGGATGGGCCGGCACGGCGCTGTTCCTTATTTCTTGGCTTATGATCGCATCCATTTGTGCCTTTTCAACGCTGCTGTGGGCTGCACTGATGTTGGCGGGCGCAGCCATGTGCCTCTACGGAGCGATCCGACGCAGCAAGTGGTTTTTCCTGCCCAGCATTATTTGCGTTCATTGTCACTGCGGGCGTCTTTGTCTCTGCTACCTTTGAGTAAAGAGAATCATCATCCTAGCCCCCGCAAAATCTCCTTGAAAACCTGCCCGCGCTGCTCATAATTCTTAAACTGATCAAAGCTGGCGCAAGCCGGAGCCAGCAACACCACATCGCCCGGCTCGGCCACGGCATTCGCCTTGCGCACAGCGTTCTCCAAAGTCTCGGCATGCACGACTTCAACGCCCCCGCCTTTCGGAGAAACGATCTGTGACTCAATCTTTTCCGCCGCTGCCCCTATCGTGTAGACGCGCTTTACCCGCTGCCGCAGCAATTCGTTGAGCACGGAATAATCGCTGCCCTTGTCCTTACCCCCAAGAATAAGGTGGATGTTCGCCGGAAACGATTCCAGTGCCTTGATGGTCGCATCCACGTTGGTAGCCTTCGAATCGTTGTAGTAATCCACGCCGCGAATCGTCGCCACAAACTCCAGTCGGTGCTCGACCGCCTTGAAGTCGCGCACCGCCTGCCGGATCTTCTCCGGCGCACATCCCATCAGCGCCCCCGCGCACACCGCCGCCAGCACATTCTCCAGGTTGTGCGCACCCTTCAGCGGAATCTCGGAAACCAGCATGATCTCGCGCTGCGCATTTTTCTGAAGCCCGCGGCCATCGCGGAACAGAATCTGCCCCTCGCGCACCCACGCGCCCAGCTTCACTTCCTTCTGCCGGCTGAACCAGAACACCTGCGCCTTCGTGCGCGCCGCCATCGTCACGCAAGTCGGATCATCCTCATTGAGCACTGCGAAATCATCGCCCCGCTGATTTTCAAAAATGCGCGCCTTGGCATCCACATAAGCCTCGAACGTCCGGTGCCGGTCCAGATGATCGGGCGTAACATTCAGCACCACGGCAATCTTGGGATGGAACGTCTGAATCGTCTCCAACTGAAAACTGGAAACCTCCAGCACGATCGCCGTCTCCCGCGTCGCGCGCTCGGCCAGCGAAATCGCCGGGGTACCGATGTTCCCGCCGACCAACGTCGGGATTCCATCCGCCGCCAGAATCTCCCCAGTAAGCGTGGTCGTAGTAGTCTTCCCGTTCGACCCGGTAATGGCCACAATCGGTCCCGGCAGAAACCGCGCTGCCAGTTCAATCTCGCCAATCACCGCCTCGCCCATGGCGCGTGCCTGCACCAGCATCGGGGCATCGACGGGAACCCCGGGGCTCACTACGATCAAGTCCTGTCCGCGAAACGTGCGCTCGCCATGCCCGCCAGTCTCAACCGTAATTCCATGATCGAGCAGCGCGGGGATCTCATTGCGCAATTCGTCTCCGCTCTTGGTATCGGAAACAGTAACCCGCGCCCCGCGCGCTTTCAAAAAAAGCGCCGAAGCCACCCCGGACTTGCCGAGCCCAACCACCAGCACGCGTTTGTCTTTGAGCTCCATTAAAAGAAGTGGTCAGTGGCCGGTGGTCGGTGCCCAGTTAAAACCAAAATAATCCACCATAGTTTTTCACTGGCCACTGGCCACTGGCCACTGGCCACCGGCCACTGACTTCCTACCTCAGCTTCAGTGTCGTCAGGGCGAACAGCGCGAACACCAGCGACGCGATCCAGAACCGCACAATAATCTTCGACTCCGACCATCCCATCAACTCGAAATGATGATGCAGTGGCGCCATCTTGAAAATCCGCTTCTTGCGCAGCTTGTACGATCCCACCTGCAGGATCACCGACATCGCCTCGATCACAAACACTCCGCCAATAAACGGCAGAAGCAGTTCCTGTTTGATGATCACGGCGACCGTCCCAATCGCCCCGCCCAGGGCCAGCGACCCAACGTCGCCCATAAACACTTCCGCAGGATGCGCGTTGTACCAAAGAAATCCGATCGATGACCCCACCATCGCCCCGCAGAAAATCGTCAGCTCGCCGACCTGCGGCATGCGCGGAATCTCCAGGTAGGTCGCAAAGGTCGCGTGCCCGCTGACATACGTCAGCACGGTCAGCGCGCCCGCCGCAATCACCGTGCAGCCAATCGCCAGCCCGTCCAGCCCATCCGTAAGATTCACTGCGTTGCTCGAACCCACAATCACCAGCACCACGAACCCGATAAATAGCAGGAACGCCAGCGGCCAGAGATGCGGAAAGCGCTCCCAGCTCTGCACCACCAGATCAGGATGAAACTGTTTGAAGAAAGGAACAATCAGCTTGGTCGAATACATCCCGTACGTCTGCATGGTGATCAGCATCACCGCGATGACTATGCTGGTTGCAATCTGCAACCCCAGCTTCGCCCGGGCAGTCAACCCCAGATTCCGCCGCCGCGCCACCTTGGTGTAATCGTCCGTGAATCCAATCGCCGCAAACGCGCATGTAGCAAAAACCGCAATCCACACGAAGCGGTTGCTGAGATCCGCCCACAGCAATGTAGGCACCACGATCGCGATTGCAATCAGCAGCCCTCCCATCGTCGGCGTCCCGGCTTTTTTCTGATGAGCCTTCGGACCTTCTTCTCGAATATATTGTCCAATCTGGAATTCGCGTAGTCGGTTGATCACCAGCGGACCCACGATGAGCGCAGTAAACAGAGCAGTGAGACTGGCAAACGCAGTGCGGAACGTTAGATAGCGGAAGATGCGGAACGGCGGAAAATAATGTTGCAGCTTCAGGAACAACAGCCAGTAGAGCAATCAGCCTCCGTACCATGGCCGCGGATTTCCACGGATCACACGGATAAAAGCAATGCTTTGAAAAATCCGTGAAGATCCGCGCAAATCCGTGGCAAGAAATTACAGCCCATCCCGCCGCGACTTCCACACCTCGAGCGCCTTCTCCAGTTTCACTCCCCGTGAAGCCTTCAACAAAACCACGTCTCCATCGCGCGCCTCGCGCGCCAGCCATTCCCCGGCTTCCTCGGGCGTGGTCACAAACTGCGCAAGAGTTCCCGCCTTCCGCGCGCCTTCGACCATGGCCTGCGCCAGTCCCCTCACTCCAACCAGCCTATCGATCTTCTTCTCCGCGATGTGCTCGCCAGCCTGCCGGTGCATCTCTTCGCCCGCCGGTCCCAACTCCAGCATCTCGCCCGCCACCACGATGCGCCGCTTGGCCGTCATCATGGCCAGTGCATCCACCATCGCTTCCAGCGCCTTCGGATTCGAATTGTAGCAATCGTTGATCACCGTGATGTTACCCACTTGGAGAACCTGCCCGCGCTTGTCCGCCGGAACCAGCGTGGACAACGCTCCCACAGCCTCCGCCGGCTTAAGCCCGCGCTCGATTCCCACGGCCACGGCCGCCAGCGCATTCAGCACGTTGTGCTCCCCGACCAGCGGCAGCGTCGCATGCTCCCGAACCCTTCCGATCACCACGTCGAACTCCACGCCGTCGGCCCCCTTCGACTGGACATTCTCCGCACGCACGTCCGCAGCCGCCCGCGTGCCATACATCACAACTTTTCCCTTAAAGTCGCGCCCGAACTGCGAGACATACTCGTCATCGGCATTCAACACCGCCACACCGTTGGCGGGCAGCGACTCCACCAGCTCATATTTCGCCCGCGCAATCCCCGCCAGCGAATCAAAAAACTCCAGATGCACCGGCGCAACGTTGGTCACGACTCCGATTTCCGGCTGCGCAATCTTCGCCAGAGTCCGGATTTCCCCCGCATGCGACATCCCCATCTCAATCACAGCTACGTCGTAGTCCGGTTCCAGCTTCAACAGCATCAACGGCAAGCCAAAATGATTATTGAAGTTTCCTTCCGACTTCAGCACCCGAAACCGCGCACTCAACACATGCGCAATCGCTTCTTTCGTAGTTGTCTTCCCCGCCGATCCCGTCACCCCAATCAGCGGTTTCCCCCAAAGCTTCCGCACCGCTGTGGCCAGAGTCTGCAACGCCGCCAGCGTATCTTCTACAGCCAGCAACCGCGTCTCCCGCGGATAACGGCTCAATTGATCTTTACGCACAATCGCCGCAACCGCTCCTTTTTCCAGGGCCGACTCCACAAAGTCATGCCCATCCAGCCGCTCACCCCTCACCGCAAAGAAAAGCTGGCCCGGTCCCACCGTCCGTGAGTCAATCGAGTACCCGCGCGCCAAGTGTTCGGGATCAAACCCTTCCACCCCAGAAACAAACTCGGCAACCCTGGCAAGCGTCAGCTTCATAGACCTGTCATCCCGAGCGAAGGTTGTGCGTCGCTAAGCGGAGCGCAACCGCAGTCGAAGGACTTCTTGCAGGCCGGCTGCAGCGTCGGCTCGGCAAGGCATTTCTACCGTTGCTCGATCTTCTTCTCTTTCTCTAGTCGCAAGAGAGTTCTGCTCAAAATCGCGCCACCGGCGCTCCCTCGCACTCAAACCCCGCAGCCCGCAGCGCATCGCGCGCCACTTCCAAATCATCAAACGGAACCGGACCCTCTCGCGTAACCTGGACCTTCTCGTGCCCCTTGCCCGCCAGCAGAACGATGTCTCCCGGCCGCGCCTCGCCAATCGCCAGCGCGATTGCCTTACGCCGGTCGGCCTCCACGCTGTACTTCACTCCAGTCTTCTGCAGCCCCACGACCGCATCATTAATAATCGCAACCGGATCCTCACTGCGAGGATTGTCCGAAGTCAGCACCACAAAATCGCTCCCGCGCCCCGCAGCCTCACCCATCAGCGGACGCTTCTTCCGGTCGCGATCTCCTCCGCATCCAAACACCGTCAACACTCGTCCCTTCGCGGCAGCGACCAACTCCCGCGCCAAAGCCGTCAGGTTTCGCAGAGCATCGTCAGTATGCGCATAGTCCACCACCACGGTGAACGGCTGCCCGCAATCCACTCGCTCAAACCTTCCCGGAACGCACGCCAGCTGGTCGATCCCCGCCGCAATCGCCTGCGCCGAACAGCCGCGCGCATAGCCGGCTCCCGCCGCCGCCAGAATGTTATACACATTCACCCGCCCAATCAGCGCCGAGAACACCGCAATCTTTACCTCCGGCATCACCAGATCAAACCGCGTCCCCCGCGTCGTGATTTCCACTTTTTCCGGATGAAGGTCGCCGCGCTCCCATCCATATTTCAATACCACCGAACTGCGCTTCCGGCTGAACTCCGCCAGCTTCGCTCCGTACTCATCATCCAGATTGGTCACCACGGCTCGCGGCGGATCGGTGCCGCAGCCCTCAAACAGTACCCGCTTGGCCGCGAAGTACTCTTCCATGGTCTTGTGATAGTCCAGATGATCGCGCGTGAGATTAGTAAAGACGGCCACATCAAACGGCACGCCGAACACGCGCTCCTGCGCCAGCGCATGCGAGGAAACCTCCATCACCGCATCAGTCGCCCCGTTCCCGAGCGCTTCACTGAAAATGCGATTCAGCTCCAGCGCCTCTGGAGTAGTATGTGGCGCCGGCAAAATCTTGCCGGCAACGTGATATTCAATCGTCCCGACCAGAGCGCTCTTGCGCCCCGCCGCCGTCAGAATCGATTCCAGCAGAAACGCGGTCGTGCTCTTCCCATTCGTCCCCGTAATTCCCGTGATCGCAATCCGCTCCGCCGGCTTCTTGTAGAAATTTGCGCTAATCCGCGCCAGCGCCCGCCGGCCGTTTGGCACCACCGCCCAGGCCACTCCAGGACGCGCCTTCTCCGCTGCCGAATCCGTCACTACCGCCACTGCCCCGGCCGCGATTGCCTGATCAATAAAGCGGTTGCCATCGCTTGACTCGCCCCGCATCGCCACAAACAAGCCACCCGGCTTCACCCGCCGCGAGTCATATTCCACACCACTCACACCCGGATCCCCGCTGTGCGCGAGAACTTCCGCTCCATAGAGCACCTGTTGGAAGGTCATTGCTCAGAATTATATGGCACAGGGACCACCGCACTGGGCACAGATCTGGAAGGGCACGACTTCAGTCGTACCATGAGTCCAACGAAATTATTGCGGCTTTAGCCGATGGGGTGAGCCCTTAACTCCGCCTGGTCCTCAGCACCGGGGTTACTAAGGGAACGTTCCCCGCCTCGCCGCTCAGCGCTACATTATTCCTATGTCTACCGGAACTGGCTCTGCTAAATACCGCTGCGCCCAATGCGAGCAGCCGGAATCCCAGTGTGAGTGCGAAAAGTACTGCTGTCTCTGCCAGACCGTCCTCGAGGTTCGCCTTTGTGAAGATGGCCTCATGTACTGCGAGCCCTGCCGCGTCGCCTGCGATTACAAAACGGCCGACTAGAGCCTCAAATCACCACCGCTTCCTTGTACTCCCCAAACACCCGCCGCATCGCATCTGAAATCTCACCCACAGTCGCGTAAGCCTCAACCGCAGCCAGAATCCGCGGCATCAAATTAGCCCCCGACCGCGCCGCCTCCTCTACGCCGTTCAACGCTGCCTTCGACGGCCCCGCATCCCGGCGCGCTCGCAGCGCCCGGACGCGCCCGATCTGCTTCTCCTCCAGCCCCGGATCAATCTTCTGAATCGGAATCGCCTTCTCCTCTTCCACCTCAAACCGGTTCACTCCCACCACCACCGCTTCCTCGCGATCCACGGCCTGCTGATATTCATACGCCGCGTTCTGAATCTCCTGCTGCACGAACCCGCGCTCAATCGCCTTCAGCATCCCACCCATCACTTCAATCTTCCCCAGATACTCTGCCGCGCGCTTCTCGATCTCATTAGTCAGCGACTCGATGTAATACGACCCTGCCAGCGGATCGATCGTCTGCGCCACCCCCGACTCATACCCAATCACCTGCTGCGTGCGCAAAGCAATGCGCGCCGCCTGCTCCGTCGGCAGCGCCAGAGCTTCGTCATAAGAATTCGTGTGCAGCGATTGCGTCCCGCCCAGCACCGCCGCCAGCGCCTGGATCGCCGTGCGCACAATATTATTTTCCGGCTGCTGCGCCGTCAGCGTCGACCCCGCCGTCTGCGTGTGAAACCGCAGCATCCACGATTGCGGATTCTTCGCCCTGAAGTGCTCCCGCATGATCCGCGCCCACATTCGCCGCGCCGCCCGAAACTTCGCCACCTCTTCCAGAAAATTGTTGTGGGCATTAAAGAAGAAGGACAGCCGCGGCGCGAACTGGTCCACATCCAGCCCCGCCTGGATCGCCGCCTGCACGTACGCCATGCCGTTGCCCAGCGTGAACGCCACTTCCTGCACCGCCGTCGAACCCGCCTCCCGCATGTGATAGCCGGAAATCGAAATCGTATTCCACTCCGGAACGTTCTCCTTCGCCCAGGCGAACATATCTGTAATCACACGCAAAGCCTGATGCGGCGGATAAATATACGTTCCGCGCGCGATGTATTCCTTCAAAACATCGTTCTGTACCGTGCCTGAAAGTTTGCGGATGTCCGCACCCTGCCGCCGCGCCACTGCCAGGTACAACGCCAGCAGAATCGATCCCGTGGCATTGATGGTCATCGATGTAGAAATCTTCGTCAGATCGATGCCGGCGAACAACCGCTCCATATCCTCGATCGAATCAATCGCCACACCCACTTTGCCCACTTCACCCGCCGCCAGCACATGATCCGAATCCATCCCAATCTGCGTGGGCAAATCGAACGCTACAGAAAGCCCGGTGGTCCCGTTCGCCAGCAAATACTTGTAGCGCTTGTTCGATTCCTCGGCGTCACCCATCCCGGCATACTGCCGCATGGTCCACAGCCGCCCGCGGTACATCGTGGCCTGCACGCCCCGCGTAAACGGATACTCCCCCGGATACCCAACCTCACCCTCGTAATCGGAGCCCTTCAGATCAGCCGGTGTGTACAGCGGCTTAACCGCAATGTGCGACGACGTCTCAACTTCCGTTGCCAACCCCCGCGTCGGAGCTTTGACCGTGTCTGTCATAATTACTTTGTCATTCCGAAGCGCACAGCGTCTTTGTCATTCCGAAGCGCACAGCGTCTTTGTCATTCCGAAGCGCGCAGCGTCTTTGTCATTCCGAAGCGCGCAGCGTCTTTGTCATTCCGAAGCGCGCAGCGCAGAGGAATCCGCTGTCCGTGCAGCGCCACGACTCCCGCCGCACACCCTCACCGCGCCCCACCCCGACTCTTCTGCCGAACCCTCCAGAACGAACTCACTCCAAACCACGCAAACGTCACCGTGAAACAGATTGCCACCACCACGCGCCCCAGCCCAGCCCGCCCGGCTTCATACTTCGCATACTCTTTCACCACAGCAAACCCGCCACTCGCGGCGATCACCAGGAAAACCAGCCCGGTAACCTCCAGCCACAGCTGATGCAGCACCCCTCCAAAGGCCCGCCCCGTAGCCGACAGAGCGCGAGTCGCGGCCTGCACCGTCCGGCTGCGCTTAGCCTGCTGCGAAGCAACCCGCGCCACCACTCCCAACTTTCGTGCTGTGGAAACCTTGCTCACGGCCTCGATTTTAACAGCCTCCGGCGCTACAATGGCGCAAGCCTGCGCTGGCCTGCAAACCGTTCGACCTCCGCGGGCATCTAACGTATAGCTGGGTATCGCGCCTGGCAACCGGCGATCGGGGGGGGACCAATTGGATCAGCAACTCAAACAACTCATGAAGGAACTCGGCGAAGCCATCAACGAGTCTCTCTCCGATTCCGAACAGATCGCCGAAGTTGTCTCCCGCATCAAAGAGGGCGGTTACGATATTTTCCTGGTTCTCGAAGCCACCATCGGCGTCAGCAAGCAAGGCGAAAAATCCTCCGACAAAACTTCCCTCGTCACCACTCTGTCCACCAATCCCGAATTCAAAATCAGCGATCAGGATCTGAAGTTCCTGAAATCTCTCCGCATCAAGATCGAAGAAGAGAAAGAAAGATAGTGACGTAGAGAGAGCCGCCTCGGCTGTCCCGGAAGGAGCGAAAGCTCCGCCGAGTCTTCCCAAATCCGCACCGCTACCCCTCACCCACTCAGCCCGGACCCAACCTGCCCCCGGCAACTTTCTCTCCTGTGCTACCATCTACTGTTTTTCTGGTCGCCTCATGTCCATGAAAGACACTCTCGGAGTCCTTCTCGCAGGCGGCGCCGGAGAACGCCTTTATCCTCTCACTCGCGACCGCGCCAAGCCCGCCGTCACCTTCGGAGGCATGTATCGCATCATCGACAAGGCTGGAACATCCTCGGCCGCGAAGTAAAAGAGTTCATCGAAGTCCTTCCTCCCATGAAGCGGGTCAGCGACCAGTGGTATCAAGGCACCGCCGATGCCGTTTACCAGAACATTTATTCCATCGGCTCCGAGCAGCCCAAACACGTCCTCATCCTTTCCGGCGATCACATCTACAAAATGGATTACGGCAAGATGATGAAGCAGCATCTCGATTCCTCCGCCGACATCACTCTTGCCACCATCCAGATCGATCCCGCGGAGACCTCCCGCTTCGGCGTAGTCGACGTCGACAAGGACGGCCGCATCAACGGCTTCGAGGAAAAACCCGCCAATACCGAACTGCGTTCTCCCTGGAACGCTGAGAAATGCGCCGGCTCCATGGGCGTCTACCTCTTCAATGCCGATGTCCTGATCCCCGTCCTGCTCAAAGATGCCGAAGACCAATCCTCCAGCCACGACTTCGGCAAAGACATTCTCCCCAAAATGGTCAACGACTACCGCGTTTTCGCCTACGACTTCGTTGACGAAAACAAGAAGGAAGCTCTCTACTGGCGCGATGTGGGTACGCTCGAGGCCTACTACGAAGCCAACATGGATATCGTCTCCGTCAGCCCCATCTTCAACCTCTATGACCACGACTGGCCCATCCGCACCCACCAGCGCCAGTACCCGCCTGCCAAGTTCGTCTTTGCCGAGAAAGACCGCAAGGGCACGGCCCTCGATTCCATTGTTTCCAACGGCTGCATCGTCTCCGGCGGCCTGGTCAGGAACTCCATCCTCTCCCCCGACGTCCGCGTGAACTCCTATTCCGAAGTCGACCAGTGCATTCTGTTCTCCCACGTCGCCGTCGGACGCCATTGCCGCATCCGCCGCTGCATCATCGACCGCAACGTCCATCTCCCCGAAGGCACCACCATCGGCTATGACACCGAAGCCGACCGCTCCCGCTACTTCGTCACCGATAGCGGAATTACCATCGTGACCCGCGATTATTCCCTTTTTGAGAACCCCGTCACCGTCGACTATTTCACCACCGAGTAACTCGAAAGTGGGCCCGGATCCAGCGTGACCCGCCGCAAACCGCTTCCATCCCCGCATCCCGAGAATCAAGAATCCAAACATTCACTGCTATTTGGCTTATTATGCGATTGACGCTGCGGGTTCGCGGGTGCATAATCCGGCAATCGGTCTCCATTGCATAGGTTTGGCGGGTCACCGCCAGCGAAAGGTCAAACTCTCTGAGTCAACCACCTCGGTCGCGTCGTTCCTCGCCACTTGACCGGGAAACCAAGCTTAAAGAAACAAGGGCCACAGATTAGTTTCTAAAGGAGCGAATTCCATGAGGCGTACCCGTTTCACGAAACCCATTCCACTGATCGCAGGGCTGCTGTCCGGCCTGCTGTTTGCGATCCTCGCTGTTCCACTCGGCGCCCAACCGGTGCCCAAAGCCCAACCGTATTACGACATCGCCAGGGAAGTTACGCTCAGTGGCACCGTGTCGAGTGTGGTCAGCAAAGGCGCGCACCTGATTCTCGCGACTACATCCGGAACCGTGGATGCAAGCCTGGGAAGGTGGGGTTTGGTAGGCAAAGGAGCGCTCCACGTCGCTTCCGGTTCGCGCGTTCAGGTGACCGGCGTGATGAAGACCTTTAAGGGCAAGGAAGTTTTCATCGCCCGCACCGTCACGGTCGGCAGCCAGGTCTACACCATGCGCAACGAGCATGGCATCCCGGTGTCCCCGCAATCACGTGCGCATGTCGGCCAGAAGCCCGCGCCGTTCATCATCTCCACGCAGAAAGGGGAGTCTCTATGAACCGAAAACTTTATGGGATCTCGCTCGCCGCAGTTTTCCTGGCGATAAGTTTCTTGACCAGCTGCAGCAGTTCGAGCTCGTCTCATACCAC
>JBEKWP010000114.1:0-11860 GCA_049512915.1 Candidatus Sulfotelmatobacter sp.
ACGCCGGGCCATCCCGGACCGAGAACGACTTCCATTTCGCCTGCGGGAGCTTCGCGGGCATCGAGTTGCAGGATCGCCTGACGGGCTGCTTCTTTCGCGAAGAATTCAGGATTCTTGTCTCCGAAGAAGAAGTCGAGGGCGACGCGTCCGCCGCCGCCAGAACCGCCACGCGCTGAATTGTTTTCAGTTTTCGCGATACAAGACACGTTCATGCGGGCTAGCGGCTGGGAATCTTCGGCGAAAGTTCCATCGGAGGCTACGACCAGAATGTTTCGGAGTTCATCGCCGTAGCTGGCCCGGACTTCCTGGATGCGCGGATCGTAGGCACGCGCCGCCTTGTCGGCTCGCATGACGAGTTCAACCTTGGCGGTGATTTCGGCATCGACCGAGGGCAGGGTCACGGGATACAGGCTGCGAGCCTTGGTCTGCTGGAAGCCAGCGACAGGAGTTTTGGCCGGAGCGCTGGCAATCAGGGCCGCGGTGCGGGCCGCGTGCAGGATGCGGCTGGCGGAAAGATCGTCGGTATAGGCGTAGCCGGTACGCTCGCCGGAAACGACGCGCACTCCGCAGCCGGCGGAAATGCCCTGCGAGGCCGACTTCACCATCGACTCATCCACCATCAGCGAGGTGGAGGAAAGATATTCAAAATAAAGGTCGGCGTAGTCGCCGCCGGCGGAAAGAGCGGCCGCGAGGTAATGTTCGAGATCGTTTTCCGTGACCCCGTAGTGGTCGAAGAAGAAGCGCTGCTTATCCGCGAGAGATGGTTTGATCAAGCTTTTATCCACTGGAATTAGATGCCGCCGGGCTGGAGGCAGACTCAAGTTGGGCGGATAAGGTCATTATCCCATAAGGGGCGGAAACGCGAGGGCGAAACATCCACAGGGGAATTGTGACGATGGTCACATGTCACAGACAGGGGAGGTGGCCGGGTTAGAAAATGCAAACGGACAACTCTATGCCGACGGTGACGCCACAAGCTCTGACTCGTACGGTGCAGGACTTTCTCAGCGAGGCCGCGGGCGCGGTGGTGCTCGAAAACGGCGCGGTCGCTTTTGATCTGACGCAATCCAAGTACTCGATTTCAGGCGAGTACAACCGGTGCTTGCTGCATCTGTGGTCGGCGGAACGGAATGCGGTGCGGCGGGTGCTGGAGGCTGAATTGAAGAACGGCACGCTTCGGCTGGCGGTGCAGCGGCTGGGACAAGCGCGGCCGTCGCGGCTGGAAATTTGCCGGGAGCGCGATCGCCGGTCGCCTACGGCTCGACGCGCATGCCGGGCTGCTTACGAGCACAAGCTGCGGAGAACTTTGGAGCGGCATTTCCCCGAGTTCAAAATCGCCCGGCTGACGACGGGGGCTGATCTGGAGAAATCCTTCGGACCGATCTATGCTCGTGGCGTTTTGCGGCAAGGGCGCACAGCATTTGCAGTGCTGGGGGTGAATGCGCAGGAGACGCAAGCCTCCGTCGATGCGGCGTTGACATTTGGCATTCTCTGGCTCGATGTGTGCAGGCAGGCGCAGGCGGCGAACGTGCTGGTGGAAGGCTTGAAAATGTTTGTCCCGGCTGGAACATCCGCGCTGGTGCGGGAGAGGATGGCAAACCTGAACCGGGATGTGGCCAAGTGGCGGCTGTTCGAGCTGGATGAGCGGCACGACGCGCTGGTGGAAATCGACTGCGCCGACCGCGGCAACGTGGCGACGCGGCTGGTGCATGCCGCGAACGAAGAGTCAGCGCGCGAGCGTTTTAAAGATTCGATCGCGCGGGTACAGAAGGTTCTGCCGAATTGCGAAGTCAGCGTGCTGTCGGCTGCAGAAATTGCTTTCCGCTGGCGCGGGCTGGAGTTTGCGCAGGCACGGCTGGGAGGCATTCCGGGATCTTTTCAAAGCACGGAAGAAATCGTTTTTGGCGTGGGCGCGGAGGAGCGAGTTCTGGAAATCCGCAACGAAGACGAATTCTCGGAGCTGGCGCTCGCTTTGCGCGATGCCCGCCATCCTTATGGACCGCGTCAGCATCCGTTGTGGCGGCTGCGTCCGGAGCGGTGGCTGGAGTCGCTGGTGGTAGGGGATGTAAGCGTTGTGGATGGACGGCTGGAGCCGTCGTGCCGGTATTCGCAGGTTCCGGCGTTTTCTGCCGCCGACCGGGCGATGATCGATGTGCTCACTACCACGCGAACTGGACGGCTGGCGGTGGTGGAGCTGAAGGCGGATGAGGACATCCACTTGCCGTTGCAGGGATTGGACTATTGGTCGCGGGTGGAATGGCATCATGCCCGCGGCGAATTTCCTCGCTTCGGATATTTTGAAAGCCGCGAGTTGTCGACCGAGAAGCCGCTGCTGTTTCTGGTGGCTCCGGCGTTGCATGTGCATCCGGCCACGGATACGCTTCTGCGCTACGTCTCGCCTGAGATTGAATGGGAGTTTGTGGGGATTGACGAGCGCTGGCGGGAGGGAGTAAAAGTCGTGTTCCGGAAGAGACCTGACCGGAGTACTAGACGTGGATCCGAATTACTTAACCGCGCAGCCAGTTGAACTCGGCGGCATACCTCGCCCAAGAGTGCTTCTCAAGGACGTCTACGGCCTATACGCAGACCAGTTCCGTCGCTGGTTCTTCATCACGGCACCAACTTCGCTCCTAGCTTCGGTAGTGCTCTTTATTGCGGACCAGCGGATTCGTGCGATTTACGCAAGGATTCCGCGCGGCGAAATTCAGTTTCACTGGCTCGAAATCGGGGAGGCAAGTGTCCTGCGCTATTGCGGCTTCTTCATAAGTTGGATTCTCGGCTGTTTCGCCTTGGCAGCGATCGCGACTGTCGTGAACGGCCTGGACGTGAGCGACATCAACGACGTCTGGGTGAGGGACAGTTATCAGCGGGCGCGTGAGCATTCTGGGCCGCTCCTGTTGGCAGCTTGTTATACGTTCGGACTGTTCTTGGCAGGTATGGCGGTAGCTATCTCCGTTGAGGTTGCCCTGTCGCTCAAGGTCACTGCGGCGAATCGTTTGCGATTCGCCTATTACGCAGGTTTGATTGGCTATCTGGTGGTCGGTAGCGTCGTGAGTTGGTTTGGAATGGCAATTCCACTAATCGTATCGGATGATGTTGGAGCCTGGAGAGCACTCAAGAGAAGTGTAAGACTTAGTAACGGATACGAAGGCTTTTTGTTCCTGTTGGTTATTGAATCCCTCGCCTGTTCCTACGTGGCGTGGTACACGGTTCACTTTGGATTGTCGTTCCTGTTTCCAGTCCAACTCAGATACACGGCATGGTACGGCTGGCTTGTTTATTCTGTATCAATTCTCGCAAGCGCGGCGGTCCAACCGCCGACGTTTATTGGGTTCTCTCTTCTCGCTCGTAACAACGCACGCTAGTAGGCGTAGCCTGCCTTAGCCCATGCTTGATTTCCACCCGGAATTCCATTTTCGTAACAGCTCTCAAAAACCCTAAACAAAACACTCGATGTGCGTTAAGATGCCGCGATTCATGGTCTGCAGAAGGTGTACCAAACAGCCGAACCTTTGCAAGGCCCAAGAAGAAAGAAGGAAGGAAGGATAAAACATGAAGAAAAGCACTCCCCTCTTATCCAGGCTGGCTGCGCTGGTTTGCGCGGCCGCGTTCATGTTGATCACAATCCCCGGACAAGCCCAGCCGCAGTCGCTATTGACGCGTCATGTGCGCGAAGAGGTGGTCAATGGGCGGGCGCAGTTCGTCGGGCAACTCCCGGCAACCCAGACCCTGCGCTTCGACATTGTTCTGCCGCTGCGCGATCGCGCAGGGTTGCAGAGTTTCGTGCAGGAAGTCCAGGATCCTTCAAGCCCATCCCATCACCAGTTCCTTACGCCGCAGGAGTTTACCGCGAGGTTCGGTCCCACCCAGGAAGATTGGGACGCCTTGGTGGCTTTCGCGAAAGCGAGCGGCTTTGAGATCATCAGCGGAACCCGCGAAGCCAGAGATCTACGGCTCACCGGAACGGTGGCCAACATCGAGAAGGCCTTCCATGTGACCATGGGGACCTATCAGGACCTCACCGAGGACCGCACATTCTTTGCCGTGGACCGCGAACCCACCGTTGACCTTCCCTTTCAGATTTGGCACATCACCGGTTTGGACAACGACTCCAAGCCGCATCCCATGTATGTCAAGAAGAGCGACTACGCGAAGGCCCATGGGATCGATGCCGACAAGGTGGTGTCTCACGCCACTACCGGCTCTGGCCCTTCGGCTTCCTTTTTGGGCAGCGACATGCGGGCGGCCTACTACGGCGGAACGGCACTCACCGGGTCCGGCCAGAACATCGCCCTGTTTGAATTTGCGGGCACCGATTTGGCCGACCTGACCACGTATTACAAGAACGCCGGGCAAACGGAACCGTACACGCCCACGCTCATTTCGACGGGCGGGTACGCCACGACCTGCGTCGATAGCGGCAGTAAAGCCTGCGACGATACGGAGCAAACCCTCGATATGACGCAGGCGATGGGCATGGCCCCCGGTTCCACCATGCTCTACATGTATGTGTGCGGCGACGTCCTGGCCAGTGGATCAGGCAATATTAGCGATACGGCCTGCATCAGCGCGATGGTTACGGATACCGACGCTCCATTGTCGAAGCAGATCAGTTGCTCGTGGGGATGGACACCTGCGGACCCCAGCACTCTGGACCCGTACTTTGAGCAGATGGCATCGCAGGGGCAGAACTTCTTTGCTGCGTCCGGCGATAGTTCGGCGTGGTCTGCGTCGAATGAGGCGTGGCCGGCGGACGATGCGAATATCGTTTCAGTCGGCGGCACGGACCTGACAACCTCCAGCGCGGCTGGCCCGTGGAAATCGGAGACCGCGTGGGCAGACAGCGGCGGCGGCATCTCCCCGGATTCCATCCCGATTCCCTCATGGCAGAAGCTCTCGGGAGTAATTACCTCGTCCAACAAGGGATCCACGACTCTACGGAATGGCCCGGACGTGTCGGCCAACGCGAATTTTACTTTCTACGTCTGCGCCGACCAAACCACCTGCACGGCGAACGACTACGGTGGAACCAGCTTTGCGACGCCCATGTGGGCGGGCTACCTGGCTCTGGCCAACGAACAGGCAGCGGCCAACGGGGATACGATCGGCTTTATCAATCCGATCCTTTACCCGGCGGCTCTGACCTCGAGCTATGGCACCTATTTCCACGACATCACCAGCGGCAGTTGCGGCACCTATTCGGGAATCACCGGCTACGATCTGTGCAGCGGCTGGGGCAGTCCGAATACGACCGGGATCATCAACCTGTTGGCTGGATCTGCGACGCCGAGCTTCACGCTCTCCGATTCGCCGAGCAGCCTGTCGATTACGCAGGGCGGCAGCGGCACCAGCACCATCACGGTGACCGATGCGGGCGGATTCAGCGGCAGCGTTACGCTGGCCGCGTCCGGCCTGCCCAGCGGCGTGACTGCGGCGTTTGGCACGAATCCCACGACCGGGACCAGCGTGCTGACGCTGACGGCGAGCAGTACCGCGACTACTGGAACGTCTACGGTGACCATCACCGGAACCTCCGGCAGCCTGACCGCAACCACTACCGTTGCTCTCACGGTGAGCGCGACGGCGACGCCGAACTTCACCATCGCCGCTTCGCCCACATCTGTGACCGTAACCCAGGGCGCCAGCGGAACGAGCACGATCACCATCACCAGCACGGGCGGCTTCAACTCTGCAACCACGTTGAGCGCTACCGGGCTGCCCACGGGCGTTACGGCGGCGTTCTCGACTAACCCGGTGACTCCGGCGGCGAACAGCAGCGCGACCTCAACGCTTACGCTAACCGCTTCCGCAAGTGCCACGGTCGGCGCGGCTACGGTGACCATCACGGGAACATCGGGTTCAACCACTCACAGCGCTACCATCGCCCTCACCGTCAATTCTTCATCGGGGACGAAGAACTTCACTCTGTCGCTGTCGCCTTCTTCTTTCACTGTCGATGAGCGCGGCAGCGTATCGACCACTCTCACTGTCACCAGCGTGAACGGATTCAATTCTGCTGTTTCCTTGAGCGTGAGCGGATTCCCAAGTGGCGTGTCGGCGACGGCCTCGGCCAACCCCGTGACGCCACCGGCAAATGGCACCGTAAAGGTAACCATCACGTGGAGCGCTACCAGACGCGCGCCAACGGGAACCACAACCATTGAGCTGATCGGGACTTCGGGATCGCTGACGAACGAGACGCCCGTCACGATAACGGTAGCGCCTTGAACTTTATCGTCGAGTGCTGATCAGTTTGGTGAAGCAATCGAGCCGGCCCGAAAGGGCCGGCTCGGTTTTTGTAGCGCCGTCTCGGGGGCTTTCTGTAAGAGCTCAGACCGGACGGGAACTGATAGCCGGCGGCGCCGCGGCGCTACTATCCCTTCCACGCTCCCAGCAGTCGGCGCACATCGACTAACTGGCCGAGGTGATAAGCGTTGTGATCGGCTAGCAGCAGGGCTTCCCGAAGAACGGTTTGGCCATCGCCCCACGGGATGCGGGCATAGAGATCAGTCTTTGGATTGGCAACCAGAGCCTGCATCGATTTCAGATCTTTGCGAAACTGCTGAACGCTTTTGTTCCATGCTGCTGCGCTCGGCGGAGCTTCCGTCTTCGGCCAGTAGCCTTTGGGCCACTCCGGAGACGCGTGTTTCGCGTTGCGGCTGAACTCGAGGATGTCCGACTGCGCGAGGCGAAGATGGTCAAGCAGCATCCAGGCTGTGTGCGGCAGCCCGTTGGGCTTCGAGCCGCGCAGATCCTCCGGCCAGTTTTTCACCACGTCGTCAAAGCGGGCGTGGGCGCCGCCGCCGTTGAGAAGGTAGATCAGATGCTCACGGAGTTGCTTGCTGTTCGGGTCTTGGGTGGCCATTTCGTCCCTTCCTGAAAGAAATTCTTTCACGACGGAGTCACAGAGGCACAGAGAAATTCCTGGATTTAGCTTTTCGCAGGTTTAGGTTTCTCTCTGGGTCTCAGTGCCTCCTTGGTGAGAACGTATTTCGCTGATCTCCTCCGGTCCTTCGGCTCGGAACACGCGGCCGACGCCGCGCACGATCCGGCGCATGGGGAATACACCTTTATCATCGGCAAGAAATATTTCTCCGATGCGGTGGCCGCGGTAGTACCAGCGCTTGAGGAGCGCGAGGTGTTCCATGGTTTCGAGCGCGGGCCGTACTTTCGCTGGCAAGAATGAATCGAGAACCGCCTGCACCCGCGATTCCATGGATTGCGATTTTGTGTGATCGACGGCTTGGATTGAAAACAAGGCCGGTCCCGCGATTGCGCCACCGTCCACACGAAAAAATGTGACCGAGTTGATTACCTGGCTGGGCTGGACGATTAGCGCCGAAAAACGGTCGAGGCGGCGAACTATTTCAGGGAACTGGCTCAGCGCAGGTCTCAGTTTTTCCAGCCGCACATGGATGGTGGCAGCTTCTTCAAATTGGAGACTGGCCGAGGCCGCGTCGCGCTGGGCTGAGAACTCGCGGGCGAGAGATTCTCCTCCGGAATCGAAATAGGCTTGTACGCGGGTTACTTCCGCGGAATATTCCTCGTCGGCGCAGCCTTTGAAGCAGGGGGCGAGGCACATCTTCATTTCGGAATAGATGCAGCCGGGAAATTTGGGATCGGGATGCAGATCGTCGACACAGCGGCGCATCTTGAAGAAGTCGAGCGAGTCGTTCATGAATTTTTCGGCAGCGGTGCGGGACTGGAATGGACCGTAGAAAAGATTACGGCTCGTAAGCCGCCCTAAACGCGTGGTGATCGACGCGCGAGGATATTCGTTTTCGAGATGCAGCTTGACCAGCGGCGCGAAACGGAAGCGCATGCGGTTGGCATAGGTCTTGGGGAAGGCTTCACGGAGGATTCGGTAGAGCAGCAATCCGGATTCGAAGTCGGAGCCGGTCGGCGCGTACTCGATGGAGCGAACGCGATCGCGCAGATTTAATTTCTTGGAGCGTTCTTCAACCGCCCCAAGCAGGCGTTGCAGGCGGCGGCGGAGATTTGCCGTCTTGCTGACGTAAGGTTCGACTTGAGCGTCTGCGCCGCGCAGCAGGAACACGGCTGGCGCAGCAGGGACCGCCGCGAAGATCTCGGTGTCGCGTTCGGGGGCGAACTCCAAGCGCTCAGTCAGCACGAAAACATTCTAGTGCGGATTTACTATGGAGAGCCTCTTTTGCCACGGATTAAGGCGGATTCTCACGGATAAATCAAATAAAGGAAAACCATCTGACCTGAGGCTCCTCTTGATCCGTGAAAATCTGTGCAGGATCCATGGCAAAGGCCTCACATTCCCCCGTGAAACCGTCCGAAATAGTGGGCGAGGTTTAGCGACATGATCAAGATTCCCGACCCGAGGACGAGCACGTGCGCCGTCTTGCGCAGATCGAAGCTGCCGACACGATAGACGAGCAGATATCCGATGGCAAGATTGAACAGGCCCCACGCAACATTGACCGTCGAGGACGACAATCCCACGCCGGGTGGAGATGCGAAGGGGCTTTGGAAGGCATGCCCGGAAATTCCATTGCCGAGATGGGGCAAAGCGTTCGCGAGGAATATGCCTCCGAAGAAGTACGCCAAGTAGTGGTACCAGCGCATTATTGCTCCCTTCTAAGCAGCTCTCTGAAGACTTAGCGGAAGCTGGCGTTACGCAACTTCTGGCGGAAGTCTTCGCCATCCATTTTGATGATGCGGCACATCTCGTGCAAGCGGGAGCGCATGCGTTCGCCGATGCGATCGCCGAGGGTTTCTGCGCGCGAGGCAGCTCGCGCCGGAGAAACCGAGCCATTGGCGCCGGCTGCAGGTTGATCTTCAAAATTTGTCGTGATGATCGTGGTGCGGTTGTCGTTGTAGCGCGTGTTCAGAATGAGGCTCACGGTGTCCCAGACCCATTCCGTCGGTTTGACCGCGCCTAACTCGTCGAGAACGAGAACGTCGGCTTCGAAGACGGGCCGAAGGACGTCCAACTCCGTGGTCTGAACCGCGGCGTTATAGGAATTCTGGATTTCTTTCAGCAGTTCGCGATAGTCGTAGAACAGGCAGGAAATGCCTTTGGTGAGGATGAGTTCCTTGGTGATCCCAACCGCCAGATGAGTCTTGCCGGTGCCGATCTGGCCAATGATCAGCAGGCCTGTGCCGTCGCGCGGATCGAACTCTTGCGCGAATCTGCAAGCTGAGAGGTGGGCGAACGCGAGCGAGGGATGGGCGCCCGGGAAGTCCGTGGTATAGCTGGCGAGTTCGCAATGCTCGTAACGTTTGGGGATGCGCGCCGCGGCGAGCAGCGTCTGCGCTCGAGCCCGCAGCTGGCAATCGCAGCGCGTGACTCGCCGGTCATTATTGCCATTACTCTCTTTCGGTGCGCCGGGGCCGGCGGAGAGCGTCTTCCAGCCGGTCCCGGCGCATAGCGGACAAGCCTCCGCCTGGGTTTGGGTCGATTTCAACCTTACGTCTTGGATGCTTCTCAAATCTGCCATCTCGATTCCGGTTTTCTTAGACTGTATCAGTTGACTCTGCACCCGCGCGCGAGCTTCCCGCAAGTACGAAACCGCAGGCGCCTGTGTACAACCTGTGAAGGTGCGGCCGAGGCTGTGGAGGGCGGAGGAAAACGGCGTCCAGCCTGCATTTCGCCGGCGTGTGTGTATTGGTTACCGTTTTTCCACCGCTCTCCACAGCCCAGAAGCCGCCCCCTCAGCCCCAATCCGGGACATGGGGGTGCGAAACAGGCTTCGGGCGCGGATTTTCACAGTTGACATTCTCCGTGGAGAGAGGAGAATACCAGCCGTCAGGTTTCCCAACTCAGCCACGAGCTTTTGTCCTCCCGGTGTCGGCTGGGTATGCAAAATAAAGAGACCTGCGAGGAGAAACAAATGAATAAAGCCGATCTGGTTGACAAGATCGCGGGCGCTTGCGAGATCAGCAAAGCGCAGGCTGCGACTGCGATTGATACCGCAGTGAGCAGCATTACTGGAGCATTGCGAAAAGGGGATCGAGTGGCTTTGATAGGCTTCGGCACTTTCTCGGTATCGCAGAGAAAGGCGCGGAATGGGCGCAATCCGCAAACCGGCGCCACTATCAAGATCGCTGCCCGCAAGGTCGCGAAGTTTACCCCTGGGGCCGAACTGAAGAAAACCGTCAACAAGAAGTAGCGAAAACAGAAGTCGCGAAACTGAAGTTGCGAAAACGAAGAGTCTTACATCCACGAAACGGCAGGGGGTCGGCCCTGCCGTTTTCGATCTTCAGTACCTAGGTACCCAGTACCTAGTATCTAGTTCCGAGCATTGAGGTCGGAATGGCACGCGGCTATTCTTCTGGGTACCAAGTACTCGGTACTAGCTACTAACATGATTGCTCATCTGCGCGGAAAACTGCTGGCCAAGCATCCCAATCAAATCATTGTTGAGACAGGCGGCGTCGGCTATGAGGTGAACATCAGCGTGCCGACCTTCTCCGAATTGCCGGCGAACGGTTCCGAAGTCGCGCTGCACATTCACACTCACGTGCGCGAAGAGGTAATTGCGTTGTATGGGTTTTTCCGTCCCGCGGAGCAGCAGTTGTTCGAGAAGTTGATGACGGTGAGCGGCATTGGGGCGAAGCTCGCCATCACCATCCTGAGCGGAATGGCGGCGGACGAAATGGCGGGCGCGATCCGCGGCAATGATGTAGCTCGCCTGACCAGGATCCCAGGCATCGGCAAGAAGACTGCCGAGCGCATGGTGCTGGAACTGCGTGACAAGCTGCCGGCGGCGGGAACCTCGGCGCCGACCGTGCCCGCGCTGAACGCGACGGAAGAAGACGTCTTGTCTGCGCTCGTCAACCTCGGCTACCAGAGGGCTGCAGCCGAGAAGGCATTGGCGGCGGTCAAGAACGGTGCCGGCAAGAGCGATAAGGCGGGATCGTTCGATGCCTTGTTCCGCGAGGCGCTGTCCAGCCTCTCGAAATAGCGGTAGGCGCAGGGCGGCCCGCAAGACTTTCCAGAGGCTTCCGTGCGCGACATCCAGCCGATCGACCATACAGAAAATCATATTCCTATTCAACAAAGCGGAGCTTTCCCCTGCGAGAACTCTCGCAAGTGAAACAAACATAACAGTTTCGAACATGTCCCTGTTTGGAACGACAGTTGCACTTGTGTGTGCGGGACTCTTAGTGTTGGTTGACAGCAATTTTCGAAGTTCTCGCGAAGAAATGGGCCAGTTTTCTGTAGTCTCCCGGCGTTTGTCTCTTGGTCAGTCGTGAAAGTTTCAATCTCTTGGTAGGAGGAAGCAATGTACACGCGCAGCGCAAAGTTGATTCTGGTTCTCCTGTTGGTGGTTGGTTTGGGTGGGGTTCTGCCCGTGTGGGCACAATCGGCGTCGTCCGGAACGGTTTCCGGCATAGTGGCTGACCAGTCGAATGCGGTGGTGGCAGGAGCCTCGATTACGCTGACCGATACCGCGACCAATATCTCGCGAACCGCTAACTCGAATGCGAGCGGTCGGTACTTCTTTGCAGACGTGACTCCGGGCACATACAGCCTCACCGTCGCTAAGGCCGGATTCGCTACCACCAAGACCGAGAACCAGGTGGTCCAGGTCGGCGTCAATCTCACGGTCAATTTGGCTTTGCAAGTGGGCGGCGCGAATGTGGTGGTAGAAGTCACGTCCGTCGGCAATGAGTTGCAGACCATGAACGCCACCGTGGGCAACACGATTAACAGCGTCACCATCGACAACCTGCCCAGCCTTGGCCGCGACGTAAGCACGTTCGTCGAATTGCAGCCGGGCGTAGGTCCGGACGGCAGCGTCGGCGGCGCGGTTCTCGACCAGAACTACTTCTCGCTCGACGGCGGCAACAACACCAACGACATGGACGGCAGCATGAACGTCTA
>JBEKWP010000115.1:0-11815 GCA_049512915.1 Candidatus Sulfotelmatobacter sp.
AGCTTCTAGCTACTAGCTCCTAGCTTTTTCATAGGGAGCTTCCCGCTAAACTCCGCGAGCCAGGGCCGCGTACAGTTCGTAGACTGCTTCGCATCCGATGGCGGCGACGGGCAAAAATAAGCCCGCAAGAAGTCCGTTCAGGCTTGCGGGTGAAACACTCAATATAACATAGGCCCCAAGAGCCATCAAAAAGTACCGCAGCAGGAAACGAAAGACGATTCCCTGACCCGACTGCGATGTGGCGGCTCCCGTGGCGCGATCGACGAAGCCCGCGATTACGCGCTTGAGCCAGTGGAAATTGACATAGGCGATAACGCAACCAAAGGCGAAACCGGCAGCGGGACGCAGGCCGAACTTCCACCATGCGGCGGCTGTCAGCAATGGGGCGAGCAGGATCATGGCGCGGCCGATGCGGTGGAGAGCGCCGGAGAAGAAATGCTCCGAGGCGGCAGCTTGAGCCGGGTTAGGTTCGACTTGTAGTTGAGCGGTCATCGAAACTGATGGAGAGTGGACATAGTCACTTCGTGTCGCGCAGCACCGTGCGTATAAGTTCGAAGAATCCGGCTGCGATGCCTAACAGGATCCCTGCCAGGTAAAGCCAAGTGGTATGGAGCCAGCGGTCGAGACCCGCGCCGATCAGCCATCCCACGACGAGGGCGGCGGGGAGGATGAATGCCAATTGGCTGTAGCGGGCTGCCTGAACCCAGAAGTTTTCTTTGGGGCCGGAGTCTCGACGGTCTTCGTCCTGGCGGTCGGGAGTTGGGTCGGCTGGGGTCATCAGGGCTGCACGGTGGATTCTACGCTCATCGGCGGCAGTGGTGGATTCCGGCCGAGCTTCGCTCTGGCCGGGACAGCCGAGAGCCTGCCCTGAGCGAGCCGAAGGGCGGCTGTCTCCACATCGGCATTTCTAGCTTACCCGCATTTCTAGCGGATCAGCTTTGCTACGGTGGGGTTTTGCGCCATGCCGATCGACCAGTTCACCAGGTGGATGAAACGCTCGGGCATGATTCCGATATAGAGGGTGGCGAACGCGGTTACGGCGAGTGCTGCGCGCATGGTCCAACTCACCGGCAGCAAGCCGCGTTCTTCGGGCTGGCCCATGAACATGGCGTTGGCCATCTTTAGATAATAGTAGAGGCCGAAGACGGAATAGAGCACGCCTAGAGATGCGAGGGCGTAGTGTCCGGTTTCGATCAGGCTGAGGAAGATGAAGTACTTGCCGTAGAAGCCTGCCAGGGGCGGAATGCCGGCGAGTGAGAGGAGGAAGATGAGCATGAGCACGGCTTCGACGGGGGCGCGCGAATAGAGGCCGTTGAGGTCATCGAGTTCGTCGCCGATCACGTTGCGATGGCGCAGCGAAGTGATCACGCCGAACGCGCCGAGGTTCATGAAAGTGTAAACCAGCAGGTAGATGAGGATGCCTTTGATGCCGTCGGCGTTGAGCTGAGTGGGAGTTCCGGCGATCAAGCCGAGCAGCATGTAGCCGACATGCGCGATGGAAGAATAGGCGAGCAGGCGTTTGGTGTTGGTCTGGGTGAGGGCGGCGAAGTTCGCTCCCGTCATGGTGGCGATGGAAACGAAGACCAGCACCGGAACCCAGGTGGAGCGCATGGCCAGGAAACCGCCGAACTGGAACGGGCTGCCGATCAGGATGCGCAGCAGCATCGCCCATCCTGCGGCCTTGACGGCTACGGACATGAATCCGGTGATGCAGGTCGGCGCTCCTTCGTAAGCGTCCGGCGCCCACTGATGGAAAGGGATGGCGGCGATCTTGAACAGCAGGCCGGTCATCGTGGTGAGCAAGGCAATGATCGCGATCGGATTGTGAGGTTCTCTGGCAAGAAGCTGCGCGAGGCGGCGGCCGATCTCGGCGACGTTCGTGCTGCCGGTAAGTCCGTACAGCAGCGACAGTCCGTAGGCAAAAATGCCGGAGGAGAACGCGCCCAGCAACAGGTATTTCAGCGCGGCTTCGTTGGAGCGACGGTTGCGGCGTAGAAAACCTACGAGAACGTAGGTTGAAATCGCCATCAGCTCGAGGCCGATGAAGATGAGCACGATGTCGAAGCCGGCGGCCATGCACATCATGCCGACGACCGAGAGCAGCATCAGGGTGTAATATTCGCCGTGATTTTCATGCTCGGTCTTCATGTAACGCATCGACATGAGGATCGAGATCGCCGTGCCCGCGAGAAACAGATAGAAGAAATAGATGGAAAAGCGGTCGACCAGCACGGCGCCCATGAAACCGGAAGCGCGAGTAACGCCGGTGCTCTGCATCCAGGCCTGGACGTTATACACCGCCTTGGCGGCAAAGAGCACGCCGACCAAAGCCGTGGCTGCGTTGACCCACTTCTCCTCCGGCGGGAGCATGAGATCGATGAGCAGGATGCCGAGAGCAAACAGGGTAAGCAGAGTGATGGGCAGGGCCAGCAGATAGTCGTTCAAACCGAATTGGGGAACAATGCCCACTAGTTCTTACCCTTAATCGATTGTGCTGCGACACGAGGAGCGGTAGTCGCAGAGGCTGTGGTCGCAACGGGGTCTGTTATCACGGGTTCAAGAGCCGGCTGAACTTGCGGCTGAACTTGTGGCTGAACTTGGGGGTGAACGGCGGCGTTCGCGGGGCCCCCAGCCTGCGGGGCGCGCACGTTTTCGACGATCTGATTCACGGGCTGCTCAAGAATCTGGAAAAAGGGCTTGGGATAGAGGCCGATCCAGAAAGCCATGATGAGGAGCGGCACGAAGGTCAGCACCTCGCGCGGAGTGAGGTCGTGCAGCTTTTCGTTCTTCGGGTTTGTCACCGTGCCGAAGAAGACTCGCTGGTAGAGCCACAGCAGATACGCCGCGGCAAGAACGACTCCAGGGACGGCCCACGCGCCCCACCGCCAGTTCTCCATGAACGTGCCCTGCAGGATGGTGAACTCGCCGACGAAACCGTTGAGCAGCGGCAGTCCCATCGAAGAGAGAAACATGATCATGGTGATGGTGGCGTAGACCGGCATCACGTTCGAGATGCCGCCGTATTCGGAAATTTCACGGGTGTGGCGGCGTTCGTAGAGAATGCCGACGATCAAGAACAGTGCACCGGTGGAGATACCGTGATTGATTTGCTGCAAAACCGATCCGCTGATGCCGGCAGAATTGAGGGCAAAAATTCCCAGCGTGCAGAAGCCGAGATGGCTTACGGACGAATAGGCGACCAGCTTCTTCATGTCCTTTTGCATGAGCGAGACTAGAGCGCCGTAGATGATGGCGATGATGGAGAGCGTGATCATCCAGCCGCGGACTGTCAGGTGGAGGAACGTGGCTGTATTCCACATCACGTTCGGGAAAAACGGGAGCGAGAAACGGATGAAGCCGTACGTCCCCATCTTCAACAGAACGCCCGCCAGGATGACCGAGCCGGCAGTCGGCGCTTCCACGTGGGCATCGGGCAGCCAGGTGTGGAAGGGGAACATGGGGACTTTGATGGCGAAGGCGAAGAAGAAGGCGAAGAACAGCAGCGTGGCGATGGTGGGGCCGTAGGCTGGGTCGGAATAAATTTTCGGCGCGGTTTCGTAGAGGGCAGTGATGCTGAACGTGTAAATGCCGGTCAAGTGCTGGTGATGGAAATAAAGGAACAGAATGCCGAGCAGCATCAGCACTGAACCCGCCAGGGTGTAGAGGAAGAACTTGATCGCCGCGTAGAGTTTGCGCGGGCCACCCCAGATGCCGATCAGCAGATACATTGGGACCAGCATGGCTTCCCAGAAGACGAAGAAGAGGAAGAAATCGAGCGCCATGAAGACGCCGAGCATGCCGGTCTGCAAAATCAGGAACCAGACGTAATATTCCTTGACGCGATTCTCGATTGCGGTCCACGAGGAGAGGATCGAGATCCAGCCCAGGAGCGTGGTGAGCATGATGAGCAGGAAAGAAATGCCGTCGATGCCGATCACATAGCCTGCGCCGATGGAGGGGATCCAGTTATTGGGCATGCCCTCGATAAACTTGAAGTGTTGGGTGGCGTCGAAGCGCTGGGCCCAGAACATGGGCACCAGCGGCAGCGAGATCAGGAAGCCACCGAGCGCGAAAAAGTTCGCGATCCAGCGGATGGCTTCCTTGTTCTCCTTAGGAAGGAACAGGAGCACCAGAGCGCCGACCAGCGGCGTGAAGAGGATGATCGAGAGTATGTGGTTTTGCATGAAAGTTCAGCTTCTAGCTTCTAGCTTCTAGCTCTTGCTGTCCTAGCCGTTCGCGATTTGCCAGGAGCTAGCAGCTAGGAGCTGTTTTCAGTGGTACACGTAATAGAACACGAAACCTACCAAGCCTGCGGTCATCACCAGCGCGTACCACTGGACCAGACCCCATTCGAACAGGCGCGCGGGATAAGAAAGCATGCGCGCCAGAATTGCCGGGCCGTTGACGCAGATGCCGTCGATGATCCACTTGTCCCACCAACTGGAAATTGTTGCCGTGAGACGCGTGGCCCAGCCTACGTCGTTGACAGCTGCATCAATCACGTTTGTGTCGAACCATGCGGAGGCTTCGCCTAATCCCAGCACGCCGAGACGAACGTCTCCCAGCTTGCGGCGGCCGGTGAAGACGTAGTCGTAGCCTTCGTCCACGTAATACTTGTGGAGCAGTACGTCGTAGACACGCGGAACTGCCGCTGCGATGGGCTCGGTGTAGCCTTTGTCGGCTTTACTGTAAGAACGCCGAGCCATGCCCCAGCCGACCGCTGCTGCTCCGACGGAAAGAAACATCAGCACGTATTCGTAGGGACTTGTGTGTTCGGCTTCCTTCTCTGCTGCTGCGAGCTGCCCCGCTTTGCCTTCTTCCTGGAAAACCTGGGCTTCCCTGGCAAACACAGGCTCGAGAAACTTTTCGAACCTGGCAGAGCCACCGAGACTTGGCGGCCAGCTCAGCCATCCGGCGGAGAGCGAGAACAGAGCCAGAACCAGCAGAGGCACGGCCATCGAGTGCGGACACTCGTGAATATGATGTTCTAACTCATGGCTCATGCGGGGCTTGCCGAAGAAAGTCAGATAGATCAGGCGGAACATGTAGAACGCGGTCATCAGCGCCGTGGCATAGCCGATGAACCACAAGATGTGATACGCCTCGCTGTCCTTGGTCCATGTCTGCCAGAGAATTTCGTCCTTGGAAAAGAAACCTGCGAACGGAGGAATGCCGGCGATTGCCAACGTGGCGACCAGCATGGTGCGGTAGGTGATGGGAATGCGGTGGGCGAGGTCGCCCATGTTGCGCATGTCCTGCTCGCCGCTCATCGAATGGATTACCGCTCCGGCGCCGAGGAACAGCAGGGCCTTGAAGAATGCATGGGTGAAGACGTGGAAGACGCCGGCGGAGAAAGCTCCTACGCCGAGCGCGAGGAACATGTAGCCGAGCTGCGAGACCGTGGAATAGGCAAGCACGCGCTTGATGTCGGTTTGCACGAGGGCAATGGAGGCGGCGAAGATTGCAGTCAGCGCGCCGACGATGGCGACGGTCTTCATCGAGGTGGGCGCGAGCACGAACAGCGCGTTCGAGCGGGCAACCATATAGACGCCGGCAGTGACCATGGTTGCGGCATGGATGAGCGCGGAAACCGGTGTGGGGCCTTCCATGGCGTCGGGCAGCCAGACGTAGAGCGGAAGCTGGGCCGACTTGCCGCAGGCTCCAACAAAGAGCAGCAAAGTCGCGGCGGTGATGATGGGATCGCCTATAGCGAAGCGTCCGCTGTGCGCGATGTGCGTGACATCGGTGAAGCGGAGAGATCCGAAATACCAGGCGATGAAGAACATTCCTAACAGGAATCCTGCGTCGCCGATGCGGTTCACGATGAAGGCTTTGTTTCCAGCGTCGGTGGCCGACTTGCGGTGGAAATAGAATCCGATCAGCAGATACGAACACAAGCCAACGCCTTCCCAGCCAACAAACATGAGCACATAGTTGTTGGCGAGGATAAGCGTGAGCATGGAGAACATGAAGAGGTTGAGGTATCCGAAGAAGCGGTAGTAGCCGCCTTCGTGCGCCATGTATCCGGTGGAGTAGATGTGGATCAGCATGCCGACGCCGGTGACGAACAGCAGCCAGATGCTGGAAAGTGGATCGAGCAGGAAGCCGGCGTCGGCCTGGAACGCGGCTTGCGAGCCATCGTGGGTCACGTAATTCATGTGGCCGGTGTCGGTGCCGAGCCAGGTGTAGAGGATGGTCTGATAGGGCTGATGGAAATGCTGGGGCGTTGAAGACCACCCGGAGTATTGCCAGACCGCGCCGCAAGCCATGAGGAACGCTAGCACGATGGTGCCCACGCACACGGCGCTCACCGTCGCCTTCTGCAGCTTGCGGCCGAAAAAGAACATGAGGGCAGCGCCGAAGGCGGGAAACAGCGGGATCAGCCAGATGTGGGAAAGAAAAAACATAAGTTCGGCTTCTAGCTTCTAGCTCCTAGCTCCTAGCTCGGGCGCCTGACCCTTTTCAGTCCGGCGAGAAGCTAGGAGCAAGCAGCTAGAAGCTGTCTTTCTACCACTTCAGCAAATTCACTTCATCTATGTTGACCGTCTCCTTGTTGCGGAAGAAGGCGATTAGAATGCCAAGACCTACCGCGGCTTCTGCGGCGGCGTCGGTGATCACAAAGATGGCGAAGATCTGGCCATGCAGTCCTCCCCACATGCGGGAGAAGGCCACAAGGTTCAGGTTCACAGCGTTCAGAATCAGTTCGATCGACATCAGGACGATGACAACGTTGCGGCGAGTCAGCACGCCGATTACTCCCAGAAGGAAGAGCGCAGCACCGAGCACCAGGTAATGCAGCGTCGTGATGTGGAGCATTGATTCCATATCAGCTTCTAGCTTCTAGCCTCTAGCTTCTAGCTGAAAACTAGGAGCTAGCACCTAGAAGCTGCATTTCTAAATCCTCTTCTTTGCCATCACTACCGCTCCGATAATTGCCACCAGCAACAACAGCGAGGCGATCTCGAAGACGAACATGTATTGCCCGTACAGCAGAGTGGCGACTTTTTGCGTGTTATCGTTTTCCACTACCGGCAGCACGTGATCTGGAAAGATGTTCTTCCCTTTCGAATAGACGGCGATAAATAATCCGCCCAATGCTGTAGCCGCGACGATTCCCGCCACCCACTGACTATTGAACTGCCGCTCTTTAATGGAGCGCTCGATGCTCACCAGCATGATGACGAACAAGAACAGCACCATGATGCCGCCGGCGTAAAGAATGATTTGCACGCCGGCTACGAAGGGCGCATACAGCATCAGATAAATCGACGCCTGCGCCAGCAGCGTAACAATGAGCGCCAGCGCCGAGTGCACCGGGTTCCTGCGCGTAATTACCAGGATGCCCCCGATGAGCATGATCCCGGAGAGCAGGTAAAAGAAAAACGGTGTGGCTACGGGTGCCATATTTTTTGTTGCAGCAGCGCTACACTCGCCGTCAGAATCAGAACGCCCAGGCCCAAGGGCAGCAGGACTTTCCATCCCATCTGCATGAGCTGGTCAAAGCGATATCGCGGGAACGTGCCACGATACCAGATATAGAGGTACATGAAGCCGGCAACTTTCGCCGAGAACCAGAAAATATCCTGAACGCGCACGCTGACCGCAGGTACGAAAAGAACCAGACCGATCAAGCCGAGGACCACGCCGAACCCCGCGAGGCCGATGGTTTGAATGCGGAAGAGAGGATGCTTCGGCATGCGGACCGTGTTGTAAAAGCATATCGCGGCGAAAAAAAGAAACGTGACGCCGGGGAAGAAGGAGAAAACCTGATCCCAGGGGGTGCCGCTCAGCAGATTGGGAAACGGCCGCAGCCATCCGCCGAGCCAGAGTGTCACCGCGATGGAAGACACCGCGATCATGGCGGAGTATTCGGCCAGGAAAAATAAAGACCAGCGGAAGCCGCTGTATTCGGTGTGGAAACCTGCCGTCAACTCAGATTCAGCTTCGGCGAGATCGAATGGCGCACGGTTGGTTTCGGCAACCATGGCGACGGCAAAAATGAAGAAGGCGACCAAGCCCAACGGAAAGAATTTGAAGATGAACCACTCGCGCTGCGCCAGCTGCGCCTGTACGATGCCGATCATGCTTAGGGTTCCGGTGCCCTCGGCGTTCAGGCTGGTCATCAGAATCGCCGAGACCACGGCGAGTCCCATAGCCACTTCGTACGACACCATCTGCGCGCTCGAGCGCAGCGCTCCGATCAGGGGATAGTGCGAGTTCGAAGCCCAGCCCGCCATCACAATGCCGAGCACGCTCAGCGATGAGACGCCGAGCATGAAGAGGATTCCGATGTTCATGTCGGTGATGGCATGCGTGGGACCGAACGGAACTACGACAAAAACAGTAAACGCCGCCAGCACCACGATCAGGGGCGCCATCCAGAAAACGAAGCTGTCGGCCTCGGCGGGCATGATGTCTTCTTTGAGCAGCAGCTTGATCGCGTCGGCGATGGGCTGCAGCAAGCCGTGCGGACCGACACGCATGGGTCCGAGACGCACCTGCATGTGAGCGAGGATTTTGCGCTCGAGCCAGTTCATCGCGATCACGGCTATAGAAAGTCCGCCGAAAACCAGCATGATGTAGACCAGCGCCCAGAACATGTTTCCGGCGACGCCCGGCGTTTTGTCGCTCGAGAGGTACGACTCGACGTATTGGATGATCGCGTGCATCAGCGGGACCTCATTTAGCGATCCTCATTTAACGATCCACCTCGCCGAGAACGATGTCGAGCGTGCCGATTACGGCGATCACGTCGGCCACCAACTGGCCGCGGCACATCACATCGAGCGCCTGGAGATTTACGAACGAAGGTGGGCGGACGCGCAGGCGATAGGGCTGAGTGGAGCCGTCACTGACGATAAAATATCCCAGCTCGCCCTTTGGCGCTTCGATGGAGTGATAGACCTCGCCCGCCGCCGGCTTCATCACCTTGGGAACCTTCGCCATGATCGGGCCTTCGGGGAGCGCCTCGACGGCCTGCTGAATGATGCGCACCGATTGCCGCATCTCGGCCATACGCACGAGATATCGATCGTAAGTGTCGCCATTCTGCCCGGTAGGGATTTCGAAATCGAAGTTCTTGTAGTTGGCGTAGGGCTGCGCCTTGCGCAGGTCCCACTTCACGCCGCTGGCGCGAAGTACGGGGCCGGTCACGCCGAGCGCGATGCAGTCCCTTGCGGAGATGGTTCCAACATTTTTCGTGCGCTCGACCCAGATGCGGTTGGTGGTGAGCAGTTCCTCGTACTCGTCGATCTTGGGGCGAAAGAAATTCAGGAAGTTTGTTACTTCCTTCTCAAAGCCTGTGTAGGTTTCGTATTGCAGGCCGCCGATGCGGAAAGCGTGCGTAGTGAGGCGCGCGCCGCAATATTTCTCGTAGATCTTGAGAATCTCTTCGCGGTCACGGAAAGTGTAGAAGAGCGGCGTGATGGCGCCGATATCGAGAGCATGCGTGCCCAGCCAGAGCTGGTGGCTGGCGATGCGGTTCAGCTCCGTGAGGATGACGCGGACATGCTGGGCGCGCGGCGGCGCTTCCACGTTGAGCAGTTTCTCGACCGTTTCGCAGTAGCCTAGCCCGTTTGAGACCGCGGCCACGTAATCCATGCGGTCGACGTAGGGGTTGAACATCGTATAGGTGCGATGCTCGCCAATTTTTTCGACGCCGCGGTGCAGGTATCCGATCACGCACTCGAGGCCGAGCACTTTTTCGCCGTCGAGCCGCAGAATGACGCGCAGCACGCCGTGCGTGGCTGGGTGCTGCGGACCCATATTGATGACGAGTTCGTTCGCGTCAAGAAAAGTCTTGTCGCGGGTTTCGAGTTCCGGCGGCGAGAGCGTGGTGTTGGGATCGGTCATTCTAATGCAACCGCTAATGCAACCGCTAATTCAACTACCTGATTCAACTGCCTAATTTAACCGTCGATTCTAACTGGCGCCTTTCACTGGCCGCTCTCGATGCCCAGATTGATCTGCACCCACTCGTTATCCTGTTGCAGGATTCCGTAGTCTTTGCGCAGAGGATGTCCCTTCCAGCCGTCAGGAAGAAGAATGCGCTTCATGTCGGGATGTCCGTCAAACTTGATGCCGAACATGTCGAAGACTTCGCGCTCCAGCCAATTGGCTCCCGGCCAGATGGAAACAGAACTCGGCAGAGTCGCGCCGTCGAGGATTTGTGTTTTCACGCGGATGCGCTCGTTGCGCGGAAAAGAATAGAGCACCCACACCACGTCGAATTGCTTCTCGCGCGCGGGGTAATGGACTGCCGTGATGTCGACGCAGTAGTCGAATTGCTCCTGGTCGCGCAACACTTGGAGAATTTCGGGAATCAGCGAGCGGTCAACCACCATGTAGTTCTGTCCGGCATAGGTGAGGGGATCGATACCGGAACCATAGGAGGATTTTAGCTTCGCGATCATCGGCGAATCCCACGGAACAGGCGTGGGGGCGGCCGGCTTCGCAGCCGCAGCCGGCTTCGCGGAGGGAGGCGCGACAGGCGCTGCCGCGGCGGGCTTTTCCGCGGGCAGATTGTCCTCCGATTGAACCGAGCCGGATGCAGTGGCCTTCACTCCGCCGGGCACGGCGGGTTGATCGGCAGTCGGCTTCGGTTCGCCATCCGGCGGTGATGAAGAGGGCGATTTGATTTCGTCCGGCATAGCGGCGAACGCGCAAACCTCCGGCTTTCACGGTTACGGAGAGAACGTTAACTTTTATCAGCTTGAGGATTCGGTGTCAACGAGACTAGCGAGGAAAAGTCAGAACAGCTTCCGCCCTCGAAATGGCGCGGTCTGCAGGCTAAACGCGCGCTTGCCCCTGATAGCGCTCGATCAGGTCGCGGACGCGTTGGGCGTCTTGTTTGCGATGGCCATGGCTGGTGATGGGGTCGGTGCCGCCGGTGGATTCGATGCGAATCTCCGACCACAGCACGCCCGTCGAGATATGCACCGAGGCAACCTTCGACATGGCGATGCTTTCTTCGTTGCTGCCAAACAGGCGGGACTTCACGCGGCTGACGCGCAGCGGGCTGACCACGAGGCGAGTCGGAAACAGGAAATTACCCTGAGTGAAGCGGCTGGCGGTAAAAGTTTCGGCCGACGGCTCGGCCGCGGGGGTGGACGGGGTTATACCCATTCCAGCGCGCCCTTTTTCCATATCCAGATGTAGCCCGCGATCAGGATGACCAGAAAGATCAGCATCTCCAGCAAGCCGAAGAGGCCGAGGGCCTTGAACTTGACGGCCCAGGGAAAGAGAAAAATAGTTTCTACGTCGAACACCACAAACAGAATCGCGACAATGTAGTAGCGGACGGTGTAACGCCCGCGCGCGCTGTCGATGGGGTCGATGCCGCATTCGTAAGGCATCAGCTTGGTTTTGCTGGGATTATCGGGGCGCACCAATTTTGCCGCCAGCAGGGTGACCGGAAGCAGCACGCCGATTACTGCCATGAAGATGAAGATGGGAACGTAGTTTTGCGGCATAGTGTGTCTCGGGGGTTACCGAGCAAGCGCATCCATAGTATCGCCGTCTGGACCTGGCTTCAAGAGTCTTGTGATTAGAGGAGTCTGTCCGACAAGGAAGCGAGCCAAACGCGCGATTGTGGTGTCGCAAAGAACGCGACACACCGCGCGGCTCGCCCAGATCCTTCACTGCGCAAAAAACGCTTGTTCAGGATGACAATCACACTGCACTGTGCGATTAGAGCGAAATGTGCCGGGCTCTCGATCTCTCGTCTACTGCTTCTCTTATTGCTTTTCCCAGTGCGTTGAGTTGAACTGGCTGGGGTCGAATACGGCAGGGTCGAGTTTCACGTTCGCCTGGATGT
>JBEKWP010000116.1:0-11647 GCA_049512915.1 Candidatus Sulfotelmatobacter sp.
CTATGACCGACAAACGCATCGTCCTGACCACCGCCTCCTCGGAAGAAGAAGCCCGCAAGATCGCGCGGCATTTGCTCGAGCACCGGCTGGCCGCCTGCGTCAACATCGTCCCCCAAGTTGCATCCATTTACCTCTGGCAAGGCAAGATCGAAGAAGCTCGCGAATGGCTTTTAGTCATCAAGACCACGACTGCGGCGTTCGGTCCAGTGCGTGAAGCGATTGCAGACCTTCACTCCTACGAACTTCCGGAATGCATTTGCCTGACGATCGAAGATGGATCACCCGCGTATCTGCAATGGATCGCAGAATCTGTGTCCGCAGGAGACCCCGGTGAATGATTCCAGCCGCATGGTGGGGAAGACTACTGGCTCGATTCCAACTGCGTGCTTAACTGATTGACGGCGGAGACATCGAAAAAGCCAGACAGGTCAGCGTGCCCGGCCAGAGTGTCACGCTGCTTGCCTTCCACCAGGATTTTCACTCGAAGTATGCCAGGCAGGTTGGCGGAGAGCGTCTCGATCAGCGATGCCACGGTGAGTTCTTCGGAGAGCACGCCCGAACGGTGCCCATCGGCGAAAGCAGCGTTGATGTCGATCACGGCGAGTCCGGGATCGACCAGGTAGACGCTACGGACGTCAGACCCCTGCGGCAAGGGGTGAGGCGAGGCCTTATCCAGGTATAGGGCGAGCAGCGACCGCAGCAATTCCTCAGCGCGCTGCTGGCGAACCGAGGGCAGCGGGATGCGGGCCGACTGCGCGAGCAGTACACCACTATCGTCATACGCCACAAACAGTGTTACTTGCTCGGTGTTTCCGGCCACGGGAGGCCCTACAGGACGGCTGTCGAGCGAAACCGCGGGACCTGCGGCCGCCCGTCCCCGCATGCGCCACGCGTAGAAGCTCATGCCCAGTACGGCCAGCAGCAGAACCGAGATTGCGATGAAAAGATGGCGCGGAATCATAGTTGTCCAATCGCTATTTGTCGAATCATGGTTTGCCTGATCATGGTTTGCCGGATCATGGGTTGCCTGATCATGGTTTTCCCGGTCATGGGTCGCCTGATCATGGAGCGGCTCCGAGCTGGGCGCGCATGTCTGCGATTCCGTTCGCAACGGCGACGGCAACGAGTTGCTGGTAGTCCGGCGACATGAGTTGCGAAACATCGGACCCCGCCGGGGCAACCTCGACGGCGATGGCTGCGGTGACAACGTTATTTAATGGGCGGAGCGGCGCGGTAAGAGTGCGCACCGCAACCTGATGATTTTTCAATTCGGCCGCAACACTCGCGGCGGCCGCTTGACTAAGCGGGATGGAGGACGATTGAGCCGTGGTCCAGGAATGGAACGGACCGCGATCGTCCTCGCCACTATGAGGCAGCAGCGCGGTGTAGAGTCGCACGCCATGGCCGTTCGACGCGGCATGCAGGGCCACGTAGACGGCGGCGTGAGTAGTGTTGGCGTAAAAAGCTCGGTCATCAATCGACACGGTGGCGTCTGAGTCGCGAAGAACCAGCGTGGAAATTCCCCGATTCTCCAGTTCCTGGCGCAGACGGCGGGCGAAGGCAACGGTCACATCTTTTTCCGCCAGCGTGGAACTCAGCGCTTCGCCGCGATCATTTCCGCCATGGCTGGCGTCCACCACCGCGAAGTAACGGCGCGCGGCCGAACTCGACGGTCGGGGCGCCGGCGGCTGGGCAGCTGCGCTGTTTTGCGGAACCGGGGCCGCACTGCCGGTTGGCGTTTGTACGGGTGCGCTTGCCGGGGGTGTAGCGGGGCCCGTAACGGGCGTTCCGGTTGTAGCGGCAGCGTTCTCAGACTTTACAGGAGCGAGTGTGATGGTCCTGCCATCATGGCTGAAGCTGGCGATAAGCGGAATGGTGGTGTTTACCGTGATTTGGGCTGAGCTGTTGCTCTCCGAATAGGTGGCCTCGGGAATCGTTTTGCTGCCGAACGTAAGCGTAGGAGAGGCGGGCGCGGTGACCGGTTCGCGGCTGAATGTCATGCGCAATTTGCCGGGTTCGGTGGCAACGGACGGATTGACAGGCGCGGTGAAGCGAAACACCAGATGTGAAGGGTCTTCTGGAGGCACTGAGGCCGTGAAGTGAGTGGCGATGTTGCCGATGAAAAGACGTCCCGACTCCTGGTGCAGAGTTGCGGGACCGCCCAGAAAGCGTGGCAGGAGCGAACCAAGAGAGGCTAGCGGGACAAAACCACGTCCGTTTTCCATGAGGAATTTTCCGGCGAGGTCGGCGTCGCGTCCCTGGACGCGGGCGTGTGTGTGGCCAATGGTGAATTCGCCAAGGATGTTGTTGTAGTGGATGCGCCAGTGCGGCGGGTCCGATTTTGCGCTCACTGTTCCCAGGGGATCCAGCAGTTCCAGCAAACCAATGTACTCATGCCCTTGCCGCTGCACGATGGGCAAGGAATAATTGGCAGCAGTGGAGTAGACGGCGAGATGTTTTTCGGGAGCCGCGGCGGAAGGCAGCAGTCCGACAAACAACAAGGCGGCGCTCACTGCAGCTCCGCCGCTTCGCCACCTGCGAATCGACTGCCCGCCGGTAGAATGCTCGAAACTCCCGGTTCTATTCGAGCGCATAGATTGTCAATCCGCTCAGGAGCTTTGGGTAGAAGTCAGTGGATTTCTGGGGCATCACCTCTCCCGCAAAGGCAATGTTTCGGACCTGCACCATGCGGCAGGGATTCATCAGAAAAGCGATATCGGCGCGGGGGGCTCCGGCACCGTGTACTCGCGACAAAGCTTCACCCGCATCGCGGACATAAGAGATATTCTCCTGGTTGCGGATCGATTCTTCCGACAGGTTCAATACTCCCTCCAGCAAACACTTATGCAATTGCACCACATCAAGAGCCTGCTGGCGCACGGAAAAGCCAGCAAACACCTGTGGCGTGTTCGGGTTGGGATGATGCAACAGGAACGCCCGGTGGGCAGTGACGGCGAGAATGGATGTTCCCGTTCGTCCCGACTCCCGGAGGATCGCCGTCGCGCGGGGAGCGTCGATTGCGGCATCAACTTCGTCGATGTCGAAGAAAGCGCGCGCTGAGCTGCGGAATTTCTCTTCTGAGAAGGATGTGAGGCCGTGCACCAGCCGGTGCGTCGGCAGGATCAGCAGACCGGGGCTGTTCATGTTGACGAAAGTCATCATGACGAACTCGTAAGGTGCTGTGCCGGAAGCTGAAGCCGGGGAGGAAGCTTCTGCGGCACGGCGTTCGTTGCGGTAGGTGAGGGCGGTTTCGTAGCGATGGTGGCCATCGGCGATGATCAGTTTTTTATCACGCATCGCGTCTCGGATCGCGCTGACCGCTCCTGGATCCGAGACTTGCCAGACGCGGTGAATGACGCCGTATTCATCCGTCACGGAAATGTCCGGATCGGCATCGGTGGCGAGCAACGATTCGACCTGGCCTGAATCCTCATAGAGCATGAAGATCTGTCCGAAATGAGCCCGCGTGGCGCGAAGCAGGTCGAGGCGGTCGGCCTTGGGCTTGGCCAGCGTTTGCTCATGCCGGAAAACGATGCCGGCGGAGTAGTCCTCGATGCGTCCGAGACCGATGAACCCCCGGCGTTCCAGTTCCTGAGTTGAACCGGGCAGCGTGAAGCGCTGCGAATAAATATAGACCGAAGGATCCGAATCCTGGCGCAGGATGCCTTCCCGACGCCAGTCGCGAAAATATGCCGCAGCCCGGGAATATACATTGTTCACTGCATTGTCATTCTCTTCGCGGCGCCCCAGAATGACGCGCACGAGGTTATGCGGGCTGGCCTGATAATAACGATTCTGCAGCTCGGGAGTGATCTTGTCATAAGGTTGGGTGACGACCCGGGCAGGGGATGCTTGCCGCGGATCGTAGCGAAACGCGCGAAAGGGATGAACGTCAGCCATGGAAACTAATGATTGTAACAAGGTGGCAATTGGCCTTCGGTTTCGGAGTTCACCGGAATCGGGACGAGTTGCCTGAAATAGGCCGCCAATTCGGGATTGTCACACACATTTGACAAAAAAACCGCAGCCCCGTGAGCCAACCTGTGATACTATCGCGGCCAAATGAGGTGCTTATGGCCCTCCTGGATGGGCGCCGGCTCTCACGCCCCGAGGCCCTAGGTCGGAATTCAGTTCGGAGTTTTGTTCCGACTTTAGTTCGGAACCCCCACCCGGTTCGACCCTGGAACCCAGCTTGTCTCCCGCTGCACAGAATCGCGACCTTGCCTTGCGTCTTGATTTCGCTTCTTGTGCTCGGCGCAGTCTGCGGCTCGGCGGTCCAGGCTTTCGGGCAGGCCGAGGTCAATGACGTCCACATCCAGCCCCGCGAGGTGGAGAAAGACAAGACCGACGTGGTCGCCACGCAGAGCATCGTCTCCCCCTCCCTGAATGCTCATGTTCGTCCCCTGAAGATAGACGTAGATTTGGTCCTGGTCCCGGTCACGATCACCGACCCCATGAACCGCCTGGTGACTGGCCTGGAGAAAGAGAATTTCGAGCTTTTTGAAGGCGGCTCGAAAGAAGAGATCAAGTCTTTCTCAAGTGAGGATGCTCCGGTCTCACTGGGCGTGATCTTCGATTCCAGCGGAAGCATGAGCAGCAAGATGGACCGGGCCAAAGACGCGGTGGTGGAGTTCTTCAAGACCGCCAACCCGCAAGATGAATTCTTCATGATCACGTTCTCCGACGAGCCCGAGGTGATCAACGATTTCACCAGTTCGGTGGATGACATCCAGGGCAAACTCGTATTCACGGTGCCCCGCAGGCGAACCGCTCTGCTCGATGCCATCTACATGGGCATTACAAAAATGAGGGAGGCCAAGTACCCTAAGAAGGCGCTTCTCATCATCTCCGATGGAGGGGACAATCACAGCCGCTACACCGAGAATGAAATCAAGGCTTTGGTAAAAGAAGCGGATGTAATGATCTATGCCATCGGCATTTACGACCGGTATTTTCCTACCGAGGAGGAGCGCCTGGGTCCGGCACTGCTGGGCGAGATCACGGAACTGACCGGTGGACGCGCCTTCACCGTTGAGAATCCTAACGACCTGGCCGATGTGGCCACCAAGATCGGAGTCGAACTGCGCAATCAGTATGTGCTGGGGTATCGTCCCAAAATAGTAGTGCGGGACGGCAAATGGCGTAAGATTAGGGTGAAGTTATTGCCCCCGAAAGGATTGCCGCCACTCCGAGTGTATGCCAGGACCGGATATTACGGGCCCCAGGAATAGCCGGGCCGGGAGCCTTTTTTGTTTTCTAACCTACGCGGTCTGGGCTGCAGTTGCAGTCTCGGTGCTCACGCAAACTTTTGCCGGGCAGCCGGCGTTGAACCCTCCTCACCTCCAGTCACAGCCTGTTCCGCCTCCGTCAACGCAATCCCAACCTGGTCAGCCTGAGCCGCCTGCACCCACCCCTGCATCGCCCCCATCCACTTCGAGCCAGCAGCAACCGTCCGCCGAAAACGGAACCTTTGTCATCCGCAAGGATGTCGATGAAGTCCTGCTGCACGCCACCGTGGTGGACGACAAGCAGCATATTGTGACCAACCTCGACCGCAACGACTTCTCAGTATTCGAGGACGGGAAACCGCAGACGATCATTTCGTTCCGGCATGAAGACATTCCCGTTTCCATGGGAATTGTGATCGATAATTCCGGTTCGATGCGCGAGAAGCGGGCCAAAGTGAACCAGGCCGCGCTGAACCTGGTGCGGGCGAGCAATCCGCAGGACGAAGTGTTCGTTGTGAACTTTAACGACGAATACTATCTCGACCAGGACTTCACCAACGACCTGCTGAAACTCAAAGAAGCATTGGAGAAGATTGACGCCAAGGGCGGAACGGCGCTGTACGACGCGTTGGAAGCCTCAGCGGCCAACTTCAAGTATGCCAGGCTGGAGAGGAAAGTCTTGTTCCTGGTAACGGATGGCGAGGACAATGCCAGCCGCGACAGCCTGGAACAGACGGTCAAGCGTTTGGAGGTAGAAAACGGTCCGGCGGTGTATGCGATCGGGCTCCTCGGCGATGAGGAGCATCCCAAGCGGGCCCGGAAAGCCCTTGAGATCATCGCGCAACGAACCGGTGGACTCGCTTTTTTTCCCGCCACTCTCGACGAGGTAGATGAAATCAGCCGGCAGGTCGCACACGACATCCGCAATCAATACACCATCGGCTACAAACCAACCAATCCCCGAGCCACCGGCGGCTTCCGCGAGATCCGTCTCGAAGCTAAGGCCAAAGGACATAAAAAGCTTGTCGTGCGAACCAAGAGCGGTTACTACGCGGGCTTGCAGCCGGCACAGTCGGAGACCAGGTAGTCGACCTCCGGGGCCTCTTTAAAACGAGGACCCTGTTCCCGATGAGTGTGACTCGGGAATTTTCAATGGCTCGTATCGAAAGGGATGCTGACCTCGACAATGGTACGCGAGTGGCTGGGAGCGTAGATCCATCGCTTCACGGCGGAGATCGCAGACTCACCCAGAATCGGATTGCCTCCCAGCAATTGGACATATTCGACGTTGCCTTTGGCTGAGATAGTTACGCGCAGGCGCACGGTCCCGCCGATGTTGAGTCGACTGAGAGTCTCGGGGTATTGCGGCTCGACCCGGGTGATTAGCGTTCTTTGGGCGCTTGCCCCAGCGTAAGCGACGGCTAGAGTCTTCACGCCTTCTGAGCTGGTTTCTGCACTCACATATCCGATCGCACCCCTCGTTCTGGCCACGTAGGCCACCATTTCGGCATCAGAACCCAAGGCTTTTGGCATCGAGCCTCTGCCGGTAAATACCAGCACGCGATAGTATGTCTGCAAATCGTCGTCGGTCCTGCCCATATACATTTTCAAGAAGGCTTCGTGCGATGGTCCATCCTTCTCCAGCACGGGTTCGACGTGGCTACCGTCGGCGAGTGAGTTCTTCTCCTGCAGAAACACTCTTCGAATCTCCTCCGGGGAAATCCGATCTGCTTTAACGCTGGAATTTGCAATCAGCTTGACGTCAACGGCCCTGGCATTCAGTGCAGCAAGCATCATCAATCCGGCACCAGCGAGGAGTATTCTCGGACACTTCATTCCTGTTCTCCCTTGCCTATCCGGTCTCAGAAATTAATGCCGGTCTTGATGACCAAGGCATTGGTGTTCGGCTTAAGGCCCTGCGGATTCACTTGTGTGTAAAATCCGTTCGGGTAAGGGCCGCTCCCATATCCGTTCATGAAATGGCCTTCGACTTTCACGTTCCAGAACCGATTCAGGTTAACCCGCCCCGCGACGACTTTGTCGTAATCGTGATCAGCGGGCAGGCCGGTGTCAGTCAACGGGGGATAAAAGGGGGCGAGGACACCGCTTACGACGTTGGTAATCGTGTAGCGAGAGTAGTAGGATCCGATTTGGAGGCGTTTGCTGATCCGGTAAGCTCCGGAAACGTACCAGCCGCGTACGTCGGCGAAGCTTTCGGAAGTGCCGCCGAAGAGTTCCTGGTTGCGCCAGTAACGGCGGTATTCTGAGTCGATCCGCAATCCGCCCACGGTGTACTCGCCGTAGAACTGATTAGCCCAGTCGGCTTTTGAGGCTTCAGAATATGGCACCAAGCCTGCCCCAGCGTTAAACGGGTCTAAGGCTGTGCCCCTGCCGCTGATGTCCTCATTGATCCGCGATGCTCCAAGCAGGAGACCTTTTAGCGGCGTGTTCCAGCGAAGATCCGCGCCGTACTGCAGCCCGCCAAAGCTCGTAATATGGGCTCCGAAGCTACTTAAGTAAAACGGATAGCCACTATAGATACTGTCAGTGCGATGCCCTGCATAAACCGTATAGGAAAGATCGCCAAGGCGATGCTTGAGGGAAATGTTGCCGTAGACATCGCCGCCGAGGTGGGCGATGACCGCGTCCCTCAGATCCGTCGGATAGACGCTTTGCGGAAGCAATGCGAAGGGGCGCAGGAAATCCAGGTCCTGAGTGTCGTTATAGAGACCGAGAGTGGTTTTCACTTTTCCGCCGCGAAGCCCAAACCAGCTCTTGAAGCGGTAATCCGCAACCGCCCAGTCCAGCGACGGGTGGTACTGTCCAAGCTGGCCGAGGTTGCGGTCGTAACCTTGCGCTCCGATTCGGAACCTATCGGTTACTTGGGAGGACATATTGAACCCAAAATCGGTCCAAGCGGCGCTGCCCTGGCTGGTGTTCATGGTCAGCCAATTGTTGTCGTCGGTGTAGACGAATCCCTGCGACGCGAAGCCATGCACCTGCACCGTACGGTCGAACAGCCTGAATTCCTGTGCCTGCAGGGCGATTCGACCCGCGCAAAAGCATACCGAGAGAAAAGCCAGTCCGAGCATTCGTCGATACATACGTCTCCCGGGCATGTTTGCGCCTACTCTGAAGCATCGGCAGGTTGAGGGAAATCCTGAGTGCAAGCACCATAAGAACAAGACAAGAAACGTAAGATTGGGATAACGACGGTAACGGTCTGAACGAGAACGAGACGTCTCGTTCCATTGACGATTCCGGACTCTGCCCTTACCCTGTAGCGTGCACCTGAAAACCCCCGAAGCCTCTCATCTGGGAGTCGCCGACAACATTACGGATCTGGTCGGCGGAACTCCTATGCTTCGCTTGAAGCGGCTGGTCGCTCCAGGTTCGGCCGACGTCTTCGCCAAACTCGAATACTTGAATCCAGGGGGCAGCGTGAAAGACCGCGCCGCCATCGGGATCATCCGCAGGGCGGAGCAGCAAGGTAAGCTCGCGCCCGGCGGCACCATCGTCGAAGCCACAGCCGGCAACACCGGAATCGGGTTAGCGCTGATCGGAGTGAATCGCGGTTACAAGGTGAAGCTGTTTGTGCCGGAAAACTTCTCCCAGGAGAAAGTAGCCATCATGCAGGCCCTGGGAGCCGAGGTGGAACGCACTCCGGACGAAGAGGGCATGCAGGGCGCGATCCGGCGCGCCAAAGAACTGGTCGCCGGTGATCGCCATGCATTCATGGCCGGGCAGTTTGAGAATCCGGCAAATCCTGAATATCACTACGAAACCACCGCCGTGGAACTCTTCGAGCAGATGAGCGGAAAAGTGGATGCCGTGGTTTTAGGCTGCGGCACCTGCGGAACTTTCACCGGCGTGGCGCGCTATCTGAAAGAGCATGTGCCGGGAATGCTGGCGGTTGCTGTGACAACCCAGGGTTCCGTTCTCGGGGGCGGTGCTCCCGGGCCGCACAAAGTGGAAGGGATCGGAAATAACTTTATCCCGGAGACGTTTGACCCAGCCGTGTGCGATGAAGTGATTGCAGTGACCGACGACAATGCCTTTGCGACCGTTAAGCTGTTAGCCGCGCAGGAAGGCGTGCTGGCCGGTTCGAGCGGAGGAGCGGCGGTATTCGCCGCGCTCGAAGTAGCGCGCCGTCTGGGTGAGGGGAAACGCGTGGCCACCATCATTCCGGATTCCGCGGAGCGTTACTTGTCGAAAAAGATTTTCGAGGGCGGCATCTAAATCGGCGGTAGAAGGTGTGCATGAAAAAGAACCGGCAAGCCGGCTTTGCCACTCGCGCCATTCACGATGGACAAGAGCCTGATCCCCTGACCGGCTCGGTGACGGTGCCCATTTATCCCACCTCGACGTATGTGCAGCAGGGCATCGGCGAGAACAAAGGCTACGAATATTCGCGAGTCTCAAATCCCACCCGGACGCGACTTGAGCAGAACCTGGCATCGCTCGAAGGTGGCGTGGCTGCGCCCGTATTTGCCAGCGGCATGGCGGCCATCAACGCAGTCGCCAGCCTGCTGAAGTCCGGCGACCACATGGTCTGTGGCAACGATTTGTATGGCGGCACGCCGCGCCTGTTTAACCAGGTGCTGACCGGCTTCGGGCTGGAGTTTTCCTACGTGGATACTTCCGACGCGGAAAACGTAGAGCGTGCCATTCGCAGGAACACCCGGATGGTCTACGTGGAGACGCCGACCAATCCATTGATGCGCTTGAGCGATCTGGCTGCCATCAGCAAGATTTGCCGCCGCCGGAAAGTCGAGTTGGTCGTCGACAACACGTTCATGTCGCCCTACTTTCAGCAGCCGTTAGCCCTGGGCGCGGACATGGTGCTGCACTCAACCACAAAGTTTCTCAACGGGCACAGCGACGGACTGGGCGGCGTGGTGGTATGCAGCACGTGCGAGCAAGCTGAGAAGCTGGCCTTTCTGCAGAAGGCCGCAGGGGCAATCCTTTCTCCGTTTGAATGCTGGCTGGTGCTGCGCGGCGTGAAAACTCTGGCCGCGCGCATGGAAATCCACGATCGCAATGGCCGCGTGGTCGCGGAGTTTCTCGCCAGACACAAAAAGGTGAGCAAAGTGTTTTATCCCGGCCTGCCGGATCACCCCGAGCACGAACTGGCAAAGAGCCAGATGAGCGGCTTCGGTTCCATGATCACGTTTGAGACCGGATCGCTGAAGAACGCCAACAGAATGCTGAAGAAACTGCGCATCTGCTCTCTGGGAGAATCGCTGGGCGGAGTCGAGACCTTGATCTCGCATCCGGCGACGATGACGCATGCGGGCTTGGGCGCGAAGGGACGCAAAGCGATCGGCATCACCGACGGCATGGTGCGCATCTCGGTAGGCATTGAGGATATCGCCGACATTCTCGCCGATCTGGAATCTGGGCTGGCCGAAATCTAAAAGCTTCTTCGCCACGGACTCGCCCGGTGCTCTACTCCACTTTCTCCGCTACCCACCGCGAAATCGCAGTTACCATTTTCCGCGGCGCAAATCTCACCGACTCCGCCACCAGCCAATTCTGCATCCCGGAGATGACTATGGTCCGCCCCGCCATCAACCCGCGGTATCCATCGCGCGCCACCACCTCCGCATTCATCGGCCGGAGTTTTCTGAACAGCCGCGAATTCTCGGTCCCGGCCCGCTTGGCAAATCCGGTATCGGTGGCGCCCGGACAAAAACAACTGACCACCACTCCCGATCCTGCTACTTCATTCGCCAGCGCCTCCGAAAACGAAAGCACGTAGGCCTTGGTCGCATAATAAACCGCCATCAGCGGCCCGGGCTGAAAGGCCGCGGTGGAGGCCACATTCATAACCTTCCCACTGTGCCTGGCTAGCATCGGCGGCAGGAACAAGCGCGTCAGCTGAGTGAGCGCCGCAATATTGAGATGGATCTGACCCAGAATTTCATCCTCAGGCATCCCGTCAAACTCGCCAAACCCGCCGAATCCGGCGTTGTTGATGAGAACGTCGATCTCCAATCCCTCGCGCTGCAGCTGATCGAACAGAAACTTCACCGCAGGCGCAACAGCCAGATCAAGCCCCACGGTTTTCACGGCAATGCCAAACTGGCTCTGCAGTTCAGCCGCAACCTGGTCCAACTTTTCCGCGCTGCGGGCGACCAGCACCAGGTTGTAACGATCGCGGGCAAATAATCTGGCCAGTTCATATCCAATCCCGCCGGAGGCACCTGTGATAAGAGCAGTTTGAAGCTTCGACTCCATAAATTCTCCTGCGATAAAATCTTAAACCCAAATTCCGCCAGGGCTTTTTCTCTTTACCGCTTCGACTGCGAACAAAAGAAAAAGCGCGGGCGAATTCGCCCGCGCTCGCAAACTCGATAACCCTATGCCCCGACTAACGCCGGCTCCACTCCGTAAATCGAATACCACGAAGTGGCCGC
>JBEKWP010000117.1:0-11640 GCA_049512915.1 Candidatus Sulfotelmatobacter sp.
CGGCCGGTGAGGAGGTTGTCGACTACAACCACACTCCAGCCTTCACCGAGCAGGGCATCGCAGAGATGGGATCCCAGGAAACCGGCACCGCCGGTGACCAGGGCGCGTTGTGGGCTCATGCTTTCTTCGCGCTGTTGTTCATTGCCCCATTCTTCAGGGCGGCAGCGGGTGCGCCTTCGGGATGAGAAGCGGCGCGTCCTACGCTGTAATAAGTGAATCCGTGTGCCGCCATCACTTCGGGATCGTACAGATTGCGGCCATCGATCACGATGGGATACTTGAGTTCCTGGTTGAGGCGGCGGAGGTCGAGGTTGGCAAACTCTTCCCACTCGGTGAGGATCAGCAGAGCGTCAGCACCGCTGGCCGCTTCGTAGGGGGAGTTGGCGTACTTTAGATTCGAGCTGATAGCTTCCTGCGTGCGTTCCATCGCGGCCGGATCGTAAGCCGTGATCTTGCAGCCTTCCTGCAACAGAGCCTGGACCAGGAATAAGGCCGGCGATTCGCGAATGTCGTCGGTACCGCCTTTGAAAGCGAGGCCGAGAACGCCGAGGCGCTTGCCGCGGAGCGTCCATAGAGCGCTGCGCACTTTGCGCAGGAAACGCTCGCGCTGGTCTTCATTGATGCGCATGACTTCGTCGAGCAGACGGAAGTCGTAGCCGCACTCGCGGGCTACGGCGCGGAATGCCATGACATCCTTGGGGAAACAGGAACCGCCATAGCCGATTCCGGGATTCAGGAAGCGCGGGCCGATGCGGGAATCGGTGCCGATGCCATGGCACACCTGGTTGACGTTGGCGCCCACGGATTCGCAAATGGAGGCGACCGCGTTGATGAAGGAAATCTTCATCGCGAGAAATGCATTGGAGGCATGTTTGATCAGTTCCGCGCTCTTGGTGCTGGTTACGATGATGGGAGCGGGAATCGAAGCGCGGTCAGGTTGGGGAATGGCGTCGCTGCGTTCGTAATAGCTGCCGCTGGTGAGCGGTTCGTAAACCTGGCGGAGGACCTCGGCGGCGCGCTCAGTGTCGCAGCCGATGACGATGCGGTCGGGAAAAAGAAAATCTGTGACGGCGGTGCCTTCACGGAGGAATTCGGGGTTGGAAGCGACGTCGAAGGATTCGGGGTCAGCGCCGTTGCGCAGGATGATTTTGCGAACCCACTCGCTGGTGTAAACCGGGACCGTGCTCTTCTCCACGATCACCTTGTATCCGTTGATGGCGCCGGTGATCTCGCGAGCGACCGACTCGACATAAGACAGATCAGCCTCGCCACGCTCGGTTGGCGGAGTGCCCACGGCAACGAAGATGGCGGAACTGGCGCGTACGGCTTCCTGCAGATCGTCGGAAAAAGTAAGACGGTGACCGCGGTGACGGCTTAAGAGTTCGGGAAGAAAGTTTTCGTGGATGGGGACTTGTCCGTTCATGAGGGCGGACAATTTACGTTCGTCGTTGTCGACGAGAACGACGTCATGACCGAGGTCGGCAAAACAGGCGCCAGCAACTAATCCTACGTATCCGGAACCAACGACGGCGATCCGCATGTCTCAAACTCCCTGGGTCAAAGGTCTTGGAATGGCCTTCTTTACTGGTGTTTTCAAGAGAAGCCACGGGGAGGAAATTCACTGAAACTGACTCGGAGAAGCATTGTGACTTACCCCAAGATTTAATGATTCTAACATTCCCCCGCACGAAGGGAAAGGAAACAAACGACTCTAGGACGAGAGTTCGATTGCCATTTTTTGTCATTTTGGGACCGAGAAAGGGATCGCAAATGCGATTTTGCGCACGCCTCTGCGACGGAAAGCGGCTGCTGACGCACGATTTGAATTTTAGGATCGATCGGAGATTCCGAATCTCAGGGAAAAACTTCCGCGCGGGGGAGGGAAGGGCTGAATCTATATTGACAACCCCCTGATTTGGGGTGAAACTCCGCACAGAAGCAGAATTTTTCTGTTAGATATTCCTCCGACATGGCACACAATCCGATATTCGGGTCCGATCCCGCGAAGCCAGTTTCTTCCCCGTTCCAAGAAGGCCGAAAGGATGCGGCGGTTTCGGGAATTGCAGGACCGAGCGAATGGGATCTGGGGGAACTGGCGGCGAAGTTTGCGGAACACGGGGGCGGGAGAGTATCGCCGGAAATTTCGGCTGAGCTGGCGCTGCAGATTGTGCTGAACGAAATTGTGGAGCAAGCCTGCATGGCGACCGGGGCCAGCGGGGCGGCGATTGTGCTGGAGCGCGGCGGGGAATGGGTTTGCCGGGCGAGCACGGGCAGGAGCGCGCCGCAATTAGGAGCGAGGCTGGACACTGCGTCGGGGCTGTCGGGTGCGTGCGTGAAGACGCGGACGGTACAGCGCTGCGGTGATGCGGAGAACGACCCGCGCGCCGATGTTGAGGCCTGCCGGCTTCTCGGAATACGGTCGGCGGTGATTCTCCCCCTGCTCCAGAACGGGGAACTGGTGGGCGTGTTCGAGGCGTTTTCCACGTTACCCTCGGGCTTTGGAGAACGCGACGAGCGCACCCTGGAAGCGCTCTCGCGCCGCGTGCTCAATAATCTGGAGCGCGCATCCGGGCCCGTGCCTGCCGGACAAGTGTTTGCCGAACAAATGTTTGCCGAACAAGCGATCGCGCGACAAACATCCGCAGCAGAGCCTTCAAAGAGTACGGGGGCGGTCGCGGACGACACTACGGTTTTCGCCGCAGCCACCGCCGAAAGCTCTGAGCGAATCTCTGACGGGAAACAGGACTCACCGGACCAAGTGTTGGCGCAACCGTTGGCGCAATCGTTGCCGCAAGCGCCTCACGAGGCTGCTTCCCGGCGACCTGCGAATTTTATAACGCTGGCGCTGGGCGCGGCAGTGCTGGCGTATGCCGTGTTGCTAACCGTGCTGGTGGCCCAGCGCCTGGGCGGGCGAAGAACTGGGGCGCGTGCGCATGCGCCGGGCGCAGTCTCTGCGCCGGTACGGGACGCGGGCGAGCCGGTTGGAGTTGGACAAAATACAGCGGCCGGACAAAATGCAAGTTCGCCTTCTGGAAGTCAATCGCCTGGGACCAGCACATCGCGTCCTGCACCCGCGAGTACGGTTCCCGCGGCGGCCACGCCTCGAGCCACTAATACATTTCCGCCGCCCGGCGGGCTGCTCGTTTACGAGAACGGAAAGGAAATTTTCCGGATGAAGCCCACTGTGGAACAAGGTGAGACCGCGGCAGGGCAGGGTAAGAATTCCTCCGAGATCAGCGCGGCACACGAAAGCGGAGTGCAGCGCGCTTCCGCCGTTGAGCCGGCAGGCGTGCTCGAGCTGCCGCCAAACGTGGCCGAAGCCAGCCTGCTTCATCGCGTGGAGCCGCATTATCCGGAAGACGCCCGGCAGCAAGGGGTCCAGGGGGCAGTGGTGTTGAGCGTGCGCATCGCCCAGAATGGCAGCGTGCAGTCGGCCACTCCGGTGACCGGGCCACCACTACTTGCGCAGGCTGCAACTGATGCCGTGAAGCAGTGGCGGTTCAAGCCTCACCTGGTGGGCGGCCGTCGCGCGGAAATGCAGACGAAAATTACCCTCAACTTCCGATTGCCACGGTAGAAAATCCACTTGCGCAGATGGGTTAATGCTTGTCTTTTGGGATCGCGACGGACATGACTCCGGAGTTGACTCCGGACTTTACTCCCGACTTGGCGCGAGCGAAGGCGCCGGGCCGAGACCGTTTGCTGGTGGAGGAAGCCTTCGGAGCGTGCGTCGCGCCACCCCCCAGGGCGTAAAGCACCACTTCTACCCGACTGGACACGCCTAACTTGTCGAAAATGCGAAATAGATAATTCTTGACCGTGTGTTCCGTAAGCTTGAGACGCCGGGCGATTTCTCGGTTGCTGAGGCCTTCGGCCAAACACCGGACGACATCGATTTCGCGCGCCGAAAGCAGCGATCTGCCATCGCTGCTCAGGTGGGCGAGCGCAGGTCGAGTCAGGGCTTCAAGCACGAACTGCAGTTCGCTGCTGCTGGCCCAAACCTGGCCGGCATCCACGCACTGGATGCACTTGGCTAGCAAGCGGAAGGGTTCGGTGCGGCAAAACACACCCTGGGCACCGGCGCGGAAAGCGGCAATGACTGCTTCCCGCTCGGAAGTGTCGAGCAGCATGATCACGCGCGGCGAAGGCAAGTGCGAGCGCAGCTCGCGAAGCAGATCGACACCTCCCGTGTGATCTTCGCCCAGTTTCGCGCTAATCACCACTACCTGCGGTTTCTCGCGATCAACGAGATTAAGGATTGCCTCTGCCTCGGACGGAGACTCGATCATCTCAAACTGCGCGTCTCGAGCCAGCGCTTCGACCAGAAGTTGCGTCCCCATCGCAGTGCTGTCCGCAGCCAGAACGCGAAGCCGGTCTTGTTTGGGAAGAGCCATCAAATGAGCCATACGCTGGTGAAGCTTGATGCTACCGCGAGCTTATTTCGGACGGAAAGTAGAAAGTGGCAACCGGCATAACGATGGTGTAACACCCGTGGGGAACTGCAAACCGAAACCTTAACTGCAAACCGGGCGAGACCCGATAGCCGGTTCTCAAAGCGTCGGTCCACAGGATTTGACCCGAGCGTATAGGAAACAAGAGCCATAGTAAATGGCACGATGGTGTGGGTCGCTAATCGAGAAGTTCGAGCCTAGGCAGCGCCTTCCGTCGCTTAGGGATGACCCAAAAGTTGCAAATTCTTGCACCTTTGACAGTCGGCTTGTCAACGTCAACACCCCGACCCATGCTTCTTGCATCGTCATTCTCGAAATCCAGCGTGGGTTGTGCCCGTTTGCCAGACGAGGAAGCTAATGGCGACGCTGGCCTCAGAACCACCCCCGAGACTTGGCAAATGAGGTACAAAGCCGTGCAAATTGGCTATAACTTCGGTAGAGATACATGCTTTCATCTGTATTGTTTGCAGAATTTTACCGCTGATTACTTCAGCGAACAGGCGAAGCCGGAGGGGTCTTTCTTCTCTCTACTTTCCACCTCTTGCACGTTTTTGCGCACATGGCTAAAATTGCCTCAAGATTACGGGATCTTAACTCCCCAGATTGTGCAGTTTTCAACCGGTGTCCCCCCACACGAACAATTCGTAAACCGGGCGACTGGCTTGCAGCCAGACGACGGAGTCGGAGGTCTTTTGCTCGGTGGTCACTTTTCCGGGATTTGCCGGAATGTGACTGAAAGGGCGAAGCTATGAGTACCGGTCAAGTGCTACAGATGGATTCGAAAGCTGCGAGCGAGGTCCCGTTTCTCGATATTCCCCAGTGGTATGCGATCCGTACGCGGTCCCGCCACGAGAAAATTGTGGCCGACCAACTGGAGAAGCAAAGTATCGAGAGCTTTCTTCCTTTGGTGAGGAGCACGCGCAAATGGAGCGACCGGAAAAAGGAAGTGGAGCTGCCGCTGTTTTCCGGCTACAGCTTCGCGCGCCTGGCGCTGTATTCACCAGATCGTTTGCGCGTCCTGCGGACTCATGGAGTTGCGGGGTTCGTCGGGGTGAGAGGAGTGGGGATTCCAGTTCCCGAAAGACAGATTGAGAGTTTGAGAACTCTGCTGGCGAACAAGATCCCCATGACGGATCGCCCTTTTCTTCAAGTAGGCCAGCGGGTACGCATCCGGGGAGGGGCTCTGGACGGAATTGAGGGAATCCTCGCCGCTCAGGACGAGCGCAATTTGGTCATCTCGGTTGAACCGATCCATCGTTCGTTGTCAGTCTGCATCGACGGATACCGTTTCGAGCCGATTTAAATCCGCGAATTCCATATTTAAATTTTATTTCATCGAGCGCGTTTCAGGGAGACACGACAGATGTCCTGGGGCCATGTTGTCGAATTCACGTTCTGTGGGGTTAATTTATGAGTGACACCGAATTCAAAAGCGAGAACAGCGGAAACGAGAGCGCCGAACGCTCCGATGTGTGGCGGCCGAACGCTGGCGACACTGCAGTGTCCGCAGGTCTGGAGCCGACCGCTAATCTGTCGCTTCGCAGCCATCGTCACGAAGCCGAAGTGCACGCCATCAGCAGTGCCCTGCGGCAAACGGGCGGGAACCGAAAGCGCGCGGCCAAGCTGTTGAGCATCAGCTACCGTTCTCTCTTGTACAAGATTCGCCAGCACAACATTTCGCCGACTGCTCTGGCTGGCTAATAAGGACACGAAAAAATGTTTCTAGAATTCTATGGCTTGCGGGAACAGCCTTTTGGGGTCACGCCCGATCCTCGTTTTTTGTATCTGAGTCCGGCGCATCGCGAAGCCCTGGCATGCCTTTACTACGGCATCGAGTCGGGGCGGGGCTTTATGGCGTTAATCGCCAAGCCCGGCATGGGAAAGACGACGCTGCTGTTTCAGTTGCTGGAAAAGTTCCGCAGCACGGCGCACACTGCGTTTCTTTTTCAGACGCAGTGCAGTTCCCGTGAATTCATGCGCTTCCTGCTGGCCGAACTTGGTTCGGACGCCCATGAGCAGGATTTTGTCCGCATGCACGACGAATTTAACAAGCTCCTGTTGCAGGAGGCTCGTGCCGGAAGGCGGATGATTATTGTGGTCGACGAGGCGCAGAACCTGCACCCTTCGGTTCTGGAGACGATTCGATTGCTTTCGGATTTCGAAACGCCCAAGGCGAAGCTGCTGCAGATTATTCTCGCGGGGCAACCGGAGCTGGCCGACAAGCTGGCCGGCCGCAAACTCTCGCAGCTGCGGCAGAGGATCTCGCTGTTGAGCGGCCTGTCGCCGCTTTCGGTGGCGGAGAGCAGCAACTACATCGAACATCGTCTGCGCATCGCCGGATATTCAGGTGCCCCGCTGTTTGCGCCGGAAGCGATTCAGGCCATCGCACAATTTACCGAAGGCATTCCCCGCAGCATCAACAATTTCTGTTTCAATGCGCTCTCCCTGGGTTGCGCTCTACGCGAGCGAATGATCAGCGGTGCCATCGTCGAAGAAGTGATCTCGGATCTCGATATCACCAAACACATCACCGAGCTTCCGCGCGCGGCGTCGGAATCGAAGTTCCTGGAGGCGGCCGGCAACGGGAAGCGTCCACCATTGCGTGGCATTTCCTACGCTGGCGAAGCAGACGGCGACGATCCGCTGACGTCAGCGCAAGCCAAGGCGTATATGCAACAACTGGCGGTTCAATTGAGAAATTGGAAGCGCGAAGTCGATTAGAGAATGGACAACGCAGCCGGCCTAGGAGAATGCCAATTCCTTCGCTCTCTGCGCCGCCCGCACTACTGCCTTGATGAGGGTCACACGCAATTTGCCTTCTTCCAGTTCCATGATGCCGTCAATCGTGCAGCCCGCGGGGGTGGTTACGGCGTCCTTAAGCAGAGCCGGATGGTCGCCGGTTTCAAGCACGACTCTAGCGGCGCCTAGCGTGGTTTGCGCGGCTAGCAGGGTGGCAATATCACGGGGAAGGCCAACTTTTACTCCGGCTTCGGCCAGTGATTCGAGGATGATGTAGATGTATGCCGGACCGCTTGCCGACAGACCTGTGACCGCGTCCATGTGCTTTTCGTCGACTACTACAGTGCGGCCGACTACGTCGAACATCCGGCAAGTCATGGCAAGGTGTTTCGCATCAGCGGATTTGCCTTTGCACACAGCCGTCATTCCGCTGCCGATCGAACAAGGTGTATTGGGCATGGCTCGTACGACCGGGATGTTTTCGGGAAGGCCGCTCTCAATCATCGACGTCGGCACCGATGCGGCAACTGAGATGATCAACTGGGCGGGAGTGATTTGCCCGCGGATTTCGCGTATGACTTCCTGCACCACTTGCGGCTTTACGGCGATCAGAACGATGTCGGCTCCCTGGACTGCGGACGCGTTGTCGGTTCCGACCCTGACATTCAGTTTCGCGGCGAGCAACTTCGCGCGGTCTTCATGTTGCACGGTGGCGCAGGTAAGGCCTGGCGAGAGCAAGTTGTTCTTGAGCAGTGCCTGCAGGATGATTCCACCCATCTTGCCGGCGCCTAGTACGGCGACCCGCATCTTGCGGAGTTCGGATTCCATAACTTTGCCTCTGCTGAATCAGGAACGATTCACCTTGCCAATAGCGACTGCAATGACGGCAATGAAAGTTTACAGGATGCCAGTAGCGGCGCGGCGGCGTTGCATCCAGTTCCAGGCGGTGGAGACGGATTCTCGTAACGAGCGTTTGGCTTTCCAATGTAAGAGAGTTTCGGCCCGGCTGGGATCGGCGACCAACGCGGGTGGATCGCCGGGGCGGCGAGGGGTCAGGAGGACGGGCACCGGATTGCCTGTTACTTCTTCGACCGCGGTGATGACTTCGCGCACCGAACGGCCCTGGCCCGTGCCCAGGTTTGCAGCAAAGGATTCTTTGCCGGCCTGCAGATGCTCGAGGGCTTTCACATGGGCCTGAGCGAGATCGGTAACGTGAACGTAGTCTCGAATGCAGGTGCCGTCGGGCGTGGGGTAGTCGGAGCCGAAAACCTGCAGTTCCGGTCCGGCGCCGGCCGCGGCGCGGAGGGCGAGCGGGATCAGGTGGCTCTCAGGCTGATGCAGTTCGCCGATTTCTCCGCTTTCGTCCGCTCCAGCCGCGTTGAAGTAGCGCAGGCTGGCGAAGCGAAGCCCGTAGGCAGGATCGTAAGCCTCCAGCGCACGCTCGAAAAAAAGCTTGGAAACGCCATAGGGATTCACCGGCTGCCGGGGAGTGCTCTCGGAGATGGGAACGCGGGATGGTTCCCCGTAAACTGCGCAGGTGGAGGAAAAGATTATCTTCTTCACTCCGGCATCGACTGCGGCGTTCAACAAGGAAAGCCCGCCTTCGACATTGTTCCGAAAATATTTTCGCGGGTTCGTAACCGATTCGCCCACGTAAGCGTGAGCCGCGAAATGCATGATGGCCTCGACGCGGCCGAGGAGTGGGAGCAGTTTTGATGGATCGAGGATGTCGCCCTTGACGAATTCGAAACCGGTTGCCAGAAATTCGTGGCCGGTGGAGAGGTTGTCGTAGATCAGCGGAGTGTGGCCCAGGCGTTTTAATTCACGGGCAGTATGACTACCGATGTAGCCGGCGCCACCGATTACCAGCACGATCATGAGAGGTTCCCGACAAACGCAGGCGTTGGGGACAGTCATTCTACACGCGGCCGGAATAGAATTGAAAGCGGCCGTCGCCGGCGTCAGTTGAGGAGATTAGAGCAATGAACAAGAGATTTGCAGGACTGTTATGGATGGTGGTCACCGCGACCGCGCTGTGCCTGGCGCAGGAGGGATCGAGCATTTCGAGCCAGCCCTCCGCTTCTGCCGATCAGGCGGAAACCAAGGCGGTCATGTCCGAGAACGCCGGTAACGCCTCGGTCGGACCCACGTTTCAGCAGCGTTACGCGCGCTACAAGCTCGAATTCGGCGACCAGTTCGACGTTTCCTTCGAGCTCAGCCCGGAATTCAACCAGACTGTGACCGTCCAGCCGGATGGCTACATTACGCTTCGAGGAGCCGGGGACGTCCACGTCGTAGGGCAGACGGTTCCGCAATTGACGGAAACATTGAGGCAGGCGTACGGCAAGATCCTGAAGGATCCGGTAATCTCGGTTGTTCTGAAGGACTTTGAAAAGCCGTACTTCATTGCCGATGGGCAGGTTGGCAAACCGGGAAAGTATGAATTGCGGGGAGAGACCACTTTGACCCAGGCGATCGCCATGGCCGGGGGCTTCAACGACGCGGCCAAACACTCCCAGGTATTGCTGTTCCGGCGCGTCAATAGCGATTGGGTTTCAGCCAAGATTATCAATGTGAAGGAAATGGAAAAGAAAGGGGACCTGCACGAGGATCCCTACTTGCATCCCGGAGACATGCTATTCGTGCCCAAGAACCGTTTATCCAAGGTGAAACCTTTCTTGCCGACGGCATCGATGGGCACTTTTTTGAACCCTTACTAACATTAATTCTTGAACCATTATTGAGCAGCCAGGAAGTTAAGAAGTTTCGAAGCGAGGACAGGATGAATAGCAACGACCTAGATCCAGTCAACAACCAGGCCACCTTCAGTTTCAGTCTGCGGGACCTGCTGACGATCTTATTCCGTCACAAACGTGTCGTGGTTCTCTCTTTTCTGGGGATCATGACGGGCGCGGTTCTGGCAGCAGTGTTGCGTCCCACGGAGTATCGGGCCTCCACCAAGTTCCTGATTGAACGCGAACGTCTGGACCCGGTCATCAGTCCTGGCCAGACCACCACTCCGGAGGTCCGCGGCGAGGTTACGGAAGAAGAGCTGAATTCCGAGGTCGAACTGATCGAAAGCGCGGACGTGCTGCGCCAGGTGGTGGTTTCCTGCGGACTGGATAAGAGAAAAACGCTTCTCACCTATCTGCTGGGTGCAGGAGATGATGCGACACGAATCGCAAAGGCCGCCAACCGGCTGCAGAGCGACCTGAAGATTGAGGTGGTCCGCAAGAGCAACGTCATCTCCGTGGGTTATACGGCCAACAATCCGCAACTTGCGGCTGGGGTACTGAGCGCCCTCGGGGATGCTTACCTGAAAAAGAACGTTGCGGTACACCGTCCGCCGGGGCAATTCGAATTTTTCGACCAGGAGACGGAAGCCTACCGGAAGAATCTGGCGGATGCCGAGGCGAAGCTCAAGACGTTCTCCACCGAGGAGGGCGGCGTGGCGCCCCAGATGGACAGGGACATCACGCTGCAGAAGCTGAGCGAATTCCGCGCCAGCTTGCAGCAGACGCGGGCTGAGATCGCCGGCACTGAAGAGAGGATTCGGGCTCTGGAAAAACAGGCGGGTACCACCCCGCAACGCCTGACCACGTCAGCCAGTTCCACTGACGATGCCCAGGTTCTGCAGGGCCTCAAGAATACTTTGATGACTCTGGAAATGAAGCGCACCGAGCTGTTGACCAAGTATCAGCCAACTTATGCTCTGGTGCAGGAGGTCGATAAGGAAATCGCCGACGCGAAGGCCTCAATTGTGACGGAGGAAAGCAAGCCGATCCGCGCGGAAACAACGGATCGCAACCCGACCTACAGCTGGATCAATGAGGAGCTGGCCAAGGCCAAGGCGGATTACAGCGGTTTGCAGGCTCGCGCGGCCGCCACGCAAGCGATTGTCACCAACTATGAGGCCAAGGCGCAAGAACTGGACCAGAAAGGACTCGTCCAGCAGGATCTGGTGCGCACCATGAAGACCGACGAAGAAAACTATCTTATGTACCAGCGCAAGCGCGAGGAAGCTCGCATGACGAACGCGCTGGATCAGACCCGCATCCTCAACGTTGCGATTGCGGAACAGCCGATTGCGCCTACGCTCCCCTCCAATTCTCCGTGGACGACGCTGCTCGTGGGTGTGATGCTTGCAGTTATGGTCAGCCTGGCTACGGCATTCGGTTTGGATTACTTGGATACATCCTTCCGAACGCCCGCGGAGGTGGTCAGCGAGCTGAATGTTCCAGTGCTGGGGGCGATTTCACTGAAACACAGTAACTTCCCGGACAGCTGGAGCGGAAACGGCAACGGAAACAGCGGAAGTGAGCTCGGCTCGCACGCTGAGAGAGTTGCCGAGTCTGAAGCCGCAGAGGATGAGTCGGCCAGGTACGCCCGGCAGGGAAAGCTTTAAGAGATCGAGCTTTAGGAGATCCAGCGTTTGAGAGATCCAGCGTTT
>JBEKWP010000118.1:0-11427 GCA_049512915.1 Candidatus Sulfotelmatobacter sp.
TGGCGCGCCATTGCCGGCGACTGGCAGTGGAGCGGCGACTGGACGATTGCATCCGGATTGCCGTTCACGCCGCGGTTGCAGAACATTCCCTGTGAAGTGAATGGCGGCACCACGGGCACGCTACGCCCTAACCTGGTTCCCGGGCAATCGATAAGGTTGCCTAACCCGTCGATCACCGAGTGGTTCAATACCGCGGCATTCGCCGCGCAGACCACGTGCAGCTATGGCAACGCGCGCCGTAACAGCATCATCGGTCCGGGCAGCAAAGTGTTTGACATGGCATTTACGAAGATCTTTCCCATGAAGGAATCGCGAACGCTCGAGTTCCGGGCGCAGGCCACCAACATTTTCAACATGGTCAACTATTCCTCGATTGATACGAGCTTGACCTCGCCCACCTTCGGTCGCGTTACAGCAGTTGGGGGCATGCGGCAGTTCACGATGACGGCGCGATTCCGGTTCTAAGGAGGGCGCTGCAGGCTCCATGCGTCCGAAAACGATTGCTATGACATCCATCACAAACCGATTGGTTGACAAGGCAGTTGCGGTGCTGCTGACGCTGGTGCTCTTGTGCCCTGCCCTGCCTTCGCAGCAGGAGCCAGGGTACGTCCTTCACGTCGAATCGGAACTCGTGCTGGTGAATGTGACGGTGCGGGACAAGAACGGAAACTTTGTGCCGGGATTAAAACCGGAGAACTTCACCATTCTCGAAGATAACAAGCCGCAGAAAATTCTTTCCTTTGACGTGGAAAACGTGGATGCCGTCCCTGCAACCGATGTGGCCCAGGTGAAGCCGTTGCCGGCGCCTGCTGCAGGGCAACCGGGTCCGGTAGTCGCACCGGCAAATGCGACAGCCCAGTTTAAAGACCGGCGCCTGATCGTTTTGTTCTTCGATCTCTCTGCCATGGAGCCAGACGAAATCGACCACGCGGTTACCTCAGCCGAACATTATGTCGATACGCAAATGGCGCCAGCGGATTTGGTTTCGATTGTTTCTCTAGGAAGCTCGCTGCTGGTGAATCAGGACTTCACCACCGATCACGTGCTCCTGAAGAGACAGCTGGACTCATTCAGTTCAGGCAGTGGCCAGGGCTTCGAAGAAGGCACCACCGGAACGACAGAGGGGACGCCCGACACGGGCCAGCCTTTTACCGCCGATGATACCGAATACAACATCTTCAACACCGACCGACGACTGGAAGCTCTACGATCAGTAGCAGCAAAGCTTTCCCACATTCAGCAGAAGAAATCGCTGATTTATTTTTCCAGCGGCATGGACCGCACCGGCATCGAGAATCAATCGGAATTGCGCGCGGCCGTGAACGAAGCCGTGCGTTCGAACCTGGCGATTTACACCATGGATATGCGCGGCTTGCAGGCGCTGGTGGCGGGCGGGGAAGCGCAGAGTGCCAGCCTGCGCGGGGTTTCCGCCTACTCCGGACAGTCGACGCTCAATGCCCTCAATTCCAACTTCACCACCCAGGAAACGCTGGTCACCCTGGCCAGCGATACCGGCGGCCGCGCTTTTCTCGATTCCAACGACTTCAGCAAAATCTTCAAGGGAGTGCAGCAGGACACCTCGACCTATTATCTGCTCGGCTATCACAGCACGAACCCCGCGCGGGACGGGCATTACCGCCGCATCGTCGTGAAGAGCAATGTTCCCGGAGTGAAAATAGATTATCGCCGTGGTTACTACGCGCCTGCGGATTTCAAGCACGCCACCCAGGACGACAAAGAGCGCCAGTTGGAAGAGGAACTGGCTTCAGAACTGCCGGCCACCGACTTGCCGCTGTACTTAGGCGTCGCGTATTTCCGATTGGATGGCGACAAGTTCTTCGTGCCTATGTCGCTGGTGGTGCCGGGATCACAGATTCCATTCGTGCGCTCCAGCGACCTCGACAAGGCCACTTTGGATGTGATCGGGATGGTACTCGACAACGAGCACCATCCATTGAACAGGTTCCGAGAAACCGTGAAGCTAGCGGTTAACACGACAAGCGATGTCCATAAGAAGAATGTGCAGTATGACACCGGGATGAGCCTGTTGAGCGGCAAATATCATCTGAAATTCGTCGTGCGCGAGAATCAAACCGGCCTCATGGGATCATTCGAGACCGACATCGACGTGCCGGACTTAAAAGCGCAGCCGCTGAAGATGAGTTCGGTGGTGCTGGCCAGCCAGATTCAACCGGCCAAGAAGAGTGCCAACCCGAATCCCTTGGTGCACGATGGTTCCGAGATCATACCGAGCATCACACATGTCTTCTCCGCCTCGCAGCATCTTTTTGTTTATTACGAGGTGTACGATCCGGCGCAGCCCCCGGCCGGGGCCTCTGCCGCAGGAGGAGCGCAAAAGCCTGGCATACGACTTTTGACCAACGTCGCTTTTTTTCAGGGCAAGGCCAAGGCCTACGAGAGTTCGTTGGTCGAGTTGACCGAATTAAACGCGCGCCAGCGCAAGGCCGCCGTTTTCCAACTGGATGTGCCGCTGACTTCGCTCAAACCCGGTTTTTATACCTGTCAGGTAAACGTGATCGACGACGCCGGCGGCCATTTCCTGTTTCCGAGGCTCGCCCTGTTGATCCGGAAGGAACCTAAGGCCTGACGCACAACAAGAGCCGAAGAACCGCCCCGCCACTCAACTCCCCACATACCGTGCATACAAACTCCGCGCGACCCCGGTCTCCGTCGTCCCTTTGATAATCGCCCGCCCATCCGGAAACAGTGTCATCTCATAGGGTTCACGCCAGAATTTCAGCACGAACTCGTTATGTCGAACGACGCCGTGCGCCTCCAACCGTCTCTGCATCTCGGCAAAATCAATCGGCCGGGTGCGCTCGTGGATCTGCACTGAATTGCGCCCGCACATCGTGATATGCGGACGCCCCTCACCCGCCAAATGTACAAAATCTCGTTGTCCACACGCACAGCATCCCGGCCGAGGATGCGCCGCAGCAATTTCCGCGTGCTCGTTCTTCCACACGTCAAACGACCACAGCGTTTTCCGTAGCTGCCCGACCGCGGCCCCCCCAACCAGCAACTTCACTGCCTCCGTCGCTGCAATCGAGGCCACCAGGTTCACCGCCGTATTCAATATTCCAGAGGTGTCGCAAGTCTCCACCATCCCGCTCGGCGTCTCGGGGAAAATGCACGCCAAACATGCCGTCTTGCCGGGCAACACATTCAACGTCACGCCATAACTGCCCACCGCTGCCGCATAGATCCAGGGCAGCGAGTGCTTCACTGCATAATCATTCACCAGATAGCGCGTCTCAAAATTATCGGTTCCATCTAGGATTACATCCATACCATCAAGTAATACATTAACGTTAGCAGGAACCAGATCCTCCACCCGCGCCTCGACCACGATCTCCGAATTGAAAGCAGAAATCTTTCGTGCCGCAGCGATTGCCTTGGGCAACGATTCAGCCGCGTCCCTCTCTTCAAACAGCGACTGCCGCTGCAGATTGCTCGCCTCGACGTAATCACGGTCGATAATCCGCAACGTTCCCACGCCCGCGCGCGCCAGTAATGACGCCAGCACCGACCCAGTCGCGCCGCATCCCACGATCGCGACTCGTCCCGCCGCCAGGCGCTGCTGGCCCTCAGCGCCGATTCCGCGAAACAGCATCTGCCGCGAGTACCGTTCCTCGAACTTTTTCTTCTCCACGCCCTGCCTCAAAGAGGTCACCAGTTTTCACCCGCAAAACCTTTATTATAAGTGTCTGGACTGCTTTAGCCGCCAGGATGCAGACAACACCGGCCTTCCGCGCTTCATCGAATGTAAGCAACAGGCCCAAGGACATTTTTTGCTGAGACGGTACGCCTCATTCATGATGGTGATCATTGCCTCGCTGGGCCCTGCTGCCCGGGCCGGATCGCCCTCATCCGCTTCTTCGCAATCGTCACAATTGTCCAGGGACCCTCAAGCAGCGCAGTCCTCCTCAGCTCTCGCCACGATGGCAGCTTACGCCGGACGCACCGTCCAATCCATCGAACTGCCCGGCGTGCCGGACTCCGACCACTTGCTACAAATCCTCCCACAGAAACCTGGACAGCCGCTCGACCGCGATCAGGTCCGCGAAAGCATCCGCGTCCTCTTCGCCACCGGTCGATTTGCCGATATCCAGGCCGAAGCCGAGCCTTCCGGTCCGGGCGTGCGGCTCATTTTCGCCACCTCGCTCAACTTCTTTGTCGGAGCCATCGACGTAGAGGGGGCTCCCACCCACCCCAGCACCAACCAGGTTGTCAACGCCACCAAGCTCCAGCTCGGCGAGCTTCATACTCAGGACAAACTCGAACACGCCCTGCGAAATGTACGCCAACTCATGCAGGAAAACGGCTATTATCGCGCGCGCGTCACCGCCGAAAGCACTTCCAACCCAGCCAACCAGCAGGTCAATATTCTCGTCCACATCACTGCTGGAGAACCCGCCCACGTCGGCGAAGTCAAACTCACCGGCCACGCAACTTTCTCCGAGGGCCAGTTTGAGGATATCGCCAGGATGCACCCCAGTGATCGCATTACCGCCGCCCGCATCACCAACTCTCTTCAGCACCTGCGAAAGAAGTTTCAGAAAGAGCAGCGCGTCCTGGCCCAGGTTTCCATTGCCGAGCAGCAATACCACCCTGAATCCAACGCTGTGGACTACAGCTATCTGATTGAGCCCGGCCCCATGGTACTCATCCGTGCCGAGGGCTTTCACATCAGCCGCGGTGTCCTGAAAAAAGAAGTTCCAGTCTACGAGGAAAACGCTCTCGACGACGACTTGCTGAATGAGGGCAGGCGCAACCTGCTCGACTATCTCCAGAGCCGCGGCCATTTCGATGCCACGGTCGACATCCAAAAGGACACCGCTCCCGACACTCTCCGCGTCACCTATCGAATCGACCCCGGTCCCTTGCACAGGTTCGACCTGATCGAAATCACGGGGAACAAGTATTTCTCCCGGCAAATGCTGCGCCTGCGCCTCCAGATTCAGCCCTCGGGAAGGTTTCTGTCTCACGGACGTTACAGTGGAGAGCTACTCAAAGGCGACGTTGCCAACCTCCAGGCCTTATACGTTTCCAACGGGTTCCGCGAGGCCAAGATTCAGACCAAGGTCGACGACAACTATCACGGCGCCGAGAACCACATCGCGGTTCACATTCAGATCGAAGAAGGCCCGCAAACCGTAGTCGGCTCTCTTCATATCGAGGGCAACCAGAAGATTGACACGAAGGCGTTCCCCGAACTTTACACAACCGAGGGCCAGCCCTATTCCGAACAGAATCTCGCCAACGATCGCGAGTCCATCCTCAACTACTATTTCAATCACGGTTTTTCCAACGCCAACCTCGAGATCACCACCAGGCCTTCACCCGGCCGGGCTAACCGCGAAGACATTACTTACACCATCCAGGAGGGCGATCAGTTCTTCGTCAATAAGGTGATGGTGGCAGGTCTCGATCACACTCGCGACTATGTGGTGCAGCGCGAAATCCAGGTGGTCGCCGGCCAACCTCTCAGCCAGGGAGACCTTCTTGATACCCAACGCAGGCTCTACGATCTTGGCATCTTCAGCGAGGTCGATACCGCCGTGCAGAATCCCGACGGCTCCGACTCCCAGAAAAATGTTCTCGTCCAGGTGCAGGAAGCCAAACGCTACACTTTCACCTACGGCTTTGGTTTGGAGTTCGAAACCGGCCTGCCGGCCGGCTCCACCGCTCCCACGGGAGATACTGGCGTAAGCCCTCGCGTCGGATTCGATATTACCCGCCTCAACGTCGGCGGCCGGGATCAGAGCCTGATCTTCCAGTCTCACGTAGGCCGCCTCCAGCAGCGGGGCCTTGTCAGTTACGAAATCCCCAAGCTCTTCAACAACGACCGCCTCACACTTTTCTACACTGTCTTTTACGACAACAGTCTTGACGTCTCCACCTTCACCTCTCAGCGCTGGGAGGGAAAGATCGACCTGCGCCAGCAAATCGGCCAGCTCCTGCCCAATTACTCGACTTCCATCACCTACCGCTTCGATTACCGGCGCGTGAAAGCCAGCAGCATCGTTCCAGACCTTTCCCCGGCCGAATTTAGTTTATTTTCGCTGCCCGCGCGCGTCGCTGGTCCTGGTCTTACTTACATCCGCGACAAACGAGACAATCCCCTCGAAAGTACAAAAGGCCAATACTTCACGCTCGATGCCTTTGCCGCGTCCGGTTACTTTGGTTCTCAGGCCAATTACGGCCGCGCTCTCGGTCAGGATGCCACCTACTATGCCTTCGGGCGGCGCAATCACAAGTTTGTCTTTGCTCGCTCCACCACCCTGGGCCTGGAACAGGTCTATCACGGTAGCGTGGTTCTGCCTCCTGGAGCATGCCAAATCGTTAACTTGGTTAGCTCATGCCCCACGGGTATTTCGGTCATCCCGTTGCCTGAGGTTTTTTTTGCTGGCGGTGGCAACTCCCATCGTGGTTTCGGGTTAAATCAAGCAGGACCCCGCGATCCCGATTCTGGTTTCCCCGTCGGTGGAACGGCGCTGTTCGTCAACAGTGAGGAATTGCGCTTCCCGCAGATCAGCTTGCCTTACCTCGGAGAAGGCTTCGGCTTCGCCATCTTTCACGATATGGGCAACGTGTTTACCGCAGGTCACGATCTTCTCACCGGTCTTATGCGCTGGCACCAGCCGGATCCGTCTCAGTGTTTGCTTAGCAACCCTGGCGTAATCATGCCAGGCTGCGAGACCTACTTCAACAATAGCGGTTACGACTACACCTCCCACGCAGTTGGGCTCGGCTTGCGCTACAAAACCCCCATCGGCCCTTTGCGCTTCGACTTCGGGTACAATCTAAATCCGACCTACTATTTCCAGGGAATCCCCAATTCATCCGATTTCGAGACGCAACGTATGCGTCACTTCAATGTATTCTTCAGCATAGGGCAGCCATTTTGATGAGATTTCGACCCAAGAAAACGATGACGGCGACAGCGCTAGCACTCCTGCTCGCGGCACTATGGCTTGCGCCTCAGCAAGCCTCGGCCGAAGTGATCGACCGCATCGTCGCTACCGTAAATGGCAACGTCATCCTGCAGAGCGACTGGGACGAAGCTCTCTGCTATGAAGCTCTGCTCACCAACCGAGCCCTGGCGCAGTTTACCGACGACGATCGCCGTGCCGTTCTAGACCGTCTTATCGACTTGGAGCTTCTTCGCGGCCAAATGAAATCCGCTGACTTCCCCCACGCCACCGATGCCGAGGTTGCCGCTCGCGTGGCCAATGCCCGCAAACAGTATCCTCAGGCCACGTCGGAGGAGGCGTGGCAAGCTCTGCTGGCCCAATACCACCTGACGGAAAAAGATCTGTCCGCGCACGTCCAGCAGCAGATCGATGTGATGCGCCTGGTCGACGCCCGCCTTCGGCCCACCGTCGAGATCGATTCCAAATCCATCGAGGCATACTACCGCGACAAGTTCGTCCCCAAGTTGAAACAGTCGGGAGCCTCAGAAGTGCCTCTCGCCGATGTCTCCGCCAAGATTCGCGAACTGCTCACTGAAGAAAAAGTTAGCGAGTTGCTCGTTTCCTGGCTGCAAACGTTGCGGTCCGAAGGGCAGATTCGTATCCCCGGAGCCACTCCCTCCGCCAACGACCCGGGAGTCCAATCGCAGTGACTGAAGCATCCTCCAAACCAACGGGCCGCCGCTGGTGGAAATATCTATTGGGAATCGCTGCGGTCGGCCTCCTGACCGCGCTTGGCCTGCTCCTTTACGTCAACACCGACTCATTCCAGTCGCTGGTCCGCCGCCGTCTCATCGCCGAATTGGAGCGCATCACCGGGGGCCGTGTCGAGATCGGCAGCATTCACACTGCGCCCTTTCGCGCGCAGGCGGACGTGCGCGATATCACCGTCCACGGACGCGAGTCCGCTTCCGACGTGCCTCTGGCCCACGCGGACCGCATTGTCGCGCGCCTGAAAATCAGTTCTCTTGTCCGTTCCGAGTTCGGCTTCCACGAAGTCGCGATCGAGCAACCCGTCGTCCACGTGGCCTTCTATTCCGATGGCACTACTAATTTTCCACCGCGAAGAACTGCCGCCGTTCCTGGAAAGACTCTCGTCGAGCGACTCTTTGCTCTCTCCATCGATCATCTCGAACTTAGCCATGGCCGCATCCTTTGGGACGACCAGACCATTCCGCTCGACTTCGCGGCGCGCGACGCGGCGCTTCAAATGGACTATTCGTTGCTCCACCGCCGCTATGACGGACGCCTTCGCCTCGGCTTCGTCGACACCAAGCTTAAGGATTGCCGCCCCTTCGCGTGGATGGCCGAGATGGAGTTCAGTCTTGGAGCTAACTCCGCTACCATCTCATCTCTTAAGTGGAACTCCGAACACTCGCATTTATCGGCCAGTGGAGAGATCACGGATTTTGATCGTCCCCATCTCCAGGGTTCCTATGATGCCCAGCTCGATCTCACCGAGGCTGCCTCCATCGCCCGCCGCCGCGATCTTCGTGCCGGCGTGCTCGACCTCAAGGGGAGCGGCGACTGGTCGCTCGATCAGTTCGCGACCAACGGTCTTCTTACCGTCCGTGATCTGGTGTGGAAGGACGAGCGAGTCTCGTTCTCCCGCGCGTCGCTCAACACCGGCTACACGGTCACCGACCAGCAACTCAAACTTTCTAAATTGCAGGGAAATATTCTCGACGGCAGCTTTACCGGCGATGCCGAATTCAATCAATGGCTAGGGCCCGCCCAGCACCTCTCGCCCGCCGCCAGAAAAACCCTTGAGACCGCCGTCATTTCAGCCGCCCAACCCCAGGGTAAATCTGGCCGCAAAATCGTCAACCGAAAGCCACCGGCTATCCAAAGCGCGCTCGTTTTTCTACGCCTGCGCGACCTCTCCGTGCAAGATCTGATTGCCGCCTTTGGTGCCAGTGTGCATCCCCTCGCCCGTCTTCATCCTGCCGGATCAGCCTCCGGAACTCTGGAAACTCGCTGGAAGGGAACTGTCGCCGACGCGGAAACCCGATTCACTCTCGATCTGACTCCTCCCCTGCATTCTGCCCCGTCGGAACTGCCGCTCACCGGGCACGCCGTCGGTGTATACCGGGCTGCCGAGGGCGCTTTGGACCTGCCGCAGTTCACGCTTACCACGCCCACCTCCCGCGTCACCGCTTCCGGCACATTATCTGACGCGTCCGCTGTCCGCCTCTCCGTCAAGACCTCGAGTCTGGCCGACTGGCTGCCGTTCGTCGAGGTCGTTCGCGGTCCCGCAATGTTTCCCGTCTCGCTGAACGGCAGCGCCACCTTCAATGGCAGCATGAGCGGTTCGCTCTCCTCACCTCAAATTATCGGGAGTCTGGAAGTGGACGATTTCGACGTCACACCGCCCGCCATAGGCAAGACTCGACTTCTTCAAACCCACTGGGATTCTCTTTCCGCCTCGATCCAGCTTTCTTTCCGCGTCATCTCTCTTCGCAGCGCCACTTTGCGCCGCGACGACACTTCCGCCGCCTTCGACGCCTCCGCCACCCTACAGCACGGCCATTTCACCGGAGACAGTACTTTCAACCTGCGTGGCAACGCCCAGAACGCCAGCCTTGCCGAACTCGAGAACTTCCTTGGATACGACTATCCCATCTCCGGCAACACCGATCTTTTCGTCCAGGCCTCCGGCACTTTCTCCGAACCGCACGCTGAGGGCAAGATTCACCTGACCAAGGGTTCCGCCTACGGTGAGATTATCGATCAGTTCGATTCCACGTTTCGCATGGGCCAGGGCGAAATCGCTTTCGACGACCTGCGTCTCTTCCACCACGATTCGGTTACCACGGGGAACGCCGTCTACAATCCTTCCGCCCATGCCTTCAATCTCGATCTTACCGGTAGCAATTTCGACCTGGCTCTTGTCCGCCAGATCCACTCCGATCGTTTTTCTGTAGAAGGACGAGCAGATTTCGTCCTGAAAGCTTCCGGTACTTTTGGGGCGCCTTTAATTAATGCCGACGTTCACCTCCGCGAACTTACCCTCGATCAAGACCTTGCAGGCGACATGGATTTGCATGCGGCGACCGACGGCGGCCAGCTGCATCTTTCCGGCAATTCCAATTTCAAACGCGGTTCGTTACTCCTCGGTGGCAACATCCGCCTGCGCGATGACTATCCCGCCGACCTCACTTTCAAAATGGAGCAGCTCGATCCTGACGCCTTCTGGCGCTCCTATCTCCGCGGCCAGCTCACAGGCGATTCCGCCGTTAGCGGTTCTCTCCATTTGCACGGCCCGCTCCGCCGGCCCGGGCAATTGGCTCTGGAGGGCAATCTAACCTCCGTTTCACTCGATGTCGCGAATGCAAAGGTGCATAGCCAGGATCCCATTCTCTTCTCGCTCGCCAATCAGTCGCTCAACATCCAGCAACTTCACTTTGTCGGGGAGGGAACGGACCTCACGGCGCATGGATCCGTGCAGCTCGCTGGCGACCGCACGCTCGATCTCACGGCCGACGGACGTCTTGACCTCAAATTGCTCACCAGCTTCGATCCCAACGTTACTTCGGCGGGCTTCGTCACGTTGAACTTGAAGGTCGGCGGCACTCTCGCCGACCCCTTCCCTCATGGGCGGCTTCAGGTCGCCAACGGTTCGCTTTCCTATGCCGGCCTGCCCAGTGGCTTGAGCGAACTCAACGGCTCGCTTACGTTCACTCGCGATCGCGCCCTCGTAGAGACGCTTACTGCCCGCACCGGAGGCGGCACGCTCGACCTCAAAGGCGATGCCACCTACTTCAATCAGCAACTCAACTTCAATCTCACCGCTACCGGTAAGGATGTGCGCTTGCGCTATCCTCCCGGCGTCAGCTCCACCGCCGATGCCGAACTGCATTGGGTGGGCACGCGCTCCGCGTCCACCGTCTCCGGCGACATCAGTATCAACAAGATGGCCGTGACTCCTGGCTTTGACTTCAGCAGTTATCTTGAGCGCAGCCGCACTTTCTCCACCGTTACGGCAGCCAACTCTCCGTTGAACAACGTAAAGCTCGACATCCACGTCGTGACTGCACCCGAACTCCAGATGCGTACCGCCATCGCTCGCCTCTCCGGGGATGCCGACCTGCGGCTGCGCGGCTCGGTGGCCCGGCCCGCCGTCCTCGGCCGGGTCGACGTTCTCGAAGGTCAGGCCACTTTCCACGGCATCCGCTTTACTCTCGAGCGCGGTGATATCACTTTTGCCAATCCAGTTGCCATCGAGCCCCAATTTAATCTCCAGGCCTCCAGCCACGTCCGCAACTACGAACTCAACATCACCGCAACCGGTACTCCCGAACGGCTCAACATTAATTACCGCTCCGAACCCCCTCTGCCTAAGTCCGATATCATCGCTCTACTCGCTCTCGGCCGCACTAATCAGGAATCAGCACAACTCCAGGAGCAGTCCGGTCAGAGCGCCTTTTCCGAC
>JBEKWP010000119.1:0-11095 GCA_049512915.1 Candidatus Sulfotelmatobacter sp.
TTTGGCGGAAGCCAGGGGGCGCATGCCATCAATGAGGCGATGATCCGGTGCTTGCCCGAGTTGCTGAGGCAGGCGCCGGGGATTCACATCATCCATCAGACCGGCGAGCGTGACTATAATGACGCGCTGGCGGCGTATCGCGGCTTCGGTGAGTCGGCGGAAGTTTTTAAGTTTATTGAAGACATGCCAGCGGCGTTTGCGCGGGCCGATCTGGTGGTGTGCCGGTCGGGCGCGAGCACCGTGGCGGAAATCACGGCGGCGGGGAAGCCTGCGATCTTTGTGCCGTTTCCGCGAGCGGCGGATGATCATCAGCGAGTGAATGCGGAGGCGCTGGCGCGCGTCGGGGCGGCGGTTGTGGTCGAGGAATCGAAGCTCGAGGGAGTTTGGCTGGCGGAGACGATCGCGGCTTTGCTGGGTGATCCGCGGCGGTTGCAGGCGATGAGCGAAGCGGCGCGGGGGTTGGCGCATCCTGATGCGGCGCGGGATATTGCGGCGATGGCGGCGCGGATGGCGGGGATGGAACAAACTTAGCCACGGCTTCGCACGGATCTTCACGGATACATCTTTAAGTTGTCTTTTTCTTTCGTTGAGTTTTTATCCGTGTGAATCCGTGTAATCCGTGGCCGATGGCGTTGACTTATGTTTGCCAAGATTCAGCAGATACATTTCGTGGGCATTGGCGGAATCGGCATGAGCGGGATTGCCGAGGTGTTGCTGAATCTCGGGTACAAGGTTTCGGGGTCGGATTTGAAGAGTTCTGCAGTTACGCAGCGGCTGGCTGGACTGGGGGCGACGATTTTTGAAGGGCATCGCGCGGAGAATATTGCTGGCGCCGAAGTTGTCGTGACTAGCTCGGCGATTGCGGCGGAGAATCCCGAGGTTATTGAAGCGCACAAGCTGCATGTGCCGGTGATTCAGCGGGCGGAGATGCTGGCGGAGTTGATGCGGCTGAAGTACGGCATCGCTGTCGCCGGGATGCACGGCAAGACGACTACGACTTCGATGGTGGCGGCGGTGCTGGCCGGGGGCGGGCTTGATCCGACTGTGGTTGTGGGCGGGCGCGTGGATGCGATGGGGTCGAATGCGCGGCTGGGGAAGTCGCACTATCTGGTGGCCGAGGCGGATGAGAGTGACCGGTCGTTTTTGAAATTGTCCCCAATTCTTTCGGTCGTTACCAACATTGACCGCGAGCATATGGATTGCTACCGCAATATGCGGGACGTGAAGAAGACGTTTCTGGAGTTCATGGACCGGGTGCCGTTTTATGGGATGGTGGTGGCGTGCAACGACGATCCGATGCTTCGGCGGTTGCTGCCGCAGGTGCAGCGCCGCACGGTGACGTATGGGACGAAGCGCGGATCGGATTTTTGGATCAAGCCGGGTGAAACGGGTGCGAACGCACAGGCTGGGGGCGGAGATTCGCGGCCGCTGAGCCGCTTTCGGGTGAGTTATCGCAAGCAAGACCTGGGGGAATTCACCCTGCATGTACCGGGCATGCACAACGTACTGAATGCTACGGCGGCGATTGCGGTTGGCGTGGGGCTGGATGTTGGCGTGGAGGCGATTCGTGCCGCGCTTGACCAGTTCCGCGGGGTTGACCGGCGGTTTCAGCTGCGCGGGCGAGTCGGGGGCGTGAGTGTGATTGACGATTACGGGCACCATCCTACGGAGATCAAGGCGACGCTGGCGGCGGCGCAGTCGTGCGGGTTTCGCAAAGTTCACGTTGTCTTCCAGCCACATCGCTACACGCGCACGCGCGATCTGCTTGAGGAGTTCACTGCCGCGTTTGGCGGCGCGGATTCGCTGTTCGTCCTGGATATTTATGCGGCGAGCGAGAAGCCGATCGAAGGGGTCAGCGGAGAAGAGTTGGCCCGAGCTATCCGCGACAAGGGTGGGCGCAGCGCTGAGTATGTGAGTTCCTTCGCGGCTGCGCTGAGCTCGGCTGTGGGGGCTGCGAAAGAGGGAGATATGATCCTCACCCTCGGCGCGGGGAGCGTTTCGCAGTTGGGGCCGATGATTTTAGAGAAGTTAAAGGAGCGCGTCGCGGTTGTTCCTTGAGGGTTGCGCTCGGGTGGTGCGGCCAGGCTTCGTCGGGCCGGACAGCCGAGGCGGCTGTCGCCATGGCCTGTTTCCTCTCTTGCAGAACTAATTTCCAGCTGGCCACGTATCTTCCACTGCTAACGGACTTGGGCGAGGCCCGTCCAATGTGGCAGATGGAGATTGGGCTATGAAAACTGCGCAAGGTTGGGGATGGCTGGCGGCTGGGGTGCTGGCGCTGGGACTGAACGGCTTTTATCAGGATGGCGGCTTGGCTCGGGCGCACCAGATTGTCGATGCGGCTATCGAACGGGTTGCTGACCGGTCAGAGGCCTTGGTTGATTTTACTTCGGAGCGGGTTGACCGAGTTGTGGAAAGAGCCAACCTTGTTGTGGCGCGGGACGAGACCGCATCCTGCCGTTTGGCTGCCGCAGTGGCGCGGTTCCAGGGCAAGATTGCAGGGGCCGAGAGTCGGGTGGCTCGCATGGAAGCCATGTCGGCCCGGCAAGAAGCGGCGGTGGCTCGAGTGGAAGCGCAGCGGGCGCAGATCGAGGCGCGAGTTGCCCGCGTGCACATGCTGCCGGTGGCGTTTAACACTTCAGAGATTCAGGTGGTGGCTTGTCCGCGGCTGCGGGTGAATGTTCCTCGCGTGAGGGTTCCGCGGGTGCCCATGATTCCGGCTCCGGTGGTGCGGGTTGAGACCGGCGATGGGCCGATCTAGAGTTTTTGTTCTCCGGAAAGGCGGGCGCGGCTAAACGGCTGCGTCCGTTTTTTTTGTTTGTGGACAGAGATTGGTTTTGGACTGCCGGGGCTTCGCCCCTTCGGTTCGCTGCGCTCTCTCAGGGCAGGCTCTGGCCGGACAGGCGAGGCGGCTGTCCCCACATGATTTCGTTCGTTCCTCGGATTCTCCTCTGTGATGCCCAACACGATTCCCTCCTGTGAAAAAGAACCAACATTTTGTCTATCTGAAATCGCAAAATGAAGTTATAGTTTGAAGGCTCAGCGATTCAACAGCGACAACTGACCTGAACTGATGGCGCGAAAGTCGGGTTCCACCATCTTGCAGGAGGAGTTGTACCCGCCCAGCGCTGAGGCTGCGCGCCCGGGTCTCCGTGATCGAGAGAAATACGATCTGGAGATGGACGATGCGCGTCTGGTCGATCTCGATGTAGACGAGGAATCTCCTTTCCTGCGCGGGCAAAAGCGGGTCTCCGCCCGCAGAAGCTCTCTCCCGAAAAAAACTGCGAACCGTTTGCTATGGGCCGCCGTGGCGGTTGCGGCATGTTTCGTCGCGGCGCTGGCTGCGGCCTGGTTGTATCACTACGGCGAGCGCTCGTGGCGCTTTCGTGTGGAATCGAGCGACAACATTGAAGTCGCGGGAATGCAGAACGTGACCAAGGCGCAGATCATGGAAGTGATGGGCGCCGACATTGGGCGCAACATCTTTTTTATTCCGCTGGCCCAGCAGAAGGCGCAACTGGAACAGATTCCCTGGGTGGAATCGGCCAGCGTGATGCGGTTTGTTCCCAACCGCCTGAGTGTGGAGATTCACGAGCGCACGCCAGTAGCGTTTGCCCGCGTGGGGCCGCGCATGTCGTTGATTGATGCGGGCGGGACGCTGATGGAATTGACCGCGAAGCATCGCTACTCCTTCCCCGTGATTCTGGGAATGAATCCGGGCGAGCCGCTTTCGACGCGGGCGCCGCGCATGAAGACTTATGAGGAGATGGTGCGGGACCTGGATTCCGGCGGGGCGCGCTATTCCCAGGATTTGAGTGAAGTGGATCTCACTGACCTGGAAGATGTGAAGGTGCGGGTGAATGATCCGGCGGGCGATGTGCTGGTGCATCTGGGATCGTCGGATTATTTGCGGCGCTACAAGATTTATGTAAGCCACGCGCAGGGCTGGCGGCAGCAGTTTCAGAAGCTGGAGTCGGTGGACCTGCGCTACGACAACCAGATCATTGTGAATCCCGAAATACAGCGAAGCGCGAAAGCCGCGCCGGCGTTGACCCCGGCGGTTGCGAAAGCGGCGGCAGCGGCGGGAGTGAAGCCGGCGGCGCTGGTGACTCGCTTGTCGCCTCATGGTCTGTCGCCCCATGGTCTGTCACCTCACGATCGGACAGTGCCCAAGCCTGCCTTTGAATTAACCGAGAAGAAACTCGATCCTAAGGCCGGGGCTGGGGGAATCAAGAAGACGGCCAAAACCAAAGAAAAGAGGATTGCGGCGAAGACGGGGAAAACAGCAAGCACGAAGCGGATGACGCCGGCTGCGAAGTCAGGGACGTCTGCGCCGCCGAAAAATGCAGTAGCGAGCAAGGCGAGCGCACCGGCCGGTCCGGGACATTCCCCTGACAATGGGGCGCGGCATGCGGCGGCGGCGAAACCCGCTCCGGCAAACTCCCCAAAGCCGATGACTAAGTCTTCCGGCAAGGGCGGTCAGAAGCCGAGTCCCGCAATTGCTAAGAGTCAGACAAGTCAGGGGCCGGGGGAGTGAAAGTTCGAAGGAACAGCAGTTTTTAGAGATTCAGGTTGAAGAATCTACTTAGGGACTAATTAACGAATGGCGAATCAGCAAGGAAATTTTCTGACGGCGATCGATGTGGGCAGCTCGAAGACGTGCGCGCTCATGGTGGAGGTCGCCGACAGCGGCCTGCGCTATCGCGGTCACGGCGTGGCCGAGTCCCGGGGTTCGCGCAAAGGCGTGATCGTGGAGCTAGATAAGGCAGTCGCGTCGATTCAGAAGGCGGTGGAGGCGGCTGAGGACGTGGCGGGGGCGGCGGTTGAGCATGCCATCGTGGGCATCGGCGGAGCGCACGTGCGCGGCGTGAACAGCCATGGCGGAATCAGCCTGGGGACGCGTCCGCGGGAGATCGGCCGCGACGAGATCAAGCAGGCGGTAGAGCGGGCGCGGGCGATTCCGTTGCCGGCGGATCGCGAGATGCTGCACCTGCTGCCGCAGGAATTCATTCTGGACGATCAGGCCGGGGTGCACGATCCGCTGGGGATGATGGCGGCGCGGCTGGAGGTGCGAGTGCATCTGGTGACGGCGGCGACGAGCGCGGCGCAGAACGTGATTACGGCGGTGAATCGTGCCGGCGTCCACGTGGATGACACCGTGTTTGAGCCGCTGGCGGCGGCTGATTCTGTTTTGCGAGCCGATGAGCGAGAGCTTGGAGTCTGTCTGGCGGACATCGGTGCGGGCTCGACGGAGTTGATCGTTTTCCTGCAGGGCGCGGTGGCTTACACGGGAGTGATTCCAGTCGGGGGCGACCACTTCACCAGCGACTTGTCGGTGGGCATGTGCACGCCACTGGTGGAGGCGGAAAAGATCAAGAAGGTATACGGCAATGCCATCGTCACCTTGATTCCGGAAGGGAATGAAGTGGAAGTGCCATCGGTCGGCGACCGGCCTTCGCGTTTGCTTCCGCAACGATTGGTGGCGGAAATTCTCGAGCCGCGGGCCCGCGAGTTGTTTGAAATGATGCGCGAAACTCTGCGGCAGAGTGGAATGTTCGAAGCGTGCCTGGCGGGCATTGTGCTCAGCGGCGGAGGGTCACGGCTGCCGGGAATTTTCGATGTGGCGGAATCGGTGCTGCGGCGCGCGGTGCGGCTGTCCTGGCCTACGCCTCTGCCAAAAATGCCGGCTACGCTTGCCGAACCGGAATTCGCCACGGTGTTGGGCATGGTGGCGTACGGACAGAGGGCGCGCTTGGCGCGCGGGTTTCAGGGGGATCGGTGGGGATCGAGATTGAAGGCCATGTTGGTGGGGTGAAGAAGTAGCCAGTACCTAGTACCCAGAACAGAGTGAGTCCGCAGAAGATTGGAGAGTTATGAAAAAAGATTCGAGCATTCGCATCAGCTTTAACGAAGAGCCGCTCAACGATGCCAAGATCAAGGTGATCGGCGTGGGCGGCGGCGGCGGCAACGCGGTCAACCGCATGATCGATGCCGGAGTCGAGGGCATCGAGTTTATCGTTGCCAACACGGACTTGCAGGCGCTGCGCATGTCGCGCGCGCCGGTGAAGCTGCAACTGGGCGTGAAGCTGACGAATGGGCTGGGCGCCGGCGCCAATCCGGAAGTCGGGCGCAAAGCCGCGCTCGAAGACTCCGACAAGATCATTGAAGCGCTCGAGGGCGCGGACATGGTGTTCGTGACCACGGGCCTGGGCGGCGGCACGGGCACCGGCGCGGCTCCAATTATCGCGTCGCTGGCGAGCGAAATGGGAGCGCTCACCGTCGCAGTGGTCACCAAGCCGTTTTCCTTCGAGGGCAAGCGGCGTATGACGCAGGCGGAGAAAGGCATTGCCGAGCTGATGGAATCGGTGGATACGACGATCGTCATCCCTAACGAAAAGCTGCTGGCAGTGGCGGAGAACGCCGGGTTCTTCGAATCGTTCCGCATTGCCGATGACATTCTGCGGCAGGGAGTGCAGGGAATTTCTGACATCATTACGATTCCCGGCATCATCAACCGCGACTTCGCCGACGTGAAGACGATCATGGCCCGCATGGGCTATGCGGTGATGGGCACGGCGACGGCGAGCGGCCAGAATCGCACGACGGAAGCAGCGCGGCGGGCCATTGCCTCCCCGCTGCTCGAGGCCGGCGCGATCGACGGCGCGCGCGGCATTCTGATTAACATCACGGGATCGGCTTCGCTGAAGCTGGCCGAGGTGCAGCAGGCTTGCACCATCATTCAAAGCGCAGCCCACGAAGATGCGAATATTATCTTCGGCGCAGTGATGGACGACAAGATGAAGGACGCGGTGAAGATCACGGTAATTGCTACCGGCTTCCGCGAAGTGAGCCGGGCGCATCATCGGCCGGCGGAGGCACATCACTCTTTCGCATCCACACACGACGATGCCATGAGTCTCTCCAATGCCGATTTTCCTGACCCTGTAGGTCCGGCGCCAGCGACTTCTTTTCCGGAGCCATATCGGGAGACGAGGTCCGAACTGAGGATGGAAGAGTCAAGGATGACGGAGGTGTCTCCGGTTGCGATGGCGCAGGTTGCAGTAGGCCATGCTGGGCTAGCCCATGCTGGCGGCGAAGTGATTTCACTGGACGGCATGCGCAGCGCGATGGTCGCGAACTTCGAGCAGGACGATCTGGACGTTCCGGCATTTCTGCGCAAGCGTGGCGAAGTCATGTGAAGGCAGTGGCCGGTGATCGGTGGTCAGTGATCACTGATCAGCGGCTCCGCAAAAAGCCTGTCTGCAGGTTGCGGATTTGTTGAGCTGACCACTGCAATAAGAAAAGCTTTGCGCACTGGGGACGTATCTTTTCAGTAATCAAGTAACCCGTTACTGTGGGCTGTGGAACGAAGGTAATTCCCATTTAACTGCCTGTCCCGTAATGGGTTAGATCGAAATTAATGTTTGCTACGATTGAAACTTTTGTATTGCCTGAAACGCTCTAACTCCCGTAGTATCAGGAAATTGGCCGAGGTTACCGTCAAAACCGGCAGACTGGCAAGCTTCGTGCATCCTAGGGAATAAGGAAAGCCGGGCATTCGAGGGAACGAAACCAAGATGTTCAAGTGGGAAACGCGCTGTCTTCGTCTTGTGGTGGTGGTAGGCGGGCTGCTGTTGGCGCCGGCAATGTGGGCGGCGCATGTCAACCCGCACACGCTGAATACCAAAACGAAATCCAGGAAAGTGAGTGAGAGCCAGCGCACGCGGCGACGCATGCGTCATCTGGCGAGCGGCCGCGGCACGGCGGTTCGCAGGCCGACAAGCCTTGGTAGCGCCAGCCTGGGTACGAGCAGCCACAGCGCCGGCACGACCAGCCACAGTGCCAGCACGAGCACCCAGGGGGCAAGTTTGAGGCGGGCCTCGGTGAGCACTTCGCATCACCGATATCACGAACGCTTTTTCGTCAGCTCATTTGCCGAAGACATCGCAGCCGGCGATATCACCGCAGGGGAAGATCCGGTCGTTCGCCAGGCAGCGATGGATGCTCTGGGCAACATGAATGGCACGGTGGTAGCGATCGAGCCGACCAGCGGACGCGTGCTGGCCATGGTGAATCAGAGGCTGGCACTGTCGAGCGGCGCGCAGCCGTGCTCGACCATCAAACTTTCCGTGGCGCTGGCAGCTCTGAACGAGGGCCTGGTTTCGAAGGAAACTGAAATCTCGCTGGGCGCACGCAGCCGGATGAACCTCACCGAGGCTCTGGCGCACTCCAATAACGCATATTTCGAGGCATTGGGACGGAAGCTGGGATTCGAAAAAGTTGCCTACTATGCCCATCAGTACGGCTTGGGCGAACTGGCGGGCTACGACATACCGGGCGAGCAGTTGGGAGAATATCCCGATGAGGTGATTCCGCAGAAGCTGGGTGGCGTCGGCAAGATGTGTTCGTTCGGCGAAGGCATTTCGATGACGCCGTTGCAGTTAGGCGCAATGGTTTCTGCGATCGCCAACGGAGGCACGCTCTACTACCTGCAGCATCCCACGGCGCCCGAAGAGGTTGCGAATTTTCAGCCGCGCATCAAACGGCAGCTTGATATCGCTCCGCTGATTCCGGAAATCTCTGACGGCATGGCGGGAGCCGTGCAATACGGCACGGCGCGCCGCCTTGGGCTCAACTTTAGTGAGGAAGAGATTCTGGGCAAGACCGGAACCTGCTCCCACGCTGGCACCCGCTTCGGTTGGTTCGCCTCCTACGCGAACACCAGCAGGGGACGGATCGTAGTAGTGGTCTTCCTGCAAGGTGGGCGGCCCACGTTCGGTCCGAAGGCAGCCGAGATTGCCGGGCTGATGTACCGGAATCTTTACGATCACAATTTCTTCATCCCGGGTACTCCAACGGATGCTACTGCGTCTGCACCTGCAAGCACGACGCGCTAATCTCCTAAATCAGTTCTCAGAAAGGCCGCTCGGCAGGAAGGCCTTTTGTTTTGCCACCCTACTAACCTGCGATTCCGAGCCGCGTCAGCGGTGAGGAACCTGGCGTTCCATTACCACAAGCAGAAAAGCAGATTTCTCGCTCGCTCTCTCCGCGCGTTATGCGGCTGCGAGGGGCTCGCAATGACAGCGTTTGTCTTTGCCCGTCACGAAAACGGGGATTCCTGCCGATAGATTGCGCAGAGACCCAGCCGAGAGATGGGCTGGCAGAATCCGGGTCGTGGCTTGTCTCCAAGGACTCGGCGAAAGTTGAAGTTGGAGGGTCGTTGCTAGATATGAGTTCAATGGCGTTACTCGGCGGCAGCTACGACTACAGGCTGATGGCGCTTTCGCTGCCGGCGGCGATCGCTGCTCTCGGGGTTGCTCTATTCGTGATCAGCCGGGCGAGGCGATGGCACAAAGGCGGTCTCAGCGCTGCCCGGGAACGTGAGTTGTATTTCCAAACCATGGCGGAGGCGATTCCCGAGATCATCTGGACCGCCAACCCGGATGGTTTTGACGATTTCTTCAACCAGAAGTGTTTTGACTATACCGGGCTGAAGCTCAAGCAATTACAGGGCTTAGGGTGGCTGACGATCATCCATCCCGATGATTTGGACGGATGCGCGGCAATATGGAAGAACGCGCTGCAGACTGGCGATCCCTACGAAGTGGAATACCGCCTGCGCGGAAAGGATGGAAACTACCGCTGGTTCCTGGGCCGGGCGAATCCCATCCGGAGCACCACCGGAGAAATTATCAAATGGTTCGGCAGCTGTACCGACATCGAGAATCAGAAACACAACCAGCAGGTGCTGGAAGAGCAGGTTCTGGAGCGGACAGTGCAATTGGCGACCACGAACACCCGGCTGCAGGAAGAAATGCTGGAGAAAGATTTCGCCCGCAGCGAACTCGACCGGCAAAACGAGAGAATGCTGGAAGAACTCAAGCAACGCTCGGAGCGGGCCGCCATGTTGACCAGGATGGGCGAACTCCTGCAGAGTTGCATCAGTCGAGACGAAGTGTTCGCGGCTGCCCTGGGCTATGCGCCCAAAATCTTTCCTGCCGTCCCGGGAGCAATGGCGTTGCTGGACGCTTCGCGCAACCTCGCGGAAGTGATTGGCTCATGGAGCGACTGCCACCTCCCCGCGCTGGTATTTGAGCCGGCTTCCTGTTGGGCTCTGCGCACGGGGCACACACATTTAGTGTTAGCGGGTGATTCCACCGCGCCCTGCGCCCATGCGGAAGGCGTGAAAAATACGTATTTATGCGCGCCGATCCTGGCGCAGGGTGAAACGCTTGGGGTGGTGCATTTTCAGGCCACCGATGATACGCCTCAGATGGACGCGTCGGAACTCTCCTTCAAGACTACGTTTGCGGCGCAAGTGGGATTGTCCCTCGCCAATATTCGATTGCGGGAAGCGCTTCGGACCCAGTCCGTGCGGGACGCCTTGACTGGTCTGTATAACCGCCGGTACCTGGAAGAGACGCTGGAGCGCGAGGTGCGGCGAGCAGCCCGAGCCGCGCAGTCTCTCGGATTCCTCATGATCGATCTGGATCATTTCAAGAATTTCAACGACACCTATGGCCATGAAGCCGGGGACGCGGTATTGCGCGAGACCGCGCTGTTTCTGGCCAAAGGTATTCGGGCCGAAGATTTCGTATGCCGCTTCGGAGGAGAGGAATTTGTCGTGATCCTGCCGACGGCCGACCTCGAATCGTCGCGTGCGCGAGCGGAACGCCTGCGATTGAAAATGAGGGAACTAACGATTTTGTATCAAGGCAAGTCGCTCGGAATGGTCACGATTTCCGTGGGTGTGGCGGTGTTTCCCGAGCATGGCACATCGCCCAAAGAGTTGATGGCGGCAGCTGACGCAGCGCTGTACGAAGCCAAGCGCGGGGGCCGGGACAAGGTGGTGGTAGCATCGGCGCCAGTGGTAGACGAGGCGGCGATGCACGGGGCGGGCAAATCGGGCGCCAGTTGGAGTTAGTCCTTCGCGGATCTTCCCTGTCGTGCGGATAGAGAACTAGGTCTTGTCCTTGCGCTCGTCGCGCTCGACCACTCCGTCTTTTATGTTGACCACGCGGTGAGCGTACTCGGCGATGTCGTGCTCGTGGGTAACCAGCACGATGGTGTTTCCTTCCGAGTGCAGGCGGTCAAACAA